>NZ_JBEZNG010000007.1:0-429752 GCF_040653035.1 Streptomyces malaysiensis subsp. malaysiensis
CCGCGGGCACGATGGTCATGCGGACGATGAAGGCGTCGAGGGCGACGGCGACCGCGAGGCCGAATCCGAGGGCCGCGATGACGGATTCCCGCCGCGCCGGGCGCGGCGGGCCTCAGGTCATCCGTGTGGGTCCCGGGGCCGGGGCCCGTCAGGGGATCTCGACCCCCGCCTCCGCCGAGAGCCGGTCGATCTCGGCCAGCTCGGCGTCGGTGAAGGCGGGCGCGTCCAGCACCGCAACGTTCTGCTCCAGCTGGGCGACGCTGCTGGCGCCGATCAGCACCGAGACCACCCGGGGGTCCCGCAGCACCCATGCGAGCGCCAGCTGGGCGAGGGTCTGGCCACGCCCCTCGGCGAGCTTGTTGAGGGCGTGCAGCAGGGCCAGCCGCTCCTCGGTGAGCGCCTCGCGCTTGAGGAAGTGGCCGAGCGCCATGCGCGAATCGGCGGGCACCCCGTGCAGATAGCGGTCGGTGAGCTGTCCCTGCGCCAGCGGCGAGAAGGCGATGACGCCGACGCCCGCCTCGGCGGACGCCTGGAGCACCCCGCCCTCGACCCCGCGCTGGAGGATCGAGTACGGGTACTGGTTGATCAGGTACGGGGTGCGCAGCTCCTTCAGGATCGCCGCGGCCTCGGCGATCGCCTCCGGCGGGTAGTTGGAGATGCCCGCGTAGAGCGCCTTGCCCTGCCGTACCGCGCTGTCGAGGGCACCCATCGTCTCCTCGAGCGGGGTGTCCGGGTCGAAGCGGTGGGAGTAGAAGACATCGACGTAGTCCAGTCCCATCCGGGACAGCGACTGGTCGAGGCTGGCGAGGACGTACTTGCGCGAACCCCATTCCCCGTACGGCCCCGGCCACATGAGGTGTCCGGCCTTGGAGGCGATGAAGAGCTCATCGCGATAGGGGCGGAAGTCCTGGGCGAAGATCGAGCCGAAGTTGGCCTCGGCGCTGCCGGGCGGCGGACCGTAGTTGTTGGCCAGATCGATATGGGTGACGCCGAGGTCGAAGGCGCGGCGCAGCACCGCGCGCTGGGTCTCCAGGGGGTGGGTGTCGCCGAAGTTGTGCCACAGGCCGAGCGAGACCTTCGGGAGCAGCACACCGCTGCGTCCGCAGCGCTGGTACTGCATCGAGTCGTAGCGGTTCTCGGCGGCGAGGTGGACCATGGGCGTCGTCCTTGTCCGTACGGTGCGGTTGGGTGCGGGCAGACCGTGGGCACGGCCCGCCCGCCCGAGCCTCTCAGCTTTGGGCCAAAGTGGCGACCTCATTAGCGCTGAGTGTCCTGCCGTACACGCGGAAGTCGTCGAACGCGGCCTTGAGATACGGGTCCGGGTACTGCGACCTGCCGAGGTAGCCGGCGCGGATGTGGTTGCCGAAGTGGACGGGCTCGACGGTGACGGCGGAACTCTCAGCGGCTCGGCGATCCGGCGAGGAGGGATCAGACGAAGGTCTGGCGCTGGAGCCAGAGGTCCCTGGCGGTTCCGCTGCCCTGGATGAAGACGTAGAGCAGATTCTCCTCGTTGAGGATGGGGACCCCGACACCCGCGGAGCCTACGACCCCGCCCAGGGACTGGAAGCCGCTGTACGCCGTGCCGTTCTCGGTGTTCTGGACGGCGACCCACAGGGCGTTGTCGGTGGCCTTGATGAACACGTTGATCCGGCCGTCCTGGGCCAGGGCGCAGGTGGGCCGCCAGACGATCTGGGCGCCGAGGCTCACGGGGGCGCCGAACGTGTCGTAGTCGTCGCTCTGTCCGACCCGCCGGACGGACCCGTCGGAACCCCGGTAGAAGATCTGCACCCGGCCCGCCGCGTCCGGGCACACCGACGGGCGGCTGGTCACATTGGAGGCGTTGAGGGAAAAGGCTTCCCAGACCGTGGAGTTCGCCGTCTGCTGCTGGATGGTGTAAAGGGTCTCGCCCGCCCCCTTGACCGCCACCACGAGCCGTCCTCCCCCGTCCAGGATGGGCGAAGGCGTGGCGAAGATGCCGCCCCCCAGCGACGTGGCGGCGCTGTAGGTCTCGTATTGCAGATCCTGGTTGCGGATGTACCACAGGGCGTTGTCGGTGCCGGGGAAGAACACATAGATGCGGCCGTCGGCGCCGAGCGCGGCGGCCGGGTCGTCCCCGATGCCGGTGACCAGGGTCTGGGGCGGTCCGTACCCGGAGTTGATGGAGGTCTGGGTGATGACCTCCAGGTTGTTGCTCGGGGTGCGGTAGAAGACCCGGACCTTTCCGTCCTTGCCCCGGATCGGCGCCGGGATGCCGTCGACGGACAGGCCCGGGTATTGCTGCCACGGCCCCCAACTGCCGTCGCGGGCCTCCACCCTGCTCCACAGGACGTTCGACCCGCCCCGGATGAAGACCTGCACCCGGTCGTCGGCGAACGTGACCGGGGCGGGCTCGGAGTGGATACCGCCCTGCAAGTTGATCCAGGTGCCCCAGACGGTGCCCGGGGTGGTGGAAACGGCCATGAGAGGACCTCCCTCTTCTCGTGAGGCCACGAGAACGCGCGGATACACCGTCAGTTCCCGGGTAAAGCATGGCGGATACCCGAAGAAGGCAAGATGTATGGATATGACCGACTCATTGCCATGAGAGCTTGATATCGGATCGTGGGCGCTCACTTGCTTCGGGAATTCGTTCGCCTGAGAGTCGAGCTACTGATCAGGGGCCCATCGTTGACCTTCCCCAAAGGGGAAGCCCGAGCATCGTGGTGGCCGGGCGAGGTGCCCGGCGACGAGGAGGGCGAGCATGGGGCTGCTGACCATCGGTGCGTTCGCGAGGGCGTCGCGGCTGTCCCCCAAGGCGCTTCGCCTGTACGACGAGCTCGGACTGCTGCCGCCCGCCCGCGTCGATCCGTACTCCGGCTACCGCCGCTACGATCCGGCCCAGCTGGAGCGGGCCCGTCTGGTGGCGTGGCTGAGGCGGCTCGGCATGCCACTGGCCGACATCCGGGCGGTGTGCGAGCTGGCGCCGGAGACGGCGGCGCGGGAGGTGCGCGCGTACTGGGCGCGGGTCGAGGCCGACACCGCCGCCAGGAGGGACCTGGCCGCCTTCCTCGTCGACCATCTGTCCGGGAAGGACATCACGATGTCTTCTGACCACCCCACCCTGGGGATCCGCTACGCCGTGCTCTCCGACACCGGCTCGGTCCGGGAGAGCAACGACGACGCCGGCTACGCCGGTCCGCGCCTGCTCGCCGTGGCCGACGGCTTCGGGGGCGGCCGGCACGCCGGCGAGGCGGCGATCGAGGCGCTCAAACCGCTGGACGCGGGCGTCCCCGGCGGGGAACTGCTGAGCGCCCTGGAGGAGGCGGCCCACCGGGCCCGGGAGTCGGTCTCCGCGCTGGCCGCCTCCGACCCCACGCTGCGGGACGTCGGCACGACGCTCACCGCGATGGTGTGGTCGGGCTCCCGCCTCGGGCTGGTCCATATCGGCGACTCGCGCGCCTATCTGCTGCGCGACGGTGAGCTGTTCCAGATCACCCATGACCACACCGTGGTCCAGTCGCTGATCGACGAGGGGCGGATCACCCCCGAGGAGGCCGCCTCGCACCCCCAGCGGGCGCTGCTGCTGCGCGCCATGGGCGGCGGTTCGGCGTTCGAGCCGGACTTCGCCCTGCGGGACGCCCGCGCCGAGGACCGCTATCTGCTGTGCTCGGACGGGCTGACGGGGGTCGTGCCCACCGGGGAGATCCGGCGCGTGCTCGCCTCGGAGGACGACCCGGGCAGGGCCGTACGGGAGCTGGTGGCCCTCGCCAACCGCGCGGGCGGGCCGGACAACGTCACCTGTGTGGTGGCCCATGTGGCCGAGCAGGGGGCGCTGACCTCGGCGTAGGCCACCGCCGCGGCCGCCGCGTCCGCACACCGTGCCCACATGTTGAATGTTGTTGAATGGTGTGTGGAAAGTCTTGTCGGCCGGAAGAACACCTCCTTATGCTCGCGGCGGAAACCGGTTTCCACTCCTGACCGGGAGACAGGCATGGCCGGCGGTGCGGTGTAAGGGGTGGGCGGATGTCCGCAGGTCCGATCCGGCTCTCCGAGGCAGCGCACACCGCGCTCCGCCCGGCCACCGCGGCACGGATCACCGGGGGCTTCTGGGCCGCCAGACGCCGGGTCAACGCCGAGGTGAGCGTCGCCCAGGGGCCGGACCGGCTGGAGCGGGCGGGCAATCTCGCCAATCTGCGGGCCGCCGCGGGAGCGGAAGCGGCCCGGTCCGGCTTCCGGGGCGACTTCCCGTTCCAGGACTCCGATGTGCACAAATGGCTGGAGGCGGCGTCCTGGCAGCTGGCCGACGGCGGCGAGGGACCGGCCGAGGAGGAGTTGTCCCGGCAGGTGGAGCGGCTGGCCGGGCTGGTGGCCGCCGCACAGGCCGAGGACGGCTATCTCCAGACGTACTACCAGCTGGGGCCGGACGCCCGGCGGTGGGCGGAACCGCACTGGGGGCATGAGCTGTACTGCGCGGGCCATCTCCTCCAGGCCGCGGTCGCGCACCACCGGGCCACCGGCCGGGACGGGCTGCTCGCGGTGGCGGTGCGGTGCGCCGACCTCGTCGACGCCACGTTCGGGCCCGGCAAGGACGAGACGGTCTGCGGACATCCGGAGATCGAGACGGCGCTGGTCGAGCTGTACCGGGAGACCGGTGAGCGGCGCTATCTCGAACTGGCCGGGCACTTCGTGGACCGGCGCGGCCGGGGCAGCCTCGGCGACGGCCCGCCGGAAGGCTCCCCCGGCCCCCGGCCCGGGGCGCCCTACTGGCAGGACCATGTCCCGGTGCGGGAGGCGACGGCGGTCGCCGGGCACGCGGTGCGCCAGCTGTACCTCCTGGCCGGGGCCGCGGACGTGGCGGCGGAGACCGGCGATACGGGGCTGCGGGACGCCCTGGTGCGGCTGTGGGAGGACATGGTCGCGACAAAGACCTATCTGACGGGCGGGGTGGGATCCCGGCATGAGCTGGAGTCCTTCGGGGACGCCTACGAGCTGCCGCCGGACCGGGCGTACGCGGAGACCTGCGCGGCCGTCGCCGCCATCCACTTCGGCTGGCGGATGGCGCTGCTGACCGGGGAGGCCCGCTACAGCGATCTGGTGGAGCGGACCCTGTTCAACGGCTTCGCATCGGGGGTCTCGCTCGACGGTGAGCGCTGGCTGTATGTGAATCCGCTGCACGTCCGCGAGGACGATGAGCTCCGTAAGACGGCCACCGGCGATCAGAACGCCCACCGGACGCCATGGTTCCGGTGTGCCTGCTGCCCGCCCAACGTGATGCGGCTGCTGGCCTCGCTGCCGCACTACATGGCGAGCGGCGACGCCGAGGGGCTCCAGCTGCACCAGTACGCGTCCGGCTCGTACGAGGCGGGCGGCGGGGCGGTGCGGGTGGGGACCGGCTACCCGTGGGAGGGGCGGATCGCGGTGGTGGTGGACGCGGCCCCGCGGGACGCGGACTGGACGCTTTCGCTGCGCATCCCGCACTGGGCCCGGACGTACGAGGCCACGGTCGGCGGGGAGCCGGTGGCCGAGCGGGCCGAGGACGGCTGGCTGCGGCTGCGGCGGCGCTGGCGGCCCGGGGAGACGGTCGTGCTGAGCCTGGCGCTGGACCCCCGGCTCACCCGTCCCGATCCACGGGTCGACGGGGTGCGCGGCTGTGCCGCGATCGAGCGCGGCCCGCTGGTGTACTGCCTGGAGCGGCCCGACCAGCCCGCCGGGCTGCGGCTGGACGACATCGCCCTCGCCCCGGGTGCCGCGCTGAGCGCCGAGCACCGGCCGGAGCTGCTGGGCGGGGTGACCGTGATCACCTCCCGGGCCCAGTGCCGGCCCGTGGCGCGCGACGGCTGGTGGCCGTACCGGGACGGCGGCGTGGGCTCCCGCGGGGGCGCGGGCGGCGCGGACGTCGGCTCCGGCGGGGAGGCGGACGGCGCGGAAGTCCCCGAGCCGGTCCGGGTGACCGCGATCCCCTACTACGCGTGGGCGAACCGCGAGCCCGGCGCGATGCGGGTGTGGCTCCCGGTCCAGGACCCGCCCGGCTGATCTTCGCGGGACCGGGCGCAGACCAGGCACAGACCGGGAACAAACCGGACGGTGTCCGCCGGAACTCGGCGGACACCCCAGGCGTTTCTCGCTAGAGGAACACGCTTTCGTGCCCGAGCGGCACTGTTGATTAAGGGGAGGTGCCCCTTGAGCACCGGATCCACACCCCAAGGGGACGACGCCGACGGCTGGGACGACGTCGAACTCGACGAGGACTTCATACGGGGTGCCGAGGTCACCGAGCCCGCCGCGCGCACCCGGATGCTCACCGCGCGGTGGCGGCGCGGCGCACCCGAGCCCCAGCCCTGGCGAGCCGACGAGCCACCGGCCGGCTGGTTCTGGAGCAAGCGCCGCAAGCGGCGCCGGCGGCGCTGACCTCGTCCCTGTCCGTGCCTGTCGGTGCCCGGCCGCGCCCGTCGGCGCCCGTCCGTTACGTGGTCGCAATACACATCTGAAGACATCGCGCCACCTCCGGTGGGAGGATTCGGGCCGACTCACTGATCATGAGATCCGTGATCGTCCTGCCCATCCTGCCCCGGAGGCGCCGTGTCCGCTCGCTCCGCGTTGCCCGTCATAGCCGTCGCCGCTGTATCCGCCCTGCTGGCCGGGTGCACCAGCACCAAGTCATCGGGGTCCGGCGGCTCTGACATCAGCCTGGTGAAGTCCGGGAAGCTCACGACCTGCACACATCTGCCGTATCCGCCCTTCCAGTCCAAGCAGGGCAAGAAGATCGTCGGCTTCGATGTGGACATCGTCGATCTCGTGGCATCGGCGCTCGATGTGAAGCAGGAGATCGTGGACACGCCCTTCGAGGGCATCCAGTCCGGGGAGGACCTCAACACCAACCAGTGTGATGTGGCCGCCGCCGGGATGACCATCACCGATGTGCGCGAGAAGAACCTGGACTTCTCCGAGCCCTATTTCGAGGCCACCCAGGCGCTGCTCACCCCCAAGGGCAAGCCGTACAAGTCCCTCGCCGACCTCAAGGGCAAGAAGCTCGCGGTCCAGCAGGGGACCACCGGTGAGAGCTACGCCCAGAAGCACGCCAAGGGCGCCAAACTGGTCCAGTTCGAGGATCTCGCACTGCTGCTGACCGCCGTCAAGACCGGCCAGACCGACGCGGGCATCAACGACAACGGGGTCCTCTACGACTACGTCAAGGACAACCCCGACACCGCCGTGGCGGCCGAGTTCGACACCGGAGAGCAGTACGGCATCGCCGTACGGACCGGCAACGACGCACTGCGCAAGAAGATCAACGCGGTGCTGAAGGACGCCCGGGCGGACGGCTCCTACGACCGGATCTACAAGAAGTGGTTCGGCACCGCGCCCAAGAAGTGACGCGCCCGCTGACGGTCATCGGAGCTGAGGAGTCCGCATACATATGGCAATGACCCGCCGGCAGCGGGTGCGGGCGATACGAGCGGTGCAGTACGCCGTGCTCATCGCCCTGCTGCTCGCCATCGTCCTGGCCGCGGACTGGGGTGAGCTGCGGCGCGCGTTCTTCGACGCCGAGGTCGCCCGGTCCCTGTTCCCCGAGATCATCACCACCGCCCTGGTCAACACCATCGTCTACACCCTGCTCGGCTTCGGCTTCGGCCTGGTCCTCGGGGTGGTGCTGGCGCTGATGCGGCTCTCGCAGGTGCCGCCGTACCGCTGGCTGGCGGTGGCCTATATCGAGTTCTTCCGCGGGGTGCCCGCGCTGCTGGTGTTCATCGCGCTGGGCTTCGGAGTGCCGCTCGCCTTCCAGGTGGCGCTGGACCGGTATGTCACGGTCATGCTGGCGCTGGGGCTCGTCGGAGCCGCCTATATCGCGGAGACGATGCGGGCGGGCATCCAGGCGGTGCCCAAGGGGCAGATGGAGGCGGCGCGTTCGCTGGGCATGTCCCACACCCGGGCGATGGCCTCGATCATCATCCCGCAGGCGTTCCGGATCGTCCTGCCGCCGCTCACCAATGAACTGGTCCTGCTGACCAAGGACTCGTCCCTGGTCTATCTGCTCGGGCTCTCCCTGGACCAGTACGAACTGTCCAAGTTCGGCCGGGACGCGCTGAATCAGAATCGCAGCCTCACCCCGATCCTGGTCGCCGGGGTGTGCTACCTGATCATCACCGTACCGCTCGGCCAGTTGGTGCGCCGGCTCGAGTCCCGTGCGGCGAAGGCGAGGTGACCGGTGTGAAGGAGACGACGAAGGTGGAGGGGACCGGCGAGGCGGACGGCATCGCCATCCGCCTGGAGGGGCTGCACAAGTCCTTCGGCGACCTGGAGGTACTCAAGGGCATCGACCTCACCGTCCGGCGGGGCGAGGTGGTCTGTGTCATCGGCCCGTCGGGATCGGGCAAGTCGACGCTGCTGCGCTGTGTGAACCTCCTGGAGGAGCCGACTTCCGGCTCGGTCACCGTGGCGGGGACCGAGGTCACCGACCCGGATGTGGACATCGACCGGGTGCGGCGGCGGATCGGCATGGTGTTCCAGGCGTTCAACCTCTTTCCGCATCTGACGGCCCTGGAGAACCTCACCATCGCCCAGCGGCGGGTGCTGCGCCGCGACAAGGCGGAGGCGGTGCGGATCGCGCGGGAGACCCTGAGCCGGGTCGGTCTGGGCGACAAGGAATCGGCCTATCCGGCGCAGCTGTCGGGCGGACAGCAGCAGCGGGTGGCCATCGCCCGGGCGCTGTCGATGGACCCGGAGCTGATGCTCTTCGACGAGCCGACCTCGGCACTCGATCCCGAGCTGGTCGGGGATGTGCTCGCGGTGATGCGCGCCCTGGCCGACGAGGGGATGACCATGCTGGTCGTCACCCATGAGATGAGCTTCGCGCGGGAGGTCGCCGACCGGGTGGTGTTCATGGACGACGGGGTGATCGTGGAGGAGGGCGGACCGGAGCAGGTCGTGTCCGACCCGGTCCACCCCCGCACCCGCGCCTTTCTCACCCGGGTGCTGAACCCGGCCGCGGCGCGGGTCGGCGAGCTACCGGACACGGGCCCGCACGGAGCGCGTATCGACCGCTGAACTCCGGGCCGGGGCGCCGGATCGCGGTGATCGGCGGCCAGGTGCGCGACGGTCGCCGGATGGCCGGGTACCGTTCGGCGGAGTTCTCCGGTTTCGACGGGCACCGGATACGCGGCCGGCTGCTGGTTCCGCGCGACGCGGCGGGCCCGCTGCCGTGCGTGGTGCGGTGCCTCGGCTACAACAGCGGCCGGGGGCTGCCGCACAACCGGCTGCCCTCCCCGGACGACTACTACTACCGCCGGCTGTACACGGACGCGGTGCGGGCGGTTTAGGCCGCCCGTGAGCATTCGCCGGTGGACCCCGCGCGGATCGTGATCAGCCGGGGCAGTCAGGGCGGTGCGCCGACGCTGGTGGCGTACGGCGGTGCCGGAGTGGTCCGCAGCGGCGCCCGCCATCCGTCCATCTCCCCGTACGGCGCCTATCGCCGCGGGGACGGCGCTCAGGTGTTCCTGAGTGTGCAGAGCGACCGTGAATGGGCCGGGCTGATCTGCGGTTTCCCGCAGGGTCAGCGCTGCGGAGAACACCACCGGGTCGGGCGGCAATCCTCATGTCCCCGCCGATCCGCGGTTTCTAGATTGGCAGGCGTCGGGGCGGGAGGCGCCCCTGGCGCCGGACCGCCATGTTGGAGACCACGCATGCACTTGATGACCCTGGCTCTGCCCCAGGAGCCCTCGGACGGCATCGCCGGCTGGGCCGCGGACCTCGTGGACGCGATGGGCGGGCCGGGAGCCGGTCTGGCCATCGCGCTGGAGAACCTCTTCCCGCCGCTGCCCAGCGAGGTGATCCTGCCCCTGACCGGGTTCGCGGCGGGTCAGGGTGTGATCAGCCTGGCCTCGGCGCTGTTCTGGACCACGCTCGGCTCGGTGGTGGGCGCGCTGGTGCTGTACTGGATCGGGATGCTCGTCGGCCGTCGGCGCATGCACGCCATCTGGGCGAAGCTGCCGCTGGTGAAGACGTCCGATCTGGACCGTACGGAGCAGTGGTTCGAGAAGCACGGCACCAAGGCGGTGTTCATCGGCCGCATGGTGCCGATCTTCCGCAGCCTCATCTCCATTCCGGCCGGGGTCGAGCGCATGCCGCTGCCGGTCTTCGCCCTGCTGACCACGCTGGGCAGCCTGGTCTGGAACACGGTGCTGGTGATGGCCGGTTACTGGCTGGGCGATCAGTGGGACGAGGTGGAGACCTACGTCGGTGTCTTCTCCAAGGTGGTCCTGGTCGCGGTTCTGGTGGCCATAGTGGTCTATGTGGTCATGCGCTTTCGCGGGCGCGACCGGCGGCGCCACGCTTCATGAGCCACGACGCGCGGCCCGGCCCCTCCGCTCTGCTCGCGCCACAGCCCGGGCGATCTTGCCCGGGCTGTGCGGCCGGGCTAGGCTTTGCCCCCGTGCAGGGGGATTTGACAAATATCGCCACTCATCACCTGTTTCTCGGCGCGCCCGGTCAGCACGACGGCAGGGGGGCGGCGGAGCCCTCTTGGCCGCGCAGGATTCCGGGAGCGCTCCTCGGCTGCTGTACGGCCATGCTCGGATTGCTCTACCTGCTGATCGCCGGCACGGCCTTGGCGGCCTTCCTGCTGTGGCCGCGCACCCGGCCCCGCGCCCTGGCCGCCCTCGCCTCCGGGGCCCGTCGGGTCGCGGCGCTGGACCGGGCGCGCCGCTTCATCTTCTTCGGCGATCGTTTCCCCGAGCACTACAAGTCGTCCGACCAGAAGGTCCTGCGCTATCTGGCGACCCGCAGCTACACCGGGCTGCTGTGCACGATCGTCGTGGGTCTGCTGGGGTTCGGCGTCATCCTCGCCGCCGTGCTGGCCGTGCGGCTGGTCCAAGGCCGCCTCGACCTCCAGGAACTCCTCACCCAGGCGCTGCTCGGCGGAGTGCTGCTCTTCCTCGACGTGCAGGGCATCTACTCCCTGGCGGTGCTGGACGCCAAGCTGGCCCGCGAGTGCTTCGGGCCGTCCGAGCAGGAGGTTCTGCGGCAGCGCATCGATGAGCTGGCCACCAGCCGGGCCGCGGTCGTCCAGGCCGTCGACGCCGAGCGCCGCCGCATCGAGCGCGATCTCCACGACGGCATCCAGCAGCGCCTGGTGGCGCTCGCCATGCTGCTCGGCCGGGCGCGCCGCAGCCGTGCCCGCAACCCCGAGCAGGTGGACGCCTTGCTGCACCAGGCGCACCAGGAGTCCCAGGAGGTCATCACCGAACTCCGTGAGGCGACCTGGCGGATCTATCCGTCCGCCCTGGACAGCCTGGGGCTGAAGGAGGCACTCAGCGGGGTCTCCGAGCGGTGCTCCATCCCCATCCGTATGGACTTCGAGGTCGACCGCGCGCTGCCCCAGACGGTGGAGACCGCCGCGTACTTCGTGGTGTCGGAGTGTGTGACCAACGCCGCCAAGCACTCCGGTGCCACGGCGATCTCCATCCGGCTCGCGCTGTACGGAGCGGTGCTCGTGGTCCGGGTCGAGGACAATGGCACCGGCGGAGCGGACCCGTCGGGCAGCGGTCTCACCGGACTGCGCAGCCGGGTGGGCGCGCTCGACGGTCTACTGCACATCGACAGCCCCCTCGGGGGACCCACGACCATTACCGCGGAGCTTCCATGCGCGTGATCCTCGCCGAGGACTCGACCTTGCTACGGGAAGGGCTGGTACGGCTGCTCGTCGAGGAGGGCCACGAGGTCGTCGCGGCCGTGGGCGACGCGGTGTCCCTCATGAAGGAGGTCGAGGAGCGGACGCCCGACATGGTCGTCGTCGACATCCGGATGCCGCCGACACACACCGACGACGGGTTGCGGGCCGCGTTGGAGATCCGCAAGCGCTGGCCCCGGATCAGCCTGCTCGTGCTGTCACAGCACGTGGAGCGCAACTACGCGGCCCAGCTGCTGGCCGCCAACGCGGAGCGGGTCGGGTACCTCCTGAAGGACCGGGTCGCCCAGGTCGAGGAGTTCCTGGACGCGCTGGAGCGCATTCACGCGGGCGGCGCGGCGATCGATCCGGAGGTCGTGCGCCAGTTGGTCATCCGTACCACGCACGGTGACCCGCTCGCGCGGCTCACCCCGCGCGAGCGAAGTGTTCTGGAGACCCTGGCGCAGGGCCACACCAACACGGCCATCGCGCAGAAGCTGCACATCTCGCTGAGCTCGGTGGAGAAGAACCTCAACACGATCTTCGACAAGCTCGAGCTGTCGCACACCGCCGGCTACAGCCGGCGGATCCTGGCGGTCCTGCGGTATCTGGAGTCCTGAGGCGTACGACCGGCGACAAGCACACATGCCGAGGTGCCCGACGACGTCGTCCCATACGCCGTCGAGCACCTCTGGGCGTCTGACACACCGCCGGGCTGTCCGCGGCCCCGCCACGTTCCGGGCGGGCACAGCCCGGTTCCGTCACTGGAAGGAGTACGGGTTGAGCGCGTCCTCCGGCAGGTGTTCCAACTGCACCCGGTCGCCGATGCCGGCTTCCTCCGCGAGTTCGAGGAGCACGTCGAAGGCGACGTGATCCTCCAGGGCGAATCCGGTCGAGTCGAAGACGGTCAGCCCCTCCCGCCGCGCCTCGGCGAGCGCCGGTTCCGCGCACAGCTCGGGCAGCTCCGGGCCCAGGTCGCTCGCGTCGAGCTGCTGGCACTCGCCCTCGCGCAGCGCCTGCCCCCGGTGGTCCGGGGTGACGAAGGCGGACTTCAGCACGGACCGCGGCACCTCGTACTTGCCGATCAGATCGGCGCCTATGGCGTTGATGTGGACGTGCGGGCGCAGCCGCTCGCCGTGGAGGACCGGGCCGTCCCCGACCCCGACCGAGGTGACGGTGCAGATGATGTCCGATGCCGCCTCGATCTCCGCGACGGATGCCACCCGCACGTCGATTCCGAGGAATTCCACGCGCTCGGCGAACGACTCGGCGTGGGCGGGATCGATGTCATGGACGAGGACGCGCTCCAGCGGGAAGACCAGGCTCAGGGCGTGCGCCTGGGTCACCGCCTGGGCACCGGCGCCCACCAGGCCGAGGACCCGGCTGTCGGGGCGGGCCAGCAGACGGCTGGCGATGGCGGAGGCGGCGCCGGTGCGGACCGCGGTGGGCAGGATGCCGTCGCCGATGGCCAGCAGACGGCCGGTCACATCGTCGTAGCGAGCCATGGTGCCCACGATGGTGGGCAGCTGATGGACGGACGGATTCGTGGGGGTGTACGCCACGGTCTTGATGGTGGTCGAGTCGCCGGGCTGGTGGTGCGGCATCCATTCGAGGATGGCCGTGTTCTCCGGACCGCGCAGGAATCCGTCCCGCGCCGGGGTGATGCCCCGTCGGCTTTCCTCTCGGAACGCCTCGTCGAGCCGGTCGATCATCCGGTCCATGAAAAGGTCTAATCCCTTCTCCTGGACGATCTTGGCAACATGTTGCCGAGTGAGGACCGTGGTTTCCATTGTTTCCCCTTGATTCGCATAATGGTGCGGCATTTACTTGCCAATGGAATTTTCACTCCACCGGAAAGGACGAACCGGGATATGAAACTAATGGCCGCAGTTTCCTCCGGTCAAGTTTTCGCCTGGGCGAGTACGGTTTCCCGCAACTGTCACCCTGCGGTTCCCCGCAGGGTGACAGTTGCGGGAAACAATGACCACCGAGGCGGTTTACCCCGTATCGACGTCCGGGCCACGCGACTAACGTTTCACCGTCATAATCCCGTCGGCCGCCCCGGCGGTTCGGCGACATTGGGAGGATAGCGACGGTGCGAAAGAAACCGGCGACGTTACGGGTAGCCCGATGGAGCGCCACACACCCGTGGTCGGCGATCGGACTGTGGGTCGTGTTCGTCGTCCTGTGTCTCTTCCTCGGCGGCGCCGCCGGCACGAACAAGCTCGACTCCGAGGAGTCCGGGGTCCGGGAGTCGGGCCGGGCGGGCAAGATCGTGTCTTCGGGGGACTTCACCGAGCGGCCCGAGGAGAACGTGCTCATCACCTCCGATTCGGGCGGGAAGCTGGACCGGCGGGCGGCGGAGCGGGCGGCCCGGGACATCACCGACCGGATGAAGGACCTGCCCGAGGTGCGGAGCGTCGGTGAGCCGGTCCCCGCGCCGAACGGCAAGGCCCTGCTGGTGCCGGTCACCATGACCGGTGACGAGGACGACGCCATGAACCGGGTCGGCCCGCTGCTGGACGTGAGCGCCGAGGCCGATCGCGCCCACGACGGGCTCAAGATCGAAGAGGTGGGCGACGGTTCCACGGTGAAGGGCATGTCGGAGACCATCGGCGAGGATTTCAGAAGGGCTGAGCTGATCAGCGTTCCGCTGACCCTGCTGATCCTGCTGGTGGTCTTCGGCGCGATCATCGCCGCCGGGGTGCCCGTGCTGCTCGCCCTGTCCTGTGTGGTCTCCGCGATGGGCCTGTCGTCCCTGGCCTCACACGTACTGCCGGAGACCAGCGCGGTGAGCAATGTCATCCTGCTCATGGGCATGGCCGTCGGCGTCGACTACTCCCTCTTCTATCTCAAGCGGGAGCGGGAGGAGCGCCGTAAGGGCAAGTCCCACCTCGACGCCATCGACATCGCCGCGGAGACGTCGGGGCATACGGTCGTGGTGTCCGGCACCACCGTGATCGTGGCGATGGCCGGGCTCTATCTGGCCCAGGAGGCCACCTTCGCCTCCCTGGCGACCGGTTCCATCATCGTCGTGGCGGTCGCGGTGCTCGGCTCGGTGACCGTGCTGCCCGCCCTCCTCGCCAAGCTGGGCGGCCGGGTGGACCGTCCCCGGGTGCCGTTCCTGTGGCGGCTCACGATGCGCTCCGGCGAGTCGCGGATGTGGCCCGTGCTGCTGCGCCCGGCGCTGCTCAAGCCGGTTCTCACCCTGGTGGTGTCCATCGGCGCGCTGCTGCTGCTCGCCCTGCCCGCCCTGGACATGAAGCTCAAGCAGCCCGGCCAGGACGACCTGTCGCGGGACATCCCGATCGTGCGGGCGACGGACCGGCTCACCGATGCCTTCCCGAGCGAGGGAACCGTGCACAAGGTGGCGGTACGGGCTCCCGCCGGCGAGGCCGGCCAGGTCGAGGCCGCCCTGCGGGGGCTGATCGCCCGTGCCGAGGGAAACAGCCTGTTCGCCCATGACCAGACGCCGGTGATCCGCGAGTCCGAGGACCGCCGGGTGCACACCGTCGATGTGGGCACGCCGTACCCGCCGAAGAACCCCAAGGCCACCGAGTCGATGAAGGTGCTGCGCGGATGGGTGCCCCAGGCGCTGGAGGACGTCCCGGACGCCGAGAGCGCGGTCGGCGGCGCGGTGGCCCAGGGCGCCGACTTCACGGCCCATCTGGAGGAGCGCATGCCCTGGGTGGTGGGCTTCGTGCTGCTGCTGACCTTCGGCACCATGGCGGTGATCTTTCGCTCTCTGGCCGTGGCGCTGTCCGCGGTGCTGCTGAACCTGCTGTCCGCGGCCGCCTCGTTCGGTGTCCTGGTGGCGGTCTTCCAGCACACCTGGGCCGAGGGCCTGCTCGACTTCGACAGTTCGGGCACGGTGGTGTCCTGGCTTCCGCTGTTCCTGTTCGTGGTGCTCTTCGGGCTGTCCATGGACTACCACGTGTTCGTGGTCAGCCGGATCCGGGAGATGGCCTTGGAGGGCGCGTCCGTGAAGGACTCGGTACGGGAGGGCATCGTCCGCTCGGCGGGCGTCGTGACCAGTGCCGCGATCGTCATGGTGGCCGTGTTCTCGATCTTCGGCACGCTCAACGCGGTCGAGTTCAAGCAGCTGGGCGTGGGACTCGCGGCGGCGATCATGCTGGACGCCGTGGTCATCCGGATCTTCGTGCTGCCGGCGCTGATGACGGCGCTCGGCCCGTGGAACTGGTGGCCCGGCGGCACGTCCGGGACCGGCCGGCGGCTCTCCCCCGTATCGGCTCCGGCCGGCGGCGGTGCCGATGTGCCGGCGGCCTCGTACACACCGCCGGCCGCGCCCGGGACGGGCAGGGACGAGGCGCCCAGCGCGTCGCCCGGCCACCCGCAGCGTTAGTGGCCGAGCGACCCCTTTGACGAGAGGGGGGAGGGCCGTCCGATACCCCCGGTCGGGCCCCTCCCCCCTCTCCTCGTTCCGGTGCCGTTCGGCCTCCCATGGCCGTCAGCGGGCGGCCGTCCCGGTGAGGAACTCCACCATCGCCTTGTTCACCGCGGCGGGGTCCTCCAGATAGCCGTAGTGCCCGCAGCCCTCGATGAGTTCGTACGCGGCTCCCGGGATGGCGTCGGCGACCTCGCGCGCCAGGTGCGGAGGGGTGATCAGGTCGTCGGCGAAGGCGATGACCTGGCAGGGGACCCGGATGCCCCGGTATGCCTCGAGCCGGTGGTCCAGTGTGCTCAACTCCATCTGGGACCGGTGTCCCGGCCCGCCCGCGGGCGAGAGTTCGAACAGGTCGAGCCAGTCGGCCATGGCCGCCCCGTTGTCGAGGGTGCGCGGGGACAGCGACTTCAGGGCTCGTACCACGGCGGCGTACCGGACCGGGAGTTCCACCTCGGCGTCGTACAGTTCGATCTCGGCACGTGTGATGGCGGCCCGCAGCACATCGGTGCGGCCCCGGGTGGCGATGAGGACGGCCTGGCGCACGAGATCGGGCCGGGACAGCGCGAGTTCCTGGGTGATGAAGGCGCCCAGGGATGTGCCGACGACCCGGCAGGGACCGATCCCGAGGTGCTCGATGAGCCCCGCCACATCGCCGACCATGTCCTGGAGGGTGAACCCCTCGGTCCACCCCGAGGTCGGCGGTATGCCCCGGTTGTCGAGGGTGATCACGCGGAATCCGACGGCGGTGAGGGCGGGCACCTGGTGCAGTTGCCACACGGTGCGGCCGGCGCCGGTCCCCTGGATCATCACGACCGGCTCGCCCTCGCCGGCTTCCTCGTAGTGGAGCTGTATTCCGTTGACATCGATGACCGGCATCTCGCTCCTCCCTTCTCCTTGGTCTTCGGGGTCGCGCGGACATGGGTGTGGCCCGCCCGTCGGGTGCGACGCGTCGGAGGCGTCCCGGCGGGGCGGGCCACACGGCGGTCCAGCGGGTGCGGCGGTGCCGCGGGTCAGGCCGCGCCGGCGCCTTCCATCGCCTTGATCAGGCTCTTGGGGCGCATATCGGTCCAGTTGGTGTTCACGTATTCGAGCGCCGCGTCCCGCGTGGCGTCGGCCAGAACCGTGCGCCAGCCCTGGGGAACCTCGACGAACGCCGGCCACAAAGAGTGCTGCCCCTCATCGTTGACGAGCACGAGATAGGTGCCCTCGGGGTCCTCGAAGGGGTTGGTGCTCATGAGATCGCTCCTTCTCGAAGAATTCTTCTCTTGTCACTTGACGTACATTCAGGGCTCACAGCCGGTCGGCGAGAAAACGTCCGATACGGGCCGCGTGACGGGCGTCGGTCATCAGATCTCCGTGGTTCGAGTCTACGGGGCAGATCTCGATCGACCCGCCTATCAGCGGTTGCCACAAGTTGACATCCAGCAGGGTTTCCTGATCGGCGGGTTTCCGTTCCGCGGACACGAAAAGCATGTCCCCATCGAAGAACCGGGGCACGTAGGACCGCATGATCCGGACATTGTTCACGTAGACGTCCTTGAGGGCCAGCACGTCCTGGGCCTCGAGGTGGTCGAGGTGCGCCATGGGGTGATTTCCCGCTTGCAGGAACTCCCGGAAGCGCAGCAGAACCCGCTCCTGGTCTGCTATGAGCTCGGCCATGTCGAAGGTGAACCCCATGGCCCGCAGATTGTTCGCGACCACCTCGTGCTCCACCGGCTCCGAGTGGTCGCTGTGCTCCCCCGGCGGGTAGGAGTCGAGCACCGCGAGCATCCCGACCTCCTCGCCCTCCGCTCGCAGCCGGACGGCCAGGGCCTGCGCGGTCAGCCCGCCGAAGGACCAGCCGGCGAGCCGGTAGGGGCCGTGCGGCTGCACGGAGCGGATCCGGGCGACATAGTCCTCGACCATCTCGTCCATGGACGCCGGGAGCGGTCCGGCGCCGTCGAGGCCGCGGGCCTGGACGCCGTAGACCGGTACCTCGGCGCCGAGATGGCGGACCAGCCCCGAATAGCACCAGCTGAAGCCGCCTCCCGGGTGCAGGAAGAACAGCGGTGCGGCGGTACCGCGGGCGCGCAGGGGCAGCAGTGTGCCCGTCGAGTCGCCCTCCGCGGCCGCCTCGCCCGTCAGCAGGCGGGCCAGCGCGGCCGGTGAGGGCGCGTCGAAGACCGCGCGTACCGGCAGGTCGCCGCCCATCTCGTCACGGATCCGGCCGACCAGCCGGGCGGCGAGGAAGGAGTGACCGCCGAGGTCGAAGAACTCGTCGTCGGCTCCGACCCGCTCCACGCCCAGGACCTCGGCGAACAGGGCGCACAGCGCACGCTCCTCGGGCGTCCTCGGCACGCCGGGCGCGGCACCGCTCCGGTACTCGGGCGCCGGCAGCGCGGCCCGGTCCAGCTTGCCGTTGGGCGTCAGGGGCAGTGCGTCCAGGGTGACGAACGCGGCGGGCACCATATGGTCGGGCAGGTGCCGGGCGGCGTGTTCGCGCAACCGGCGCGCCTCGGGCTCCTCGCCGTGCGCCCCGACCACGTAACCGACCAGGCGCCGGTCCCCCGGCCGGTCCTCCCGCACGACCACGGCCGCCCGCGCCACCTCCGGCGCCGCGGTGAGGACCGCCTCGATCTCACCCGGTTCGATGCGGAACCCGCGGACCTTGACCTGGGTGTCGGTGCGCCCCAGATAGGTGAACTGTCCGGCGCGGGTGAGACGGGCCAGGTCGCCGGTGCGGTACATCCGGGCGCCCGGCGGGCCGTAGGGATCGGCGACGAACCGCTCCGCGGTGCGGTCGGCGCGGGCGATATAGCCACGGGCCAGGGCGGCTCCGGTGATGTACAGCTCTCCGGGGACGCCCGGCGGCACCGGGTTCAGCCAGGGGTCGAGCAGCCGCACGGCGGTGTTGTCGACGGGCCGCCCGATGGGGGCGGGGCCGGGCGTCCAGGTGTCGGGGTCCGCCGGGAGCGGGCAGGCCGTCACCACATGGGTCTCGGCGGGCCCGTAGTGGTTGTGCAGCCGCCGGCCGGGGCGGTCGGCGCAGAACGTGCGGATGGCGCCGTGCGGGGTGAGCGCCTCCCCGGCCTGTACCAGGTCGGTGAGGTGCGGCAGTTCGAGCCCCTGGGCGGTGGCGGCCTCGCATACGGCGTCGATGACCAGGTTGGGCGCGTACAGCTCCTGGACGCCCGTGTCGTGCAGCCACCGCGCCAGGCGGGCCGGGTCGCGGCGGACGTCCTCGGGGCAGACCACGAGGGTCTTGCCGTGCAGCAGAGCGGAGAGGATCTCCTGAACGGAGACGTCGAAGCTGACCGCGGTGAACTGGGCCACCCGGGTGCCCGGTCCGCCCGGCAGCTGCGCCCGGTGCCAGTCCAGGAGGTTGGCGAGCGCGCCCGCGGGCATCACCACGCCCTTGGGGCGCCCGGTCGAACCCGAGGTGTAGATGACGTACGCCGGGTGTGCGGGGTCGAGCGGCCGGGTGCGCTCGTCGTCGGTGACATCGGTCGCGGGGTACGCGGCGAGCGCTTCGGCGGCCCGCGGGTCGTCGATCGCGAACGTACGGCCGGCGAGCCCTTCCGGAAGTGCCCCGGCCAGTTCGCGGGTGGTCAGCACGAGGGCGGGGCGGGCGTCTTCGAGCATGAACGCGATGCGGCCGGCCGGATACTCGGGGTCGACGGGCAGATATCCGGCACCGGCCTTGAGAACCGCCGTGAGGGCGGTGACCAGGTCGGCCGACCGGGGCATGGCGACCGCGACGAGGTCCTCGGGGCCCACCCCGCGGTCGATGAGCAGCCGTGCGAGCCGGTTGGCGCGCGCGTTCAGCTCGGTGTAGCCGACCGCTCCGGCCGCGGTTTCCACGGCCACGCCGTGCGGGCCGCGGGCGACGGCCGCTTCGAACCGCTCGGGCAGCGAGACGTCCGGCGCGGGGCGGCCCGGGCCGTGTCCACCGCTCAGCACCGTGGCCCGTTCGCCCTCGTCGAGGAGCGCCACCTCGCCCAGTCTCGCCTGCGGGTTCGCGGTCACGGCCGCCAGCAGCCGCAGGAGCCGCGCCACGATCCGCTCCGCCGTGTCGCGTTCGAAGAGATCGGTGCTGAATTCGAGACCCGCGTTCAGCCCGTCCACACCCCCGTCGGGGGCGTGCCGCTCGGCGAAGGACAGCAGCAGATCGAATTTGGCCGTACCGGTGTCCGAGTCCAGTTGCTCGACGGCCAGGCCCGGCACTCCCACGCCGTCCTCGGGGGCCGCCGCGTCCGCCGCCTGCCGCCGCTCGGTGTTGTTGAAGGTGAGCATGGTCTGGAACACCGGGTGCCGGGACTGTGAGCGCTTGGGGTTGAGCGCCTCCACCAGCCGCTCGAACGGCAGGTCCTGATGGGCGTACGCCGCCAGGTCCGTGTCCCGGACGCGGGCGATCAGCTCGCGGAAGGTGGGGTTGCCGGAGGTGTCGGTGCGCAGCACCAGCGTGTTGACGAAGAAGCCGACGAGATCGTCCAGGGCGTCGTCGGTGCGGCCGGCCACCGGAGTGCCCAGCGGGATGTCGGTGCCCGCCCCGAGCCGGGTGAGCAGCGCGGCGACCGCGGCCTGGACCACCATGAAGGGGCTGGCCTTGGTGGCGCGCGCCAGGGAGCGGATCCGCTCGTACAGCGGTCCCGGCACCTGGTAGGGGATGCGTTCGCCGCGATGGGCGGAGGTGGCGGGGCGCGGCCGGTCGGCGGGCAGTTCGAGTTCGTCCGGCAGTCCGGCCAGGGTCCGCTTCCAGTAGGCGAGCTGACGCGAGATCAGGCTGTCCCCGTCGTCCTCGGAGCCGAGCACCTCGTGCTGCCACAGGCTGTAGTCGGCGTAGCTCACGGGCAGCGGCCGCCAGGCGGGAGCGGTGCCGTCGCGGCGTGCGGCGTAGGCGGAGACGATGTCGCGGGCGAGCAGCGGCACCGACCAGCCGTCGCCCGCGATGTGGTGGACCAGGAGCAGCAGCACGTGTTCCCGCTCGCCGGTCTCCAGCAGCCAGACGCGCAGGGGGAGTTCCTCGGCCAGCTCGAAGGCGTACCCCACGGCGGCGGCGATCTCCCGCTCCAGGCGGTCCGGCGGCACATCGGGGACGACGGTCAGCGCGGGCCTGGCTTCCGGGCCGTCCAGCACGACCTGGTACGGGCCTTCGGCGTCCTCGGCGAAGACCGTGCGCAGCGACTCGTGGCGCTCCGCGACGTCCATGAGGGCGTCCCGCAGCGCCGTGCGGTCCAGATCGCCGGTGAGCCTCAGCGCGAAGGGGATGTTGTACGTCGGGGAGGGGCCCTCGAAGCGGTGCAGGAACCACAGCCGGCGCTGGGCGAAGGAGGCCGGGACGCGGTCGGGGCGCGGCTCGGCGGGCAGCAGTGCCGGCCGGGCCGATCCGGCGGTGTCGAGGGCGCGGGCGAGCCCGGCCACGGTCGGGGTGTCGAACAGCCGGCGCACCGCCAGCTCGGCACCGAACACCGAACGGATGCGCCCGGCGAGGCGGGTGGCGAGCAGCGAGTGTCCGCCGGCGTCGAAGAAGTCGTCGTCGATGCCGACCGACGGCAGACCGAGGACCTCCGCGAAGAGCCCGCACAGGATCTCCTCCTGGGGGCCGCGCGGGGCGCGGCGCGCCGCGGTGCCGGCGGCCGGACCGGTGTCGGGCACGGGCAGGGCCCTGCGGTCCACCTTGCCGTTGGCGGTCAGCGGCAGCGCGTCGAGGACGACGAACGCGGTGGGCACCATGTAGTCGGGGAGTTCGGCGGCGAGGTGCGCCCGCAGCTCCTCCGGGGAGGGGGTGGTGCCGCGCTCGGCGACGAGGTGGGCCACGAGGCGCTTGTCGCCGGGGCGCGGCTCCTGCACGGTGACGACGGTCTGGGCGACGCCGGGGTGGCTGCCCAGCCGCGCCTCGATCTCACCGAGTTCGATGCGGAAGCCGCGCAGCTTCACCTGTTCGTCCGCGCGCCCGAGGTATTCGAGGACGCCCTCGGGGCTCCAGCGCACCAGGTCACCGGTGCGGTACATACGGGCCCCGGGCGGGCCGTACGGGTCGGCGACGAAGCGTTCGGCGGTGATCCCGGGGCGCCGCCAGTAGCCGCGCGCCAGGCCCGCCCCCGCGATGTGCAGCTCGCCCGCGGTGCCGGGCGGCACCGGGCGCAGCCCGGTGTCCAGGACCATCAGCCGGGTGTTGTCCAGGGGGCCGCCGATGGGGACGGAGTCGGGGACCTCCCGCCCCCGGGGAAGCCGGTGCCGCACCGCGAACGTGGTCGTCTCGGTGGGCCCGTAGACATCGACGACGGTCGTGTCGGGGCAGGCGCGCATCACACGGCGGACGGACGCGGCGGGGACCGCCTCTCCCCCGGTCCACACCTCCTGGAGGCCCGCGAAGTGTTCGGGCGCCTCGTCGGCGACGAGCTGGAAGAGGCCGGTGGTCAGGAACAACCCGGTGATCTCGTGCTCGACGAGCAGCTTGCCGAGCAGGTCGGCGTCGAGGTCGCCGGGCGGGGCGACGACGGCGGTGCCGCCGGTCAGCAGCGGCACCCACATCTCGTAGGTGGAGGCGTCGAAGGCGTGCGGCGAGTGGACCAGGATCCGGGTGTGGGCGCCGCCCGTGAACGAGCGGTCATGGGCGAGTTCGAGCACATGGCGGTGGGTGGCGGCGACGCCCTTGGGGGTTCCGGTGGAGCCGGAGGTGTGGCAGATGTAGGCGATCTGGTCGGCGTGGACGCGCGGCAGCGGCTCCCCCGGCGCGGGATCGGCCTCCATGGCGCCGTCGTCCACGACGACCGACGGGAGTCCCAGGTCCTTGGCGCGGCCGGCGTTGGCCCGGTCGGTCAGCACCAGGGAGACACCGGCGAGGCCGGTGAGCAGACGCAGCCGGTCGGCCGGGTCGCGCTGGCGCAGCGGCACATACGCGCCGCCCGCCTTGAGGACTCCCAGCGCGGACACGACGACGTCGGCCGAGCGCTCCATGAGCAGCGCCACCGGGGTTTCCGAAACCACTCCGAGCCGGGTCAGACGGCGCGCCAGCGCTTCGGAGCGGGCGTCGAGCGCGGCGTAGTCGAGCGCGTCGGCGCCGGTGCGGACGGCTGTGGCGTGCGGGGTGCGGGCGGCCTGGGCGCGGAACGCCTCCGGCAGGCTGTGGTCCGGGATGTCGGTGTCCGCGCCGTGGCCGAACGCGGACACGGCCCGGTGTTCGTCCCGGGAGAGCAGTTCGAGCCGGCCGACGGACCGGAGCGGGTCGGTGGCGACCGCGGTGAGGACGCGCACCACGCGGTCCAGGACGGCGCGGGCCGACGCCTCGGGGATCAGATCGGGCTGGTGGTCCAGGCGCAGCCGCAGCCGGCCGCCGCGGCCGACCGCGACGAGCGCCAGCGGATAGTGGGCGGCATCGCGGTTGCGGGCGCCGACGACGGTCAGGCCGTTCGCCCCGCCGGGCTTGTCGTTCCCGGCCGTGAGGTCCACGGGGTAGTTCTCGAACACCATGGTGGTGTCGAAGAGTTCACCGGCTCCGGCCAGCCGCCGCACCTCGGCGAGGTCGATCTGCTGGTGGGCCTGGAGCCGGGTCTGCTCGTCCTGGACCCGGCGCACCAGGTCCACCAGCGGCTCGCCGGGGCGCAGCCGCACCCGCACGGGCAGGGTGTTGATGAACAGGCCCACCATCGTCTCGACCCCGGCGAGTTCGGGCGGCCGCCCGGAGACGGTGGCGCCGAACACCACGTCGTCACGGCCGGTCAGCCCGCCGAGCACCACCGCCCAGGCGCCCTGCACCAGCGAGTTGAGGGTCAGCGCGCGCTCCCGGGCGAGGGCCGCGAGCCCTTCGTGGACGGCGGGTTCGAGCTCGGCGTCCAGACGGCCCGGCACGACCGCGGGCCGGTCGCCGGCCCGGGGCGCGACCAGGGTGGGGCCGTCGAGTCCGGCCACCGCCTCGCGCCACGCGGCCACCGCGGCGTCCCGGTCCTGGTCGGCGAGCCAGCGCAGATAGTCCCGGAAGGGCCGGACCCGTGGCAGCCCGCCGTCGTCGCCCCGGGACGCGTACAGCGCGAGGAGTTCGCGCAGCAGCATCGGGCGCGACCACCCGTCCAGCAGGATGTGGTGGTTGGTCAGGACGAAGCGGTGCCGGCCCTCGCCGAGCCGCAGCAGGGTGAACCGCATCAGCGGCGGCTTGCCGAGGTCGAAACGGCGCCGCCGGTCCGCCTCCAGCACCCGGTCCGCCGCCGCGGTGCGCTCGTCCTCGGACAGATCGGCGAGGTCGAATTCCTCCCAGGGGAGGGTCACCTCATGCGGAATGAACTGGACGGGCCGCCGCAGGCCCGCGTAGCGGAAACCCGCGCGCAGATTGGCGTGGCGCCGCAGCAGGGCGCGGCACGCGGCGCGCAGCGCCTCCGGGTCGAGGTCGCCCTCCAGGTCCATGGTGTCCTGCACGACATAGACGTCCGGCGCCGCCTCGTCGTAGACGCTGTGGAAGAGCAAGCCCTCCTGAAGCGGGGCCAGCGGCAGGATGTCCTGCAAACCGGACTGCGTCGCCATCACATGGTCCTCCAGTCGTCTTCCAGCAACTCGATCTCGTCCTGGCTCAGCAGGCTCAGGGAAACGTCCGAGACGGTGAGCCCGCCCGCGTCGGGGCGCTCCGCGTGCTCGGTGAGGGCCGTGAGGGCCTGGAACCACAGGTCCGCCAGCGTGGCGACCTCGGCGCGGTCGAGGATGTCCTCCGCCCAGGTCCAGGTGGCGGCCAGTTCGGGTCCGCGCGGTCCGTCGTCGGTGCGGGCGTTCAGCTCCAGGGGGTGGGCGAGCGGCACCCGGGGGTCGGTGCCGCCGATGCCCGCGGCGCTGGCCAGCACGGTCCAGTCCGGGACCGTGGCGCTGCCCGCCTCCTCGGCGTCCGCGACCGTGAAGCGTCCCAGGTAGTTGAAGGCCACCTGCGGCTCGGGCAGATCGGTGAACCCCGGTGCGGTGCCCGCGTTGAGATGCCGGACCAGGCCGTAGCCGATGCCCTTGTCGGGCACGGCCCGCAGCTGCTCCTTGATCCGCTTGACGGCCTCCCCCGCGGCCGGGCCCCCCGCGAACGCGTCGGTGAGGTCCGCGGCGCCCGGGTCGATCCGTACGGGATAGAGGCTGGTGAACCAGCCCACGGTGCGGGACAGGTCCACGGCGCCCACGAGGTCCTCCTCGCGCCCATGGCCCTCCAGGTCGAGGAGCACCCCGGCCGACCGGCCGCCCGCGCCGCCGGCACCCCGGCCGCGCCAGCGGGCCCAGGCCAGGGCGAACGCCGTCAGCAGCACGTCGTTGACCTCCGCGGTGAACACCGACGGCACACGGGTGAGCAGCTTCTCGGTGACCGCGACCGGCAGCGTGACCGTCAGATGCGCCGCGCTCCCGTAGGTGTCCCGGGCCGGGTCCAGTGCCCGTCGGCCCAGGAGCGGGTCCCCCGGCCGCAGCACCTGCTGCCACCAGGCGGCCTCCGCCGCCCGCGCGGGCCTCGCCGCCGCCTCCGTCAGGCGCCGCGCCCAGCGCCGCAGCGAAGTGCCCACGGGCTGGAGTTCCGTCTCCCGCCCGGCGCTCACGGCCCGGTACGCCTCGGCCAGGTCGGGTACGAGGATGCGCCAGGACACCCCGTCGACCACCAGGTGGTGGACGAGGAGGAGCAGCAGGCCCGGTGTGTCGGCGCCGCGGTCGAACCAGACCACCTGGACGAGCCGCCCCGCGTCCAGGTCGAGGCGCTCCCGCGCGGCCTCGGTCTCCCGCCGTACGAGATCCCGCTGTGCCGGCTCCTCGAGCCCGGCGGCGGCCACGCGGCGGACCAGGGACGCGGCGTCCACATCGCCCGGCCGCCGGATCTCCAGCCTTCGTTCGGGATCGGCGGTGAGCCGGGCCCGCAGGGCGCCGTGGTGGTCGAGCACCGCCTGCACCGCGGACCGCAGATGCTCCTGGCGGAGCGCCGCGGGCACCTGGATGAGCCGCGACTGGTTGAACTGGTCGGCCGGACCGCCCCGTTCGAGGAACCAGCGCACGATCGGCGTCAGCGGTACATCACCGATGTCCGCCCCCGGCTCCTCCGCGGCCACGCGGACGGTCTCCGTGGCGATGTCGGCGAGCGCGGCGACCGTGCGGTGCTCGAAGACGTCGCGCACCGCGAGTTCGAGTCCGGCCCGCCGGGCGCGGCTGACGAGCTGGATGGACATGATGCTGTCGCCGCCGAGGTCGAAGAAGCCGTCGTCGATACCGACCCCGTCCAGCCCCAGCACCTCGGCGAACAGCCCGCACAGCGTCTTCTCCCGCTCGGTGCGCGGCCCCCGCCGGTCCGCCTCCGGCTTCCCGCCGTACACGGGCGCGGGCAGGGCGCGCCGGTCCAGCTTCCCGTTCAGGGTGAGCGGGAGCGCGTCCAGCGCGACCACGGCCGACGGCACCATGTGCTCGGGCAGGGCGGTGGCGAGATGGGCGCGCAGCGCTTCGGGCTCGGGGGTGGACCGGGCTCCGGCGGCAGGCACGGCATAGGCCACGAGGCGTTTGTCGCCTGGCCGGTCCTCGCGCAGGATGACCGCGGCCTGGGCCACCGAGGCGTGTGTCTCCAGCGCCGCCTCGATCTCGCCGAGTTCGATACGGAAGCCGCGCAGCTTGACCTGGTCGTCCACGCGGCCGTGGTACTCCAGCCGCCCGTCGGCCAGTCGGCGTCCGGTGTCCCCGGTGCGGTACATACGGCCCTCGCCGAACGGGTTGGCCACGAAACGCCCGGCAGTGAGCCCTGGCCGGCCGAGATAGCCACGGGCCAGACCGGCTCCGACGACATACAGCTCCCCGACGACACCCCTGGGGACCGGCCGCAGCCGCTCGTCCAGCACATACACGGCGAGATCGGGGATCGGTTCGCCGATCACCGAACCGGACGAGGCTGCGACGACGGCCTCGTCGAGCGCGACATGGGTGACATGCACGGTGGTCTCCGTGATGCCGTACATGTTCACCAAGGACGGGGCGTCGTCGGGGTGCCGGGAGTACCAGTCGGCCAGCCGGCCCAGCTCCAGCGCCTCGCCGCCGAAGACGACATGGCGCAGGCGAAGCCGCGCGGCGGCCTCGGGGTTGTCCCGGTCGGCCGCCATGAGCTGGTAGAAGGCCGACGGGGTCTGGTTCAGCACGGTGACCCGCTCGTCCGCCAGCAGCTTCAGGAACCGGTCCGGGGTCCGGCTGGTCTCGTGCGAGACGACGACCAGGCGTCCGCCGTGCAGCAGCGGTCCCCACAGTTCCCAGACGGAGAAGTCGAAGGCGTAGGAGTGGAACAGCGTCCACACGTCGTCGGGGCCGAAGCCGAACCAGTGACCGGTCGAGTCCATCAGGCGTATCGCGTTGCCGTGCGGCACCTCGACGCCCTTGGGCCGCCCCGTGGATCCCGAGGTGTAGATGACATACGCGGTGTCCAGGGGCGAGAGTGCCACTTCCGGGTCGGCTACGGGATACCGCTCCGACCCGGCGAGCACATCGGGCGTGACCGTGAGGATCGGCCGCGCGTCGTCGATGACGTAGGCGATGCGGTCGGCCGGGTAGGCCGGGTCGATGGGCACGTATGCCGCACCCGACTTCAGTACGCCGAGGACCGCGACGACCAGCTCCTCGGTGCGGGGCATGCTTAAGCCCACATACCGCCGGGGGCCCGCTCCCCGCTCGCGCAGCAGATGGGCCAGCCGGTTCGCCCGCGCGTTCACCTCGGCATAGGTGAGGGACGTGGTCTCGTATGTCACCGCGATCGCGTCGGGAGTGGCGGCCACCTGCCGCTCGAACCTGGACACGATCGTGTCGCCGGGGGTCGTGTCGCCGGAGGTGGAGGTGTGCCGTGGCGGCACGGTCAGCTCGCGCCGCTCGGCCGGGTCGAGGATCCGGAGGTCCTGTATCCGGACGGCCGGGTCGGCCGCCACCTGATCCAGCACGCGGACGAAGCGGTCGGCGATGCTCTGCGCGGTGGCCCGGTCGAACAGGTCCGTGCTGAAGTCCAGCGCACAGCCCAGCCCGGCCCCGGTGTCCCCGGCCGCCTCGGCGATCTCGAAGGAGAGGTCGAACTTCGCCGAGGGCGCCCCGAGCGGTCGTCCGGTGACGGTGAGCCCCGTCCGGGCGGTGAGGGGCCGAGCGGCGTTGTTCAGGTTGAGAACGGTCTGGAAGAGCGGGTGCCGGGCCAGCGAACGCTCCGGGTTGACCACCTCGACCAGCCGCTCGAAGGGCAGGTCCTGGTGCGCGTACGCCTCCAGGTCCCGCGCCCGGACGCGTTCGACCAGTTCGGTGAAGGTGGGGTTGCCGGAGGTGTCGGTGCGCAGCACCAGGGTGTTGACGAAGAACCCGACGAGGTCGTCCAGCGCGTCGTCGGTACGGCCCGCGACCGGCGTGCCGATGGGGATGTCGCTGCCCGCCCCGAGCCTGGTCAACAGGGTCGCCAGGGCCGCCTGGAGGACCATGTACAGACTCGCGCGATGCTCACCGGCGACCCGCACCAGCCGCTCGTACAGGCCCGGCGGCAGCTCGAACCCGACCCGGTCGCCCCGGTAGGAGGCGGCGGCCGGCCGTGGCCGGTCGAAGGGCAGGGCCAGCTCCTCCGGGAGCCCTTCCAGCGCCCGGGTCCAGTAGTCGAGCTGGCGGGCGATCTCGCTGCCCGCGTCGGACTCGTCGCCGAGGAGGTCGCGCTGCCAGAGGCTGTAGTCCGCGTACTGCACCGGCAACGGCTCCCAGGCGGGGGCGCGGCCGGTCGTCACACGGGCCGCGTACGCCGCCGTCAGGTCACGGACCAGGACACCGCGCGACCAGGCGTCACCGGCGATGTGGTGGGTGAGCAGGAGCAGCGCGGAGCGGTCGGCCCGTCCGGCGCGGGGCCGGTCGGGGGGCAGGGCGCGGGGCAGGTCATCGGGCGGGGCAGCGGGCAGTGCATCGGACGGGACACCGGAGAGGTCGGCGGATGGGTCGGAGGATGGGTCAGCGGATGCGTTCGCGGATGCGTCACCGGGCAGCGCGGCGGGCAGGCGGAACAGCGCGGCACGAATCGGAATCTCGCTGGTCAGGTCGAAGGCGTACGCGGCGGCGCCGCGCATCAGCCGGTCGACGGACGCCT
The DNA here is from genome assembly GCF_040653035.1 of Streptomyces malaysiensis subsp. malaysiensis. NCBI lineage: Bacteria > Bacillati > Actinomycetota > Actinomycetes > Kitasatosporales > Streptomycetaceae > Streptomyces > Streptomyces malaysiensis. Next base: position 29,098 of record NZ_JBEZNG010000007.1, read on the forward strand.
CGTCGGCCACCCGCTCCACGGACAGCGGCACCCGCGCCTGCTCCGGCGCGAGAACCACCTGATAGGCACCGCCGGCCGCGTCGTCCGCGAAGACCGTGCGCAGGCTCTCGTGGCGGGCGACCACGTCGGCCAGGGCCTGACGCAGCGCGTCCTCGTCCAGCGGGCCCGTCAGGTCGAGGGAGATGACCATGTTGTAGGCGTCGCTCGGCCCCTCCAGGTGCTGGAGGAACCAAAGGCGTTGCTGTGCATGGGACAGCGGCACCCTGGCGGGTCGCGTCGTACGCACCACTCGGCCCCGCACCGCGGCGGACTCGTCGAGCGCCGTGGCGAGTTCGGCCACGGTGGGCGCCTCGAAGACCCGGCGTACGGCCAGTTCGGCGTCCAGGACGGTACGGATCCGGCTGACCAGCTTGGTCGCCAGCAGGGAATGGCCACCGAGATGGAAGAAGTCGTCGTCGATGGTGACCGACTCCACGCCGAGAACTTCGGCGAACAGGCCGCACAGGATCTCCTCGCGCGGCGAACGCGGCGCACGGCCTTCCGCGCCCTCAGGACCGTAGTCGGGCGCGGGCAGCACACGGCGGTTCAGCTTCCCGTTGGCCGTCAACGGGAAGGCGTCCAGCGTGACGAACGCGGACGGCACCATGTAGCCGGGCAACTGGGCCGCCACATGTTCACGCACCTCAGCGCTGACCAGGCCGGTGTCGGCCGTCGCCGGGACGAGGTAGGCCACGAGGCGCTTGTCACCGGGCCGGTCCTCACGGACCAGGACAGCGGCCTGCCCGACCCGGTCATGCCCGGCCAGCACCGCCTCGATCTCACCCAGCTCAATCCGGAAACCACGCAGCTTGACCTGATCATCAACCCGCGACAGATACTCCAGCTCACCATCCGCGGTCCACCGCACCACATCACCCGTGCGATACATCCGCCCACCGCCGACGCGGTCAAACGGATCGGCCACGAACCGCTCGGAGGTCAGCCCCGACCGCCCGTGATAGCCACGGACCACACCCTCACCCGCGATATACAACTCACCCGGCACCCCGACCGGCACCAGTCGCAGCCCCGCGTCCAGCACATACACCCGGGTATTGGCGATCGGCCGCCCAATACGCGGGCTGCTCGCGCTCTCGGGAGTCACCGGCCACGCCGTCGACCAGATCGTGGTCTCCGTCGGACCATACAAATTCGTCACCGACTCAGCCCGACCCGCCAGCGCCACCGCCAGATCAGCGGGCAACGCCTCACCACCCACCAACACCCGCACACCACCCAGCACCGCCGGGTCCTCAGCCAGCACCGCCCGCCACAAACTCGGCGTCGCCTGCATCACCGACACCCGCTGAGCCAGCAGGAGAGCGCACAAGGCCGCGGGGTCGCGCACCACATCCCGCTCGGCCACCACCACAGCCGCACCGCTGAGCAGCGGCACGAACAACTCCAGCCCCGCGATGTCGAACCCGACCGTAGTCACCGCCAGCAAACGGTCCTCGCCCGTGAGCCGGAAACGCCCAGCCATCGACACCAGGAAATTCACCAACGGCCCCTGCGGCACCACCACACCCTTCGGCCGCCCCGTCGAACCCGACGTATAAATCACATACGCCGCATGAGACGCGCCAGGCCGGGTGAGCCGCTCCTCCGCCCGCCCCTGGGCAAGCTCCTCCACAACCTCCGGCGCATCCAGCAGCACGCGGGGAACGTCCACATCCGGCAGCACGGCCGCCAGATCGCCTGTGGTGAGGACGAGTGTGGGGGCTGCGTCCTGGAGCATGTAGGCGAGCCGGTCGGCCGGGTACTCGGTGTCCAGCGGAAGATATGCCGCCCCCGCCTTCCACACCGCCAGCAATGCCACCACCAGATCCACCGACCTCGGCAACGCCACCGCCACAAATCGCTCCGGCTTCACCCCACGCTCAGCCAACAACCGCGCCAAACGCCCAGCCCGGACATCCAACTCGCGATACGACAGCGACACACCACCCGCCACCACCGCCACCGCATCCGGCGACCCAACCACCCGCTCCTCGAACAACTCCACCACCGAACGACCCGGCACCTCACACACCGTGTCATTCCAAACCGACAGCAACGACCGCGCCTCAACCTCGTCCAACAGGTCGATACGGTCGAGCGGGGCGTCGGGCGCATCGACCATGCCCCGCAACACACGCAGGTACCGCCTGCCGAGCGTTTCGACCGTGTCCCGGTCGAACAGGTCGGTGCTGAACTCCAGCACTCCTCGCAGCCCGCCGGTTTCATGCGGTTGCTCGGTGAAGGCGAAGGACAGGTCGAACTTGCCCACCCCGGTGTCAGCCGCCACCGGCGACACGGTGAGGTCGGGGATACCGGCCACGGCTTGGTCGGTGGCCGCTGTGTCGGTGTTGTTGAAGGCCAGGAGCACCTGGAAGAGCGGGTGACGGGCGAGCGAGCGCTCCGGGTTGAGCACCTCGACCAGCCGCTCGAACGGCAGGTCCTGATGGGCGTAGGCGGCCAGGTTCCGCGTACGGACGCGCTCGATCAGCGCGCGGGCCGTGGGACGTCCCGACGTGTCGGCGCGCAGCACCAGCGTGTTGATGAAGACGCCGACCAGGTCGTCGAGCGAGGTGTCGGTGCGGCCGGCGATCGGCGTGCCGATGGGGATGTCCGTACCCGCGCCGAGCCGGGTCAGCAGCGCCGCGAGCCCCGCTTGGACCACCATGAACGGACTCGACTGCGTGGCCCGCGCGAGCGCGACCACCTTGTCGTAGAGCGGGGCCGGGATCTCGAACGGAATGCGGTCGCCGCGGTAGGAGGCGACGGACGGCCGCGGCCGGTCGTACGGCAGCTCCAGCTGATCCGGCAGACCCTCCAGCGCGGAGGTCCAATAGCCGAGCTGACGCGAGATCTCGCTGTCGGGGTCGGACTCGTCACCGAGGACGTCCCGCTGCCAGAGGCTGTAGTCCGCGTACTGGACCGGCAGCGGCTCACGCACGGGAGCACGGCCCGTGGTGACACGGCTGGCGTACGCCGCCGTCAGGTCTCGTGCCAGCGGGGCGCGGGACCATGCGTCGCTCACGATGTGGTGCAGGACCAGCAGGAGGATGTGTTCGTCACCGCCGTCGAGGGCGAACAGCGTTGCCCTCACCGGCAGTTCTCCGGAATCCGCCGACAGGTCGAAGCCACGGCGTGCGGCCTCGCGCAGCTCCCGTTCGACGTTCGCCCGGTCCGTCTCCACCGTCGTCCACTCCGGCTCGGCCTCGCCCAGCGCACGGACGACCTGGTAGGCACCGTCGGTGTCCTCGGTGAAGACGGTGCGCAGGCTCTCGTGGCGGGCGACCACATCGCCCAGCGCCAGGCGCAACGCCTCCCGGTCCAGATGGCCGGTCAGTCTGAGCGCGATCGGAACGTTGTAGGTGGCGCTGGGGCCCTCGAACTGGTTCAGGAACCACAGGCGTTGCTGGGCATAGGAGAGAGGGATGCGGTCCGGGCGCGGATCGGCCACGGTCACACCACGGCGAACGGCGTCGGTCGCCAGGGTGGTGGCAATCCCCGCGACCGTGGGCGTCTCGAAGAGCTGCCGGATAGGCAGCTCCGCGTCCATCACGCTACGGATCCGGCTGACCAGCTTCGTCGCCAGCAGGGAATGGCCACCGAGATGGAAGAAGTCGTCATCGATGGTGACGGACTCCAGGCCAAGCACCTCGGCGAACAGGCCACAGAGGATCTCCTCGCGCGGTGAACGCGGGGCGCGGCCTTCCGTACCCTCAGGACCGTAGTCGGGCGCGGGCAGGGCACGCCGGTCCAGCTTCCCGTTCGGCGTCAACGGCAGCGCGGAGAGGGTGACGAACGCCGACGGCACCATGTAGTCCGGCAGCAATCCGGCGGTGTGCTCCCGCAGGGCCGCATCGGAAACGTCGGAGTCCGCCACCACATAGGCGACCAGCCGCTGATCCCCGGCCCGGTCCTCCCGCACGACCACCGCAGCCTGGGCGACCTCACTGTGAGAAGCGAGAACGGCCTGGATCTCGCCCAGCTCGATCCGGAACCCACGCACCTTGACCTGGTCATCGACCCGGCCCACGTACACCAGCTGGCCATCGGTGTTCCAGCGCGCCAGATCCCCCGTGCGATACATCCGCGCACCGGCCGGACCAAACGGATCAGCGGTGAACCGCTCCGCCGTCAGATCCGCACGACGCCAATAGCCCCGCGCCAGAACCACACCGGCGATGTAGAGCTCACCGGCTACGCCCGGCGGCACCGGCCGAAGCCGCGCGTCCAGGACATAGGCGCGGGTGTTCCAGAACGGCCGCCCGATGGGTACAGCACCGCTCGTAAGTTCCTGACCAGGCTCGATGCGGAAGTCCGCGCAGTTGACCGTCGCCTCGGTCGGACCGTACGCATTGACCACCGTCACATCCGGATGCGCGGCCCGCCACGACGCGAGCGCCTCACCCACCAGCGCCTCACCACCGGTGATCAACGTCCCCGACGGCGACACCTCCTCGGGCAACGCCTCCAACAGCCCCAGATGGGAAGGGGTGACCTTCATGAACGACGGCCGACCGACACCGACCGCCCGCTCATCGAGATCCGCCAACACCACCCGGCCACCGCTCACCAACGGCGTGTACAACGCCGTCACCGTGAGATCGAACGCCACCGAAGAGTGCAGCAACGCCGTACCCGACGCATCCGGATACACCTCACGCGCACGCTCCAGATACGCCCCCACCGAACGATGCTCAACCACCACACCCTTCGGCCGACCCGTCGAACCCGACGTATAGATCACATACGCCGGATGCGACAGCTTCGGGGCGTCTGCAATCGGCGTGTCCGTGTACTCGTCAGCCGCCGCGAGGGCCGCCAGATCGTCGATGACCAGCACCGGCCGCGCATCGGTGAGGATGTGGGCCTTGCGCTCCGCCGGATACTCCGGATCCACCGGCACATACGCACCACCCGCCTTCACCACACCCAACAACGCCACCACCAACTCCACCGACCGCGGCAACACCACACCCACAAACGACTCGGCCCCCACCCCCCGACCCACCAACCACCGCGCCACCCGGTTCGACCACGCATCCAACTCCCGATACGACAAGCCACGATCCCCGGCGACAACAGCCACCGCATCCGGCGTCCGCGCCACCTGCTCCCTAAAGAGCACCGGCAACGACACACCCCGCACACCCCGCGACTCACCATTCCACCCGACCAGCACCCGCTCCCGCTCCACCGCGGACAACAACTCCACATCACCAATACGGCGATCGGGATCCTCAGCGACCCACTCCAACACCCGCACCAGCCGTTCCTGGTGGGCGGCGATCTCCCGTTCGTCATAGAGGTCCGGGTCGGCGTCGAACTCCACGCGGATGCCCGTGCCGGAGGCCGCGGTGCCATAGAAGTTGATCTTCAGATCGTTGACCGGTCCGGAGGACAGCGGGTGGGGGGTGGCGGGGCTGTCGCCGAAGCGGAGCTCGTCGACGTAGGCCACCACGTTGAGTGTCGGGCCGAGGCGGGCCTGGCGGCCTCCCGAGAGCCCGAGCTCCCTGACGAGTTCCTCGCCCCGGAACCGCTGGTGCCTGATGACATCGGCCAGCGAGCGCGACACCGACGCGACCAGCTCGGTGAACGTGCTCCGCGGGGTGGCTGCCACCCGGATGGGCAGGACGTTCACCATCGCGCTCGGCGTGGCCAGGGACACCCGGCTGGTGCGGCCTGCCAGGGGCAACGAGAAGGTGAGGTCCGTGCTGCCGGTCATACGGTGGTAGAGGACGGCGGTGGCCGCGATGGCGACGGCCGGCCACTGCACCCGGAGCCGGTCGCCCAGCGCGGTGAGCCGATCGGCCAGGGCGGTCGGCAGGACCAGGATGCGCCGCAAACTGCTGTGGGTGCTGCCGGCCGCGCGGCCCGCGAGCGCCACCGGGTCGGGCATCTCCTCGAACAGGTCGAGCCAGTGGGCCCGGTCCCGGGTGTGACGGCGCGAACCCGGATAGCCAGTCTCCTCGGCGACCACCCGGTCCAGGGTGGCGAAGCCGGACGCGGGCGGCTCGGTGCCGGTGAGCAGGGCGGTGTAGAGGGCCGCGACCCGCGCGCCGTACACGGTCTGTCCGAACGCGTCGAGGACGGCGTGGTGGTAGCGGTGGAAGTAGAAGGACCGGTCGTCGGCCAGGAGCAGCAAGGTCTGATCGCTCAGAGGGCCGTGGCCGAGGTCGAAGGGCTTGAGCATCTCCGCGTTCATCCACCGGTGCGCCGTGGCCTCCGGGTCCGCCGCGTCGCGCAGGTCGCGCACGCGCAGAGACGACGGCTCGGCGGGCACGACGAGCTGACACAGCCGGGTGTCCTCGGCGGGATCGGTGCGCTCAGCGGGACCGGTGTCCTCGGTGAAGTACGACCGCAGTGCCTCGGTCTCCTCCACGGCCCGCTGTACCGCCTCGCCGAGGACGCCGGTGTCGACCGGGCCGTCGATCTCCAGATAGGCGCCGCAGTTGTAGAGGGGACTGTCCGGGTCCAGCTGCTGGGCGACCCACACGCCCAACTGGGCGGCGCTTACGGGTCGACGGAGCGTACGGGCGGCGTCGGACATGGCGGAGCGGTCCTCTCGGTTCTGCGGAGTGGCGGACTGCGCGGGGCGGGATGCCGTGGCGGATGCGGTGTGAAGTGCCCGTCAGGCGTACTGGGCCAGTTCTTTGGCGAGGGCCTCGCTGAGCGCGTCGATGGTCGGGTTGTCCCACAGGAGCGTCGGGTCGAGGGAGATGTCGAGGTGGTCCTCGAGCTCTCCGGCGACGGACAGGACGTACAGCGAGTCGAGTCCGTAGTCGGAGAGCCGCACGCTGGTGTCGATGGTGTCGGCGGACCGCTCCAGGTGGGAGGCGACACAGTTGGTCAGCCATTCCCGCAGGCTGTCGACGGTATGCGGCTCGGCGTGGGGGTCGGACATGGGTGTCTCCTTCGCTGAGGTGGCGGGTGTCCGGCGCTGAGGTGGCGAGTGTCCGGGCGCGGCGGCTAGGGGCGGTCGGGGAGGGGGCGTTCGGCCAGGTCGAACGAGCGGCCGGTGTCATACCGGTGGTCGAGTTCCGTGGCCAGGCGCTCCAGTGCGGGGCCCGACGGCTGCGGGGTCCGTCGCACACGTGTGAGGAGCGCGCGGCCGGGCGCGGCGGCGAGCAGCTCGGGGTCGCACAGTGCGGTGACGGCCGGTGCCGTGGTGAGGTCCGCGCCGGTCATGCCGCTGAGCGGAGCGGCATGACCGGCGGGCCCCGGGGGCCGACCCGGCCGGTCGGCCGGGTTCGGCTGCCCGTCAGGTCGGCCCTCGGCCGCGAAGAGGGCGCGCTGCATCTCGTTCAGCAGCAGGTGGAAGGCGGCGTGTTCGCTCTCCCTGATGTAGAAGCGCGACCCCAGGGCCATCGAAAGGCGGTCCATCGCGCCCTGGAGCACACGCGGTACCAGGACCCGGACCACGCTGTCGTGGGCGTCCGGCCGCGTGGGGAAGGCATCGGTGCCCCGGACCGCGAGTGTTGTCAGTGTGTCGCACAGCAGCAGGTCGGCGTAGGCTCCCGCGAGTACCGCGCGCAACTGGGGGATGTCGATGGCCGCCGCGCCGTACAGGCGGCGGGCGCGCAGGTGGCGCAGCGTCATGCGCAGGCCGGAGTCCAGTGTGCCGACGGCGGTCGCGCCGACCGTCACGGCGCCGCTCCCCCGCTGGGCCCCGCCGCAGGACCGGGCCAGCGTGGGCGATCTGCGGTAACCGGCGCGCAGGGCGTGCATCAGCGACTCCGGGTCCACGTGGCCGACTTCGGCGCCGCCCACGCCGAGGGCGCGGAAGGGCTCACCGGCCGGGGGCCGTCCGGCTTCCCGTGCGGCGAGGATCGCCTGGAAGCCGTTGGGGTTCGTGGGGTCGTAGGGGTCACCGAGGCGCTCCTCCACGGTGGTGGCGAGGGTGAAGGTGCCGGTGGTGGTGTTCACGAGGCGGCCCCTTGCCGGGAGCCGGTCGGCTCCACATGGTCGAGGAGCGAGTGGAAGGGGGCGGACCGGCGGGAGAGGACCGCTTCGGCGAGGTCGTCGAAGGCGGTGCGGTCGGCGTCGTCGACGGGCTCCTCCAGGTCGGTGAGGGCCTTGACGAGACAGGCGAGCAGCGCGGCCTCCGGGATGGGGCCCCGGGCGCGGGCGGCGGCGCGCAGCCACAGGTGGAGCGCCGAAGCCGCCGCGAAGCACGACTCGAACCGCTCGGCGAGCCGGAAGGCGTGGCCGGGGACGGCGCGGGGCGGGAACCGGATCGCCGCCATGTCCTGGTGGAGCCGGTCGGACACGTCCAAAAGCTGCCCGGCCAGGGTGGTGAGCGCCGTGGAGGCGTGGCCGCGTACGGCCAGGTCTCGCAGTTCGCCGACGGCCGCGGGCAGACCGGCCACGATGGAGCAGCCGCCGCTGGAGACCAGGCCGAGCTCGCGAGGCCGCATCGGGCGCAGGGGGGCGTGGGGATTCGTGGCCTCGGCGAGGCCCTCCGCGTCCCAGCGGCCCTTCGCGTAGCCGCGGGCGATGCGGGGGAACTGCTCGATGAGGGCGCTGCGGTTGACCAGGCTGCTGCCGTCGAAGATGCCGATGATGCGGTGGTCGCGCTCCACCTTGGCGAATCCGGTGTGCGGGTCGTCGGGGCGGAGCAGTCCGTACGGGCCGAGGAGGTGCAGCAGGCGCGCGATGAGGTCGTCGACCTCGGTGGGCACATATGCCTTCGCGACAGCGGAGACGACGCTCATCTCGCCGGCGAGCGCGTGCGGGGAGCGCGCCGCCACCAGACCGGCGGCGTCGGAGAGCAGCAGGCCCGCGGCGGCCTCGCCCAACTCCCGCCGCACGTACGGGTCCTGCGCAAGCGGTTCGCCGTCGGTGTCCTGAGCGACGAACTCGGCGGCCAGGGCGAGCGCGTGGTCCCCCGCGCCCAGTGACATCGCGACGCAGCCGGTCCGGCTGAAGTGCAGCGCCTTGACGATGATCTCGATGCCCTCACCGACCCGCCCGATGAGCGCGTCCTCGGGAAGTGGCGCGTCGTGGAATGCGATGCCGCTGATGTCCGCGCCCCGGATGCCGTAGGTGGGCACTTTGGGCAGGTGGGTGAAGTGTTCGGGGGCGAGACGGGACTTGTCCACGAGGAAGAGGCTGAAGCCGCGCGGACCGCCTTCTTCGTCGGTGCGGGCCAGGACGGTGACCAGACCGCCCCGGGTGGCGAGGTTGATCAGCCACTTCTCGCCGGACAGCAGCCAGCCACCGTCCGGGGCGGGCCTGGCGGTCACCTCGCCGGCCATCAGATCGCTGCCGTGGTGGCGTTCGGTCAGGGCGCATGAGACGGGTGTCCCCTCCGCTATCCGCCGTCCCAGCCGGCGGGCGGCCTCCGGCTCTCCCGCGATCCAGGTGGCGGCGGCCCCGAGATAGGTCTTCCCGTGCGAGAGGGCCACGGTCAGGTCGATCCGGGACACGGCCCGCAGCAGCCGCATGACGACGTCGAAGCTCTCCAGTGCGCCGCCGTGTTCGACCGGTACGTAGAAGCGCCGCAGTCCGAACGTGTCGAGCGCCCGGCATGCCTCGGTGGGAAACGCCTCCGTCCGGTCGAGTTCGGCGAGCGCCTCGGGTGAGAAGGGCTGCCCCGGTCCGGTGAGCTCGCCGAGCAGGCGGGTGAGCTGCTCGAGGGGTGCGGCGGAGGGGTCCTGGGTCCGGGTGGCCGGGGAGGCGGTGGTCATACGGCGGCCTCCTGGGGCTCGGGTAAGGGGCGCAGCAGGCTCTGCTCGTAGACGGCGTAGGTGGGCCGCAGCGCCCCGGCGCGGAACAGGTCGCGCATCGCCGACCGCTGGATCTTGCCGCTGGTGGTGCGGCGTACTCCACCGGGGCGCAGCAGCAGGACCGCGCCGACGGGGGCGCCGAATTCGCGGGCGACGGTGAGCCGCATCTCGGCGGCGAGTTCGCTCAGCCGTTCCTCGTCCTTGATGCCGCGCACCTCGTGGGTGACCACGAGCACGTCGTCGCCCTGTGGTCCCTCGCCCGGTACGGCGAAGCACGCGCCGACGAGGTTGCCCAACTCCGGCCACTGGATGCGCAGTTCATCCTCGATGTCCTGCGGGTAGAGGTTGCGGCCGCGCAGGTTGAGTACGTCCTTGATGCGGCCGGTGATGTGGAGTTCGCCCTGGTACAGGGCGCCGAGGTCGCCGGTGCGCAGCCAGCCGGGGTCGCCGTCCGCGGTCGTGGCGCGGAACTCGGCCTCGTTGGTGGCCTCGCGGTTCCAGTAGCCGTGGCCGACGATGTCACCGCGGATCCAGATCTCGCCTACGCCTCCCTCGGACAGGGCGCGCCGGGTGTCCGGTTCGACGATGCGCACCTCGGCGCCGAGTGGCGGGCCGCAGCCGACGACGGCGCGGGCGGGCTCGTCCGGGGCCGCGGGCCGGAACTCGTGGTGTTCCAGCAGTTCCGCGGAGACCTGCCGCACCCGGGGGGCGGTGCGGGCGGCCCCGGAGATGAAGAGGGTCGCCTCGGCCATGCCGTAGCAGGGGGTCAGGGCGTCGGCGCGCAGGCCGTGGCCGGCGAAGCGCCGCTGGAATCGTTCGAGCACGGCGGCGCGTACGGGTTCGGAGCCGTCCAGCGCATGCCGCCAGCGGGACAGGTCCAGGCCCTCGCTCTGTGCCTCGGTGACCCGTCGGCTGCACAGGTCGTACGCGAAGTCCGGCGCCGCGGACGCCTCGATGCCATAGCGGTCGATCATGTGCAGCCACAGGTGGGGGCGTTTGAGGAAGGTGGTGGGGCTCATCAGGACGGTGGTCGAGCCGAGCAGCAGTGGCGGGAGTATCGAGCCCATCAGCCCCATGTCGTGGAAGTGCGGAATCCACCCGCCGATGGGGGTGGTGTCGTCCAGGTCCAGGGAGTCGGCCAGATTGGCGGTGTTGTGCAGCACATTGCCGTGGCTGATCATGACGCCTTTGGGATCGCCGGTGGAGCCGGAGGTGTACTGGAGCACGGCGAGCGTGTCGTGTCCGGCGGGCGTCAGCGTCCATGTGTGCGGATCCGGGGCGTCGCCGTCGTCGGTGACCAGGAGGGGAAGTGTGTCGAGTCCCTCCTCGGCGGCCCACGCCCCGATGTCGGCGCGGGTGGCGGTGTCGGTGAGGATCGCCGCGGCGCCCGCGTCGTCCGCGATGCGCCTGACCCGGTAACGCTCATGCCGGTACCGGCCGGGCAGGGACGAGGGAACCGCGACGGCCCCCGCGTACAGACAGCCGAGGAAGGCGGTGACGAAGGCCGGCCCGGCGGGGTGGAGCAGGACGACACGGCCGCCCGGCGGGACATGGGCACGGAGCCGTACGGCCACGCTCCTGGCTTGTGCGTCGAGTTCCGCATAGGTGAGCCGCTGCGCTCCGTCGGTGCGCAGCGGGTCCGTCACGAATACGACCGCCGTGTTTTCCGGGCGGTTTTCCGCATGCTCCCGGAGCACTGCGTCAACGCTGGGGGCGGTGCTGATTCCCGCCATATCCAAGGCCCTGCCCTTCGTGTCCGCGAACTGAGTTTCCATGCGCCGATCCGGCACTGCCGTGCATTTCTACCGAGGGACCGCAAGGAGGGAAAGGCACTGACAACAAATTGCACAGTGCACCCCATCTCCTCGACACAGAACCCCGCATATCGCCCATATCGCACCGTGATTTCGGTGCGCCCCGGCCAGTACTGGCCAGGAAACGTCCCGTCGGGTCCAATTCCGCGCGATAGAGTCGAAGTGCGTTCGTTCCGCATGGACGACACAGCTATCCGATACTTCCGCGCTCAGTCATCGCGTAGCCGGTCATGGCGGCGGATTCTTTGATCCTGCCTTTTTCGATTACCGCTCCAGGAATTTGGCGCACCGTGCCGCGCACCAACGGGCGCACGACTCCCGGAGGAATTTCATGACCCCTGGTCCGTCGTTACCGGACGGCGGCGCCTTCGCTCCCGCCTGGCACGGCAGCAGCCCCTGGGCACAACTGCTGATCCTCACCCAGCGGTCGCTCAAGGCCCATCTCGCGCACCGCCGGACCCTGGTCCTCGCCATGCTGCAACCGGTCTTCATGCTGCTTCTGCTCAGCGAGGTCTTCGGCAGCATCGTCGACCTCGACCATCTGCCCGACGGCGTCTCCTACTTGGACTATCTGCTGCCCGCGCTGCTGGTGACCACGGGCATCGGCCCCGCGATCGCCTCCGGTATCGGCCTGGTCCGGGACATGGACAACGGCGCGGTGGCACGGCTGCGCACCCTGCCCATCCACGCACCGCTGCTGCTGTTCGCCCGCAGCTTCGCCGATCTGCTGCGCACCACCGCGCAGCTGGCGATCCTGCTCGTGGTGGCCGTGGTGTTCATGGGCGCCGACCCGGCCGGCGGCGGTGTGGGGCTGGTGGCCGCGCTGCTGCTGACCTGTGTGGTGGTGTGGGCGATGACCTGGATCTTCCTGGCGCTGGCGGCCTGGCTGCGCAGTGCGGAGGCGATGCAGAGCGCCGCCTATCTGGTGACGTTCCCGCTGATGTTCGCCTCCAGCGCCTTCGTCCCGGTGGACCGGATGCCGGGCTGGCTGGAGGTCCTGGCGATCCTCAACCCGCTGTCGTACGCGATGGACGCCTCGCGTGCGCTCTGTCTCGACCAGCCGCTGGGCGCCCAGGTGTGGTCCGCCCTGGGCGCGAGCGCCCTCGTCGCGCTGCTCGGATCGAGCGCGGCGGTATGGGCGTTCCGGCGCCCCCTGGTCTGAGCTCGTCCTCCCCTTCCCCCGCACTCCCCCTCATCAGACGGAAACGGAGAGCCCTCATGTCCGAACAGCGAGATGCCCTGCGGCGGCTGGACGCCGCCCCCGGGCCCGGCACCGACGCCGCGGCCTGGGTCACCGAACACCGCGAGGAGATCCGGGCCCTGGTGGCCCGGCACGGTGCCCTGCTGGTCCGCGGGCTGGACCTGGACGGCCATGAACACGCCGCCTCGGTGATCCGCGGGATCGTCGGCGAGGGCATGGCCGAGCGCGAGGGGTTCGCTCCCCGCGACGAGTTCGGACCGGGCGTGTACTCCTCCTCGCACTGGCCGGCCGACCAGCCCATGTGCATGCACCATGAGCTCAGCTACGCGGCCGAGGCGCCCCGGTTGATGGTCTTCGCCTGTGTCACCCCGCCGTCCGCGGGCGGTGTCACGGCCGTCGCGGACGCCCGTGCGGTGCTGCGTGACCTGCCGGAGGAGCTCGTCGAGCGCTTCGAACGCCACGGTTGGGTGCTGACCCGCCACTACAACCCGTTCGTCGGGATCGGCTGGGAGGACGCGTTCGGCGCCAAGAACCCCGACGAGGTGGAGCGTTACTGCGCCGACCACGGCATCGAGGTGCGCTGGGACGCCGATGGCGGCCTGCGCACCCGGCAGACCCGTCCGGCCGTCCTGGCGGATCCCGATTCCGGCGAACGGTGCTGGTTCAACCAGATCGCGTTCTTGAACGAGTGGACGATGGCTCCCGAGGTGCGTGAGTTCCTCATCGCGGAGTTCGGCCCCGACGGGCTGCCGTTCAACACCTTCTACGGCGACGGCTCTCCCCTGGACGGCGCCACCGTCGACCTCATCAACGCGGTCTACGAGAAGCACACGGTGCGCGAGCCCTGGCGGCGCGGCGACCTCATGGTCGTCGACAACGTCCGCATGGCGCACAGCCGCGAGCCCTACCGGGGCGAGCGCGAGATCGTCGTCGGCCTCGGCGAACCGTTCCGTCCCTAGGCGCACCGAGGTGTCGGGACCGACGAGCCACGGCTGAGGGGGCGTACCCGGGCGGACCCGGGTACGCCCCCTTCGTCACCGGTCCCGCGACTGCGACGACAGGCAGCCGGACCGTATCAGCGCGGCGGTCTCCGCCGGCCGGGTGCGGACGAAGTAGTGGCCGCCCCGCTCCAGTTCATGGAGGGTGATCCGGTCGGAGATCGCCTTCCAGCCGCCGTACTCCTCGGTGAAGGAGGCCGTGGCGGTGTCGTCCCGTGCGACCACCACCTCCACCGGGGCGTCGAGCCGGTATGCCTCCGGGTCCTCACGGACCGCGCGCAGATGTCGGCCGGCGGTCAGTACGTCGTGCTGGTAGGCGCCGGCCACCACATCGGCACGTTCCGCCCCCAGTTCGTCCAGCTCCGTGTACACCTCTCCGGCCCGCAGCCGGGACAGCAGGCTCTCTTCGTCCGCCGTGGCCGCCTGTGCCATCTCGGCGGCGAGCGTCTCGGCGTCCCCCAGCGGCAGCGCGCCGATGTAGACACGCTCGACGGGCCGGCCCGCCTCCGCCAGCAGTCGCGCCGTCTCCAACGCCGCGGCCACACCGGTGGAGTGTCCCCATACCGACACCGGCGTGGAGAGGTGCGCGACGATCTCGTCCCGTACCCACGAGGCCAGGACGGGGACGTCCTCCATCGGCTCACCGTCGCCGGCGAAGTCATGGCCGGGCGGTTCCACACCGAACACCGCGATGCCGTCGCGCTGGAGCTCGCCGGCCAGGGGCCGGAAGTTGACGGCGTTGCCCCCCGCGAAGGGGAAGCACACGAGGGTGTGGTGCGGATCCGGCACGGCGGCCAGCGGCTGGAGCAGCCGGGTCGCCACCGGGCGGGCGAAGGCACCGCCATGGTGGGGTTCGAGCACCGCCGCGCAGTCGGCGAGCACCGGATGGGCGGCCAGGTCCTTCAGCGACAGCGCCCGGTCGAGCCGGACCAGGAGCCGCACCGCGGCCAGCGATGTGCCGCCCAGTTCGAAGAAGTCGTCGGACCGGCCGATGCGCTCCAGCGGTACGCCGAGGACGTCGGCCCACAGCTCGGCCAGGCGCCGTTCGGCGGGGGTGGCGGGCGGGATGTGGGCGGGGCGTCCGGCCGTCTCCTCCACGGGCCGCGCCAGCGCCTTTTTGTCGATCTTCCCGTTCTCGGTGAGCGGCAGCCGGTCCACCCGGTGGACATGGGTGGGCACCATGTAGTCGGGCAGGACGGTGCCGAGGAAGTCGCGAACCCGCTCCGCGGTCACCTTCTCCGAACCGCTCAAGAAGGCGACGAGGACGCGCTGTTCACTGGTGTCGCCCTCGGTGACCACTGCCGCCTCGCGGACACCCTCCATGGTCAGCAGCTTGTTCTCGATCTCACCGATCTCGATGCGGAAGCCGCGGATCTTGACCTGCGCGTCGCGGCGCCCCAGGAATTCCAGGCGGTCCTCGGGCAGCCACCGGCCGAAGTCACCGGTCCGGTACATCCGGCTGCCCGGCCGGAACGGGTCCGGGACGAACGCCTCCCGGGTGCGCTCCTCGTCGTTGATGTAGCCACGGCCCACACACACCCCGGAGAACGCGATCTCGCCGGGCGTGCCCAGCGGCACCAGCGCCAGGTTCTCGTCGAGCACATAGGTGTTGACGTTGCGCAGCGCCCGGCCGACGGACACGAAGTCGCGCTCCGGGACACCGTGCAGCACCTCGTGCATCGGGTCGTCCGATGTCTCGGTGGCACCGTAGGCGTTGACCAGCTGGATATCGGGGTAGGCGGCGAACCAGCGCTGCACCAGTTCGTAGGTGAGCGCCTCGCCCGTCACCGACACCGAGCGCAGGGCGCCGAGCGGGCTGGGGTGCTGCTCCAGATGGGTGAGGAGCACTTCCAGATACGAGGGGACGACCTGCATCACGGTGACCCGGCCCTCGACGATCTCCTCGACGAAGGCGGCGACATCGAGCTGGGTGCGGGTGTCCACGATCCGCACGCTGCCGCCGATCAGCAGCGGCGCGGCGAACTGCCACAGGGAGATGTCGAAGCACTGCGACGCGATCTGGGTGGCCACGTCCCCGCCACCGGCCGTCATCCCGGTGTCCTCGATCTTCGCGTAGAGGTGGTTGAGGAAGCCGGCGTGCTCGCACAGGGCTCCCTTGGGGCTTCCGGTGGAGCCCGAGGTGAAGTAGATGTAGGCGGCCTGGCCGGGCGTCACCTCCACCCGGGGCGGCTCCGCGTGGCCGCCGCGCGCCAGGACGCGCGGCACGGACAGCCGTGTGAGCGGGGCGGCCAGCCGGGCGGAGGAGGCACGCACCAGCGCCTCGCTGTCCGGATCGGTCAGCGCGACGGCGCAGCCGCTGCGCTCCAGCTGGGCGACCACGCGTTCGACCGGGAAGTCCGGCCGAACGGGCAGGTAGACACCGCCCGCCGTGAAGACGCCGAGGGCGGCCGCGATCCACTCCGGGGTGCGGTCCATGACGACGGCGACCACGTCCTCGGTGCCCACCCCGGCCTCGACCAGCGCGTGCGCGATCCGGTTGACCCGCCGCTCCAGCTCCCGGTAGGTCCACCGGACCGTGCCGTGCTCGACCGCGATGGCGTCGGGGCAGCCGCGGGCCCGCTCCTGGAACAGGTCGACGAAGGTGCGGTCGGGCAGTTCGACGGTGGGGCCGGCGAGCCCGTACAGCTGCTTCTCGGTCTCCTGGGGGGACAGCAGGCTCTCGGCCTCGTGGCTCCCGTGCGGGTCGGCCACGAGAAGCCGCAGCGCGGCGAGGTGGTATCCGGCGAGGCGCCGCGCGTAGCCGCCGTCGATCGCGGCACGGTCGTGCAGCACCCGCAGCGACAGGCCGTGCTCGTCGCGCGACCAGGCCACCCGGAGCACCACGCCGTCGTCCAAGGCGGCGGGCGGACTGTCGCCGTGGGCCTGGGCCGGAGTGTCCTCGTGCTCCGCCGGCCCGGACAAGTCCAGCCCGGACAGGTCCAGTCCGGACAAGTCCAGCCCGGACAGGTCCAGCCCGGACAGGTCGAGCACGGCCTCGGGCCGTGCGCCGGCCGCGGGTCCCAGGCCCTTCAGCGCCCCGTCCGCGAGTGCCGCCAGCTCCGCCCAGGTGGAGTCGGCGACGGACAGGCCCAGTGGCCGCGCGGGGCCCGGCCCGTCCTGCGGCACGCAGCCGAGGAGCAGGTCGCGCTCGGCGGCGACGGTCGCCAGGACACGGGCGTGACCGGCGAGCAGCAGGGCCGCCAGGGAGGTTTCCCCTTCCCCGGCGGTGCGTTCCAACGCGTCCGTGAGCTCCGCGTCCAGCCGTATGCCGTGGACCCCCGTGCCCGCGTCCGTCGCGGACGGCGGGGTCCACCGGGGAACGCGGGTGAACGCCAGGGACTTCGCGCCGTCTCTCATCAGCCTGCGACTCCTTCATCCGGCAGCGCCGGCTCCTCCAGCTCGATCCTGATCAGGCGCGCGGCGGCCGCCGCGCGGTCTCCGGCCTGCTCCCCGTCCGCCCCGGTGGCGACCACACAGCCCAGGCGGTCCTGGAACGTGTTCGTCACCCGTACGGTCCGTCCCGGGGCGGTGCCGATCGCGACGGCCACCACACCGGGGGCCGCCCGCGCCGCCTCGACCCCGCCGATGTCCGTGACCCGCCCCTCGCGCTCGTTGCGCAGGAAGCGGACCGCGGCGTGGAGCCGGCCCGGCCGCGCGGGTGTCCGGCTCTGTCCCGCCGCGCGGGCGATCACGGCGTCGACCAGATCGACGCCGAGGGCGGCCCGTACGGCGACGGGGATCATGCCGCCCGCGAGCCGCGGGTTGACCTCGATGACGACGGGGCCGTGGGCGGACATCCGCAGTTCGGTGTGGGCGGCTCCCCAGCCGAGGCCGAGCGCGGCGAGCGCCCGCAGGGCGGTGTCGGCGAGCGCGGCGGCGGTGGCGTCGGGCACGGGTGCGGGCACCTCGTGTCCGGTCTCCACGAAGTACGGCCGGGGCCCGATGTGCTTGGCGACGGCGGTGACGACGGCGTTGTCGAAGGTCTCGACGGAGAACTCCGGTCCCTCGACGGCCTCCTGGACCAGGATCCGGGCCGGCACCGGGTTGCCGCGTTCATCGGTGGACCGGCTCAGCAGCTCTTCCGCCCACCGCCGGGTCTCCTCGCGGTCCCGGCACAGCCGGACGCCGACCGAACCCGATCCGAGCACCGGTTTCAGCACCACCGGGTGGCCGATCCGGTCGGCGGCGCGCACCGCGTCGGCCACCTCGCCGACGGCCGTGGAGTCGGGTACCGGGACACCGGCCGCCGCCAGCGCGGCGACCTGCGTCTCCTTGTCCCGGCACCGGGCGATGGCGTCCCCGTCCGCCGCGGGCAGGCCCAGTTTGGCGGCCGCGCGGGCGGCGGTGGACACGAAGTACTCGGAGCTGGAGGCGACTCCGGCCAGCCCCCCGTCCGCCACGAGCCCGGCGCAGCAGTCCACCACCGCGGCCAGGTCACCGGTGTCCAGCAGCCTGGTGTCGATGCCGTCCTGCTCGACGTACACATAGCGGCCCGGGTCCCGGGTCAGCAGCACCGGCCGCAGTCCTCGCGCCCGCGCCGCCGCGCAGAACTCCCGCCCCGTTCCCGTGGTGTTGCTCTCCACGAACGCGAGCCACCGCCCGCTCGTGCTCCCGTGCCCGGTCACCGTTCTCCTTCCCTTCCGGCCGCGGTTTCCCGGCCCGCCAGGAGCGCGTCGACCGCGAGGCCGAGCCTCCGCCGAGCGTCCCGTGTCCGGCCGCGGTGGACGGCGAGCCGTCGCCCATGGGCGGTGAGCCGCTCCCGAAGGACGCCCACGGCCGTGTCGCACTCGCCGGGGCCGCCGCCCCGGTCATGTGCCTCGACGACATCACGCAGGGAGGGCAGTTCGGCGGCCGTGCCGCCGGAGACCCCGTCGGGTAGGTCGATCTTGCCGAGTTCCGTCGCCCCGCTCTCGATCGCCTCGCGGACGGCGGCGCCCACGATGTGGTGGGCCGTACGGAACGGAACCCCCTGTGCGACCAGGCGGTTGGCGATCACGGTGGCGGTCACGAAGCTCTCCGCCGTACGCCGCTCCATCCGCTCCACCATCGGACGGGCGCCGCTGACGAGCACCTGGGCGAGGAGGACGGAGTCGCGTATCTCGGCCAGCGCGGGCCAGGCCGGGGCCACCGCCTCGGTGCCGACCTCGATGGAGTTCGTGAACGGCGCCGACTTCATGGCGGAGGCGGAGGCCGTCCAGGCGCCGATGGCCGCGCCCGCCTTGGCCTTGACGTGTTCCAGCAGGAACGCGTTGCGCTTCTGGGGCATGGCCGAACTGCCGCCGACGAGCCGCTCGGGGAACTCGATCAGCCCGAACTCCTGGGTGCTCCACAGCTGGAGGTCGGTGGCGAGCCGGCTCAGCGTCACCCCGGCCGAGGACGCGGCGGCGAGCGTGCGCAGCAGCGTGTCCCGTGCGGCCACCGCGTCGATCGCGTGCAGCGGCGGACCGGTGAATCCCAGCAGGGCGGCGGTGCGCGCCGGTTCGATGGGCAGGTCGGTCCCGGACACCGCCCCGGCGCCCAGCGGGCAGCGGTCCAGCTCGTCCAGCGCCTGGCGCAGCGCGGTGATGTCGCGGTCCAGCGCGGTGGCGATCCCGCACAGGTAGTAGCCGTAACTGACCGGCATGGCCGGCTGGAAGTGGGTGTAGACGGGCATCACCACGTCGCGGTGGGCGCGGGCCCGGGAGAGCAGGACCGCCTGAAGCCTCAGCACCTCGCCGAGCAGATCGGTCAGTTCGGCGCGCAGCCGCATCGCGGTGACGGTCGCCTTGATGTCGTTGCGGGAGCGTCCGGTGTGCAGTTTTCCGCCCACGTCGGCGCCGAGTTCGGCCACGAGATGGCCTTCGTACATCAAGTACAGGCCGCGCGGTGCCGGCAGCCCGTGCAGACTGCCGAAGCCTTCCGCCCGCAGCCGTGTGATGCGCTCCAGGAGCGCGGTGGCCGTGTCGGCGGGCAGCAGTCCGCACTCGGTGAGCATGACCACGTGTGCCATGTCGATGGTGCTGATGGGCTCCAGCTCCCCGCGGATGGCACCGGGATCCGGTTCCCCGTAGACGACGCGGCGGGTGCGCGGGCCGAGGGTGCGGGTGAGCCGTCCGGTGGAGCTCACGACAGGGCCCGCTCGGCGAGGGGGTGCGTCACCCTGGGCACGACGCCGGGCACCTCCTCGTAGGAGCGGCGGCCCCACACGAGCCGGGTCCAGCGGTCACCGGCCTCGGCGGGGGAGGCGACGGTCACCGGCTCGGTGGGACGCTCGGCGAGCACATGGCCGTTGGCGGCGAGCCACGCGTCGTCGTAGACGGTGGCCTGGTAGCGGTACCCCTCGTCGGGCAGCATCACCACACACAGCCCGTCCGGGTTCTTCGCCGCCCACCACTGGGCGACCAGATGGGCGGCGCCGCTGGTCGGGCCCTGGAAGAGGGCGGATTCCGCGTGCAGGGCCCTTGTCTGGGCGTATGCCTCGGTCGCGTTGCACCAGTGGATCTCGTCGAAGAGGGTGTGGTCGAGGTTGGCGGGCCACAGGCTGTTGCCCAGGCCGCGCAGCGAGCGGGGCCCGTCGGGCTGGCCGAACAGCACACTGCGGTGGCTGTCGACGCCGATGACCTGGGTGTGCGGACTGTATTCGCGCAGGCCGCCCCCGGTGCCACACATCGATCCGGCGGTGCCGACGGTGCCCACCAGGCAGTCGACGGTGCCGAAGGTGCGCACCAGCTGGTCGGCCACCACATGGTACGAGCGGGCGTTGTCCGGGTTGTTGTACTGCTCGGGGCAGAAGGTGGACGGCAGCGAGGCGCGGATCTCCGCGACCTTGGTCAGCCGGGCTCCCTGGTATCCGCCGACCGGCGCGGGCTCCAGGCACATCTCCACCTTGGCGCCGAGGTCGGTCAGTCTTCGGTAGAGGTTGTCGTCGATCGCGGGGTCGCTCACCAGGACCAGCTCACGCTCCATCAGCGCCGCCTGCATCGCGAGGGCGAGTCCGAAGGTGCCCGAGGTGGTTTCGACGATCACGGTGTCCTCGGTCAGCTCGCCGCGCTGTAACGCGCGGCGCAGGATGTACTGGGCGGGCACCAGTTTCATCAGGGTGAAGACCGCGCCGTACAGATTGGGGCCGAGCCGGATGAGGCGTGGCAGCATCTGGGCGTCGGTGATGGAGCGGTACGTCAGGGTGGACAGCGGCATGGAGACTCCTCGGAGTCCGGGGGCGGGCCATGGATCCGGGATCCGGCGGGCGCCCCGCGGGGTTCGTGTGGCATGGCCTGTCGGCCGGGGCACGGGGAACGGAATCAGGAGAGGACCGGCAGGTCGGTCAGCCCCTCGGCGAGGGCCACATAGACGTCGTCGAGGGTCGGCTCGGACAGCGAGATCCCGGTGATCACCACTCCCGCGTCGTCCAGGGCCCGTACGACGGCGGCGAGGGCGGCGGACTCGCGCACGGGGACGCAGACCGTGCCCGCGGGCTCACCGGGTTGCGGCTCGAGACCTGCGTGGCGCAGCGCGGCCCATGCGGTGGGTACGGCCGCCGGTTCGGCGAGGGTGGCGCGCACCGAGCTGACCCCGAGCTGTTCCTTGAGCTGTGCCACCGAGCCGTCGGCGATGGTCCGGCCGCGGCCCAGCACGATGACCCGGTCCGCGAGCTGTTCGGCCTCTTCGAGGTACTGAGTGGTCAGCAGCACGGTGGCACCGCCCGTCACCGCCGACCGGACCGAGTCCCACAGCGCGCTTCGGCTGACCGGGTCGAGTCCGGTGGTGGGCTCGTCGAGGAACAGCACCTGGGGGCGGCCGACGAAGCTGCTGGCGAGGTCGAGTCGGCGGCGCATGCCTCCCGAGTACGTCGCGGCGGCGCGGTCGGCCGCGCCGGTCAGCGTGAAGGTCTCCAAGAGCTCATCCGCCCTCGTCCGGGCCTCGGTGCGGCTCGCGCCGAGCAAACGTGCCACCAGGATGAGGTTGTCCCGGCCGGACAGATTCTCGTCCACCGCGGCGAACTGCCCCGTCAGGCCGATGCGCCGACGCACCTCACGGGCCTCGCGCACCACGTCGTATCCGGCCACCCGGGCCGTGCCCCGGCTGGGCGGCAGCGCGGTGGCGAGAATGCTCACCAGCGTGCTCTTGCCCGCGCCGTTGTGGCCCAGCAGACACAGCACCTCGCCTTCCCCGATGCGGAAGCTGACACCGTCCAGAGCCCGTGTGCTGCCGAAGGACCGGCATATGTCCATCACATCAATCATCGCGCTATTCACCGGATGTCATTCCTCGCAGGGAGTGGATCGGGCAATGCAGTGAGAGGCTGGGATGTTCCTACATTCACCGCTCATTCCCCTGCAAGGCCCATACAACAAGTTGCCAGACGATGCGGGGAGGTTCAGGAGAGTCGACTCGTCCTGACAGGTTCTGACCGCGGTCCGGTGATTACGCGGGCTGCGAGTCCTCATCGTCGGCGGCGTCCACATAGGGCAGCAGACCCAGCTCCACCGCGCGGGCACCGGCCTGAAAGCGAGAATGCGCGCCGAGTTCACGCGTTATTTCGGCCACGTTCCTTCGATAGGTGCGGACCGACATGCCGATTTCCCGTGCGGCGGCTTCGTCCGTACGCCCCGAACTCAGCGCCATGAGTATCCGCCGGGCCATGACGCTGCGGGTCCGGCCGCTGAGGCGGCGGTGGTCCTCGAGCGCCGCGCTGCCGTTCCAGGAGATCGTGAACAGGGTGCGCAGATTGCGCAGCACGGCCGGCGCCCGCACCAGCACCGCCTCGCGCGAGAGTTTGTCCGAATCGGACCACACCACACCCACCGAGCCATCGGCGAGCACCATTTCGTGCAGGGGTGCCCCGACAAGCCTGACGTCGACCCCCGACGCCTGCTTGTCCAGGCATTTCAGCAGGTACCGCTCGTCCATCAGCCCCACCCGCCCCAGCAGACGCACATCGACCCCCCGGGCGACGGCCCTGCCCAGCCGTGTGACCAGCCTGGGGGCCCGCTGGTCGTCACCGCCGGCGAATACCACGGAGAGGCTCTGCTGCGCCGACTCGATGACGTGCTCGGCGGCGTCCACGCCCTCCTCCGGCTCCATCTCGGTCAGGAGCCGTTCCTCGCTGCGATGGCGGTCGACGGCCGACTTGACGAGCCGGCCGGCCTCCAGAAGCATGCGTTCTATCTCTCCGCTGAAGACTCCGCCACTCGTTCTTAACGGTGTGATATCAGCGTCTGGTTCGGAATCCGAACCGGTGGAATTGTCGGCGATGATGAACACGTCATTGCAAGAGCTTGGCACAGTTCCCCCTGATGCCTGGGATTACGTCCTAAACCCGGCGTTGATCGTCGAAAGGTAGGGTTGCGACTCACGAGTGCGCCATGGGATCAAGGCAGCTCAAGGAGAAAAGAGGGCTTGCCGCTCGCCCACACCGCCCGCGCTCGGAACGTGGCTCGCCATTCCCATGGGCACCTCGCCTCCAGCGGACAAAGACGTAGCGGTCGCACCTTGACCGTCCATAGCGCTGGACTATACCTATCCGCCCCAGCGCGGAGAATGGTCGAACCCCTAAAGACAATGGGGGAAACCTCATTGCAAGGTGCGGATTCACGCCCCTCGGACAACGGGGAACCCGCACCCCGGAACGCCACCCGGGGGACCGGTGGCAGGGCCGTGGACCGACGAGTTCCGGCGGCTTCCTGGAGGAAACCGCCGGAACTCACAATTCCGATTCAGGACAACTGACCGTCGTAGTCAGGCAGTTTGAACGTGCGCTCGGCATGCCCGCCAACAAGATCGCTTTCATTGTTCCCGATGTTGGCGATGATGGTGTAACCGAGGGACTCGATCTCCGCCCGCTTCGCCGTCTTGTACTCGGCCGGGTCACCGAGGACGTCCCCCAGTGGCCGCTGGTACAGGCCGGTGATGGGGTAGCCGACGTGCACCAGGTTGCCCCGGGTCACCTGCTCGAGGAGGTCCGGGCGAGCGGTGATGAAGAAGATGCCCACTCCGCGCTCGCTCGCGTAACGGGTGAGCTCCAGGACCCGCTCGACGGCGGGAGTCGGCGGGAACCACTGGAAGTAGGTCTCCAGCGAGGTGTTGTCGATGTCGAGGACGATCGCCTGCTTCTGTCCCCCACCGTCCTGGATGCGCTGCTGGATGTAGGGAAGGGCCTGGTCGATCACCTTGTCGACATCGCTCTTCCACGTCTCGTAGTCGACGGCCGCGGCGGCGCTGGGGGCCCCGACCGCCGTGGTACGCGCCCGATCCGCGTCAAGGGCCTGGGCGTCAACCGTCCCCGCCAGCCCCAGCAGAGCCGCCGTGGCGACAACCGCTCCCGCCCGCGCCTTCCGTAAGACCGCTCTCATGGTCGCTTCCTCCGTTTCGTCAGCCGTGGCCGGCGGCCACGATTCGGCTCGAAGCTAAGGCCGCCACCGACGCTTCGGCGAGCCCCTGGCCACAACCGGAGCGAGGGGCTCTGACCGCACAGGGGAGCCGAGAACGCAACCGCGCGCTTCTCGCCGGACCGGCCGAAATCATGGCAAGTAGCTGCCACCGGGCATGAGGCATGGAGGGTGGATTAGAGTAGAAAATGTCATCGCGCGGTTGTCCGTCAAGGTCGATGAACGGATCGAAACCATGACCAGAGCAACCAAGACACCCCCTCCCACCAGCGCGTCCTCCCAGGCGTCGGCCCCGGCCACGAAGAGGTCGCGCGGCCCCCGCGCCGCGGCCGAGCACATCTGCGAGCGCCATTCGGTGACCATCCAGTTCGATGGGCGGCGAGTGGAGCTGCCCTCGCAGGAACAGCTGTGGTTCCTCGCGGGCCTCGGTGTCATCGCCGCCGTCGGGATCCTCGACTGGCCGGTCGCGGCGGCCATAGCGATCGGGCACTGGCTGTCCCACAGCCAGCACGGCCAGGCGTTGCGCGAGTTCGGAGAGGCCCTGGAAGAGGCATGACACAGTACACACCGGACTATCCGGCGATGATCGTTCCGGCCGGGCATGTGGAGCCCGTACCGCGCCGCATCCGCGGCTATGTGGCCGGCCGCCCCGTCTTCGACACGGTGCGGGCACGCTATCTGTGGCTCTGGCCGGGCTATCCGCAGTACTGCGTGCCCCGCGACGACATCGCCGAGGGGGCGCTCGTCGACGAGGGCCGGAGCCTGACGCTGAAAGTCGGCGGAGCACGCCGCCAGACCCTCCAGATGGGTTCGGTCACCCGCCCGGGCGCGGCCTGGGAGTGGGGCGAGGACGCGCCCGCCGGTGTCGTCGGCTGCGTCAGCTTCCGGTGGGAGGCCATCGACGCCTGGTTCGAGGAGGACGAGCAGGTGTTCGTCCACCCCCGCAGCCCGTACACCCGCGTCGACGCGCTCCGGTCCGGCCGCGGCGTCCGCGTCGAGCTGGACGGCACCGTGCTCGCCGACGCCCCGAGCTCGGTGATGGTGTTGGAGACCGGGCTCCCGACCCGCTACTACCTGGACCGGGTGTATCTCGACTGGACGCGCATGGCGCCCACCGACTCGGTCACCAGCTGCCCTTACAAGGGAACGACAAGCGGCTACTGGACCGTCCGGACCGACAAGGCCGAATACCCGGACCTCGCCTGGACATACGACTTCCCCACCCGGCAGGTGTCCCCCATCGCGGGGCTGGTCGCCTTCTACAACGAAAAGGTCGACCTCTACCTCGACGGACAGCCCCTTCCCCGGCCCGACCCGGTCAGCAGGGCGAACTGGGAGAAGGAACACCGATAGGCGGTAACGCCCCCTCGCTCGACCGCGCCCTGGGCCTCGGCCCAGGGCACACGTAGGGGTCTCACGGCGGGACTTGACGCCCCGTCGGCCAGGCGGCACACCGAAGTCGGGCGGCAACCCGCTGAGCCGGTCCGGCGGCTGATGGAGAACGCGCTGGTCCGCGGGCGGGCCGGGCACATAGGTCCGCGTCGGGATCGCGGCCGCCGCGCCGGACGTGGGCGGCGAGGCACACCGGACGCGAAGGCGGTGTCCGGTGTTCGTGTGTGTGCCATCTGCCGGTACCCGCGGCCGGACACGCTGGGGCGCCATGGCACCCGTGCGCGCGACAGTTCAGGCCGTTCCGCTGGTGGCTACGGCCATCGTCATGCTCGACGCGGCCACCGACTTCTTCCCGGACGCCCCGCTGGTCGGTGTCATCACACCGGTGCGCCTCGCGGTGCTGGCGGGCCTGGTGGCGACGGCGGTGACGGCCCCCGGGCTCGCCACCTTCCGCACCCGGCTCGACCCCGCCATCGCGCTGCTCCTCCTCGGTGCCATCGCCACCACCTATGTCGGCGGGCACCCCGTCCCGCCGCTGCGCGCGCTGATCACCGCCCTCGCCACCTTCTATCTGGTGGTCGGGGTGCGGCGTGCGCAGCCTGACTCCTGGCGGGCGGTGGCGCTGCTCGCGCTGGCCGCGGTGACGGCCGCGGCCACCACGGCGTTCTCCCAGGTGACCAATGAGGTGCCGACCGGCTTCTGCCGCACCGGGCTCTTCACCGACGTCGACTGCGACAGCGGTGGTTCCGGTGCGATGATCCGCGCCACGGGAACCTTCGCCAACCCCAATCTGCTCGCCGCGTTCCTGGTGCTGCTCACTCCGTTCGCCCTGCTGGCAGCGGTGACGGTCGCCGAACGTACCGCCCGCGTCGCCGTCGTGAGCGTGGGCCTCCTCGCGTACGGCGCGGTGCTGACCACCTTCTCCCGGGCGGGCTGCGTCGCGGCGGCGGCCGGACTGCTGGTGCTCGGCGGCGCGTACTGGCTCGCGCCCCGCCTCGGCCGGTGGGGTGTGCGGACGCTGACGACGGTGGGGCTGGCCGGGCTGGTGGCCGTGACGGTGGCGCTGTGGGTGGTGTCGCGGGCCGGTGACGCGCTGGGCGTCCGGGGCCAGGCGTGGAAGGCGGCCGTGGACCTCGCCATGGATCATCCGCTCGGCATCGGTCTCGGCCGGGCCGGGGACGCCGTCTCCGCCGCCGTGCCCGGCGGCAGGACGTTCGTCCATGCGCACAACATGTGGCTGAACTGGCTGGCCGAAGCGGGGGTGGCCGGTCTGCTCGGCATGGTGCTGGTGACCGTGATCGCCGTGGCCTCGGCGGTCCGCGCCGCCCGGGAGAAGTCCGTGGCCGGGGTCGTCGGGCTCGCCGCCCTGACGGGGTTCTTCCTCGCGGCCACGGTGGACCACCCGGCCAATCTGGACCGGATCGCCATGCTCTTCTGGCTGGTCCTCGGCCTCGTCATGGCCGAAGTCCCGGGCGGTTGGCGGGAGTCCGGGGCGCCCGCCAGGGCCACCGGCCGGTCGGGCCGCCGCGCGCGGCGCCACTGAAGCGCTCCGCCGGAGGTGCCGCGATGCGTCGTCGGCCATCCGCGGCGCCGTCTGTGGCGCCGTCTGTGGCGCCGTCTGTGGCGCCGTCTGTGGCGCCGTCTGTGGCGCCGTCTGTGGCGCCGTCTGTGGCTGGTCGCGCCCGCGCGGCGGAGCCACACATCGACACAGCCCCGCGCCCCTTCGGGGTGCTGCCGAACGGCAGCGGACTTCGCCCGACCCGCTCAGCGGGTCCGGCCTTGCCGCGGCAGCCGTGCGAACCAGGCGCGGCCGCCGTTCCACTTTCCGAAATTCGCTCGCCACCTGCGGCTCCGCCCCGAACCATGGCCCCATGGTTGACACATCCTTGTACGCGGCGTTCCTCCTCGCCGCCTTCGTGCTCTGCGTCACCCCCGGCCCCGACATGATGTTCATCGTGGCGATGGGCGGCCGGGGCGGTCCCACCGCGGGGGTCATGGCCGCGTTCGGGGTGGCGTGCGCGATGTTCGTGCACGCGGTGGCCGCGGCGCTGGGGCTGTCGGCCCTGTTCGCGGCGTTGCCCACGCTCTATCATGTGCTGCGCTGGGCGGGGGTGTCATATCTGCTCTACCTGGCCTGCAAGGCGTTCCGTGACCGCTCGCTGCCGGGCGAGGAGCGCGGGAGCGTCGGCCCCGGCAACCGTCGCGCCTTCTGGCAGGGAGCCCTCATCAACCTGCTCAACCCCAAGGTGATCCTCTTCAACATCGCCTTTCTGCCGCAGTTCGTGAGCCCCGAACTCGGCCATGTGCCGGGCCAGTTCATGATTCTGGGGATCACCTTCGTGGTCATGGGCTTCTGTGTCGACGGGTCCATCGGTCTGCTCTCGGGGAAGCTGGCCGGGCTGCTGAGCCGCAGCCGCCGGGTGGCGCGGGGGCTCAATGTCTTCAGCGGGACGGTGTTCACGGGGCTGGCGGTACGGCTGGCCGCCACGCCGAAGTAGGCGTCCCGGCAGTGCCTCCGCCGCGGCCGCCCGGGGTCCGGACAGCGGACTCCCTCGGCCAGGCCGAAGGGCCCGTACTCGATCGAGCGGTTCGCCGACGGGGTGGAGGCGATGGCCGACGCGCTCGGGCTGAACACGTTCCACCTGGTGGGCCATCACACCGGCGGTGTGGTCACGTCGACCCCAAGCCGGACGGCTCACATCTGGTGGTGCTGTGGAACCGCCGCCGCGGCTTCTACCGGGCGGGCGAGGAGGCCGCACTGAACCGGTATGTGATCGACGCGCTGAGCGTGCCGGACCGGGTGGAGGAGGGGCACGAGGCGGTTTACCGGTACCGGAGGATGGAGGAGCGGCTGGTACACATCACGGCGCCGGTACTCGCCGTGTGCGCGCCGCGGGACCACTATTCGCTGCCCGCGCTGGAGGAGTTCGCGGCGGCGCTCGGCCGCGAGACCGCGGTGCTGTCCGGTGGCCACGTACCGGCGCCCGAGCAGCTGCCCGGGGAGTTCGCCGACGTGGTCAACCGGCGGTTCTTCGCGGACGTCCTGCCCGGCCGGGACGGCCCGCTGGGAACCCCCGGTGGCGCCGGTGCGGTCGGCCCGCTGGGGGTCGACACGGCCCTGGTGGAGGGCCGGTGAGCGGATCCCCGGCCGCGGAATCGGGCGGGCCCCCGGCGAATTCTCACCACTCACACCATTCCTGCCAGGCAAAAAGATCTCTATATTGGCCATCCTCAGATCTCATGGCGGCCTTGGTCGAGGCACACCGGCGGGCGAGGAGGGCATGTCGTGACGACCGCGGCGGTCCCTCGTGGCAACGGCGAGGAGGCCCGGCCGGACGGGCGGTCCCCCAAGTCCATGCTCGGTAAGGTCGGGCTCATCCTGTCGGCCTTCGACGACGGCGACCTCTCCCTCAGCCTCACGGAGCTCACGGCGCGCACCGGGGTCGGCTGGGCCGTCCCGCTCGCCGAAGACGTCCACGGTGGCGAGGGCCACCGGGCATTCCGTGCACCACTCCTGGGAGAGGAATCACGGCCATGGCCGAACAGACCCATCGCATCGGCATCCTGGGCAGCGGCAACATCTTCGGCCGGTATGTCACCGGTCTCGCCCGCTACCCGGAGCTGAACATCGTGCGGGTGGGCGACATCGATGTGGCACGGGCGAAACGGGGGGCCGCCGAACATGCCATCCCCGCCTGGGGCGACGACGCGGACCTGTACGCCGACGACTCGGTGGACATCGTGGTCAACCTGACGCCGCCGGTCCACCACGCCCGCACGACCGTCACCGCCCTGGAGGCGGGCAAACACGTCTACGTCGAGAAGCCGTTGGCCACCACGGTCGCGGACGGCGAAGCGGTCCTCGCGACGGCCTCCCGCACCGGGCGCGTCCTCGGCTCCGCGCCGGACACCTTCCTCGGCAGCGCCGCTCAGACGGCGCGCAAGGCGATCGACTCGGGCCTGATCGGAACGCCCATCGGCGCGTCCGCCTTCATCGGGCACAGCAAGGCCGAGACCTGGCACCCCGATCCGGCCTTCCTGTTCCAGCCGGGAGGCGGCCCGGTGATGGACATGGGCCCGTACTACCTGGCCGCGCTCGTCAACTGCCTCGGCCCCGTCGCCACCATCTCCGCGGCCGGCCGCATAGGCGTGCCCGAGCGCACGGTCACCGCGCCCGGACGGACCGTCGACACCATCGAGGTCACCGTTCCCACCCACACCGGAGCCGTGCTCACCTTCGCCTCGGGCGTCATCGCCACATGCCAGATGAGTTTCGACGTCTGGCACAGCGAACTGCCGTACCTCGAGATCTACGGCAGCGAGGGCACCCTCTCGGCGGCCAACCCGAACCACTTCGACGGAGATGTGCGGGTCCGGCGGCACGGGGACGGCGACTGGACGGTTCTGGAACCGGCGCTCGAACTCTTCGGCGCCGTCGGCACACCCGAGCAGGCCCGCCGCGGGCTCGGCGTCCGCGACCTGGCGAACGCCGTCGAGGGCGGCCCGCACCGCGCCAACGCCGCCTTCGCCTTCCATGTGCTCGAAGCGCTCTGCTCGCTGGAGGGCTCCGCCCGGCAGGGCCGGTCCGTGACGCTGACCAGTACATGTGAGCGCCCCCGGGCGCTGTTCACCGCGTGACACCCGACCGCCCCCGCCCCAGCCCCCGTGGCAGCGGGGAGCGTGGGACGGGGGCCGTCGTCGTCCGGTGTCAGACCACCGGGGCCGGGTAGGTCGGGTACTCCACGCCGGAGACGTGCTGGACGACGCGGATGACCTGACAGGAGTAGCCGAACTCGTTGTCGTACCAGAGGTAGAGGATCGCGTTGTCGCCCTCGACCTTGGTGGCGCCCGCGTCCACGATCGAGGCGTGGCGCGAGCCGATGAAGTCGTTGGAGACCGCGTCCGGGGCGCTGGTGAAGTCGATCTGGCGCTTGAGCGGCGAGGTCAGGGACACCTCGCGCAGATAGTCCAGGACGTCCTCACGGGTGGTCTCGCGCGCGAGGTGCAGATTGAGGATCGCGATCGAGACGTCGGGCACCGGGACACGGATCGAGCTGCCGGTGATCTTCGCTTCGAGGTCGGGCAGGGCCTTCGCGACGGCGGAGGCGGCACCGGTCTCGGTGATGACCATGTTCAGCGGTGCCGAGCGGCCACGGCGTTCGGACTTGTGGTAGTTGTCCAGCAGGTTCTGGTCGTTGGTGAACGAGTGGACGGTCTCCACGTGGCCGCGCAGAACGCCGTACTCGTCCGCCATCGCCTTCAGCGGCGGGACGATCGCGTTGGTGGTGCAGGACGCGCAGGACAGGATCCGCTCATCGGGCTTGACGGTGTCGTGGTTGACGCCATGGACGACGTTGGGGACGTCGCCCTTGCCCGGCGCGGTCAGCACCACCTTGTCGATCCCGGGGCGCAGATGCTTCGACAGCCCTTCGCGATCGCGCCACTTGCCGGTGTTGTCGATGAGGATGGCGTCCTTGATGCCGTACGCCGTGTAGTCCACCGACGTCGGGTCGTCGGCGTAGATCATCTTGATCTCGTTGCCATTGGCGACGATCTTGCTGTTCGCCTCGTCGACGGTGATCGTGCCCTGGAACTGACCGTGGATGGAGTCGCGGCGCAGCAGCGAGGCGCGCTTGACGAGATCCTCCGCGGCCCGGCCGCCGGACCCGCGCACGACGATGGCGCGCAGCCGCAGGCCGTTGCCGGACCCGGCCTTCTCGATGAGGAGCCGGGCGACCAGCCGGCCGATGCGGCCGAACCCGTAGAGGACGACATCACGCCCCTCACGGCACTCGATCTTGTTGACCCCGGTGGCCCCGGCGACGGCCCCGGCGGTGAACTCCGCCACCGAAAGACCGCGGTCATCGGCCCGGTACAGCTCGGCGAGTATGCCGATGTCGATCTGGGAGGGGCCGAGGTCGAGCGCGGTGAGCGCCTGGAGGAACGGCAGGGTGTCGGTGACCGAGAGTTCCACCCCGGCGATCTGACGGGCGAATCGGTGGGTCTTGAGGATGCTGACGACCGACTTGTTCACCAAGGAGCGGCTGTGCAGCAGGACGGTGACGTCCCGCTCCCGATGCAGCTTCCCGATGAGGGGGATCATCGACTCCGCGATCTCCTCGCGGTGCTTCCAGTTGGTGAACGAGTCCTCGTTGAGAGTCACAAGTTTATCTTTCGAGCTAGGTGGCGCTCATATGCTAGCCCCCCAGGTCACAGGGGCATCCGGCACCCCCGATTCCACCCATCCGGACACACCCGGAGGCCCATCACGGGGCCGCCGGCCCGGCCGGGGCCATGGCTTCCTCAACAGCGTGGGATCTGCTCGTCCTGCGGGACTGCCGCTGGATCCCGCGGGGCTGCCCGGCCCCGCACCGGAGCGCTTCTTCGCCCCGAGCGCCGAGGAGGAAGCCCGGCGGGCCGTGGGGGCAGACGGAGCCGAGGCCCGCCGCCGCGAATACCAGGCCGCCGAGGAGCGTTTCACCGAACGGGCCGCCGACTGGTTCCGGGTGACGACCCGGACCGGGCCCGACGCCATGGCCGATGCCTTCCGGCAGCTGATCCAAGGGCCCGGGGACCCGGCCGCCGTGCGGGTGGTGCGCCCCACCGCGGCGAGCCGAGGCCGCCGCGAAGCCGTAATCCGGTAAGGCGCAAGGGAACGCACCGGCTCCGCCATTTCGTATACGACCGGCGTTTTTCATTTGTGAATTGCGACGCGGATATCGACCGTAAAATGGGAACTTAGTGGGCGCTAGTTTTCGGCCAACGGCCATGGCGAAACTTACCATTAACAGGAATTTACCAGTGAGAAATACCACTCGCCCGGGGGTGAGCGGACGGTAGCGATCCCCCTCCGGAGAGGTAGATGGTTTTCACAGGCAACTATCTCCCGCTGAGTGAAAGGGATGATCACTGTGTGCGGCATCACCGGATGGGTCTCCTACCGCCGCGATCTGACCTCGCACCGCCAGATCCTCGACACCATGACGGAGACGATGGCCTGCCGAGGCCCGGACGCGGCGGGGGCGTGGGTGACCGACCGGGCGGCGCTCGGCCACCGCAGGCTGGCCGTCATCGACCTGCCCGGCGGGGCGCAGCCCATGACCGTCGACACCGCCGACGGGCCGGTCAGCATGGTCTACTCCGGTGAGGCGTACAACTTCACCGAGCTGCGCGACGAACTGCGCCGCAGGGGCCACGGCTTCACCACCGACTCCGATACCGAGGTCGTGCTGCGGGGCTACGTGGAGTGGGGCGAATCCCTCACCGAGAAGCTGAACGGCATGTACGCCTTCGCCATCTGGGACTCCCGCACCGAGAAGCTGGTGATGATCCGGGACCGGATGGGCATCAAGCCGTTCTACTACTACGAGACCGACGACGGCGTCCTCTTCGGCTCCGAGCCCAAGGCCATCCTCGCCAACCCGCTCGCCGCCCCCGAGGTCGGTCTGGACGGGCTGCGGGAGATCTTCGCCTTCGCCAAGACGCCGGGCCATGCGATCTGGAAGGGCATGAAGGAGCTGCGCCCCGGCCATATCGCCGTCGCGGACCGCAACGGGCTTCGTGAGCAGGCGTACTGGCGTCTGGGGGTCTCCGAGCACACCGATGGCCAGGAGGCGACCGTCGCTCATGTGCGGGAGCTCCTGGAGGACATCATCGCCCGGCAGCTCGTCGCCGATGTGCCCCGCTGCACCTTGCTCTCCGGGGGACTCGACTCCTCGGCGATGACCTCGCTGGCCGCCCGCAAGCTCGGCGAGCACGGCGAGAGCGTCCGCAGCTTCGCCGTGGACTTCCCCGGACAGGCGGAGAACTTCCGCGCGATCGACGTGGTGCCCAGCGTCGACACACCGTATGTGCACGCCGTGGCCGAGCATGTGAAATCCGACCACCGGGACATCGTGCTCGACGGCTCCGCCCTGTCCGACCCGGCCGTCCGGCGGGCGGCCATCGCGGCAAGGGATCTGCCCATCGGGCTCGGCGACCGGGACAACTCGCTGTACCTGCTGTTCAAGGCCGTTCGCGAACAGTCGACCGTGGCCCTGTCGGGCGAATCGGCCGATGAGGTCTTCGGCGGCTACCCGTGGTTCCACGACGAGCGGCGCGAGGCCGACACCTTCCCGTGGCTCGCCGGAGGACTGACGCTCGGCGACACCAAGAGCCTGCTCTCCCCGGAGCTCACCGAGAAGCTGGACCTGGACACCTACCTCCATGACCACTACCTCTCCGCCCTGGACGAAGCGCCTCTCAAGGACGGTGAGACCGGCCTGGAGAAGCGCATGCGGCAGGTGTGCTATCTGCATCTGACCCGCATGGTCAACACCCTGCTCGACCGCAAGGACCGGATGAGCATGGCCGTCGGCCTGGAGGTCAGGGTGCCGTTCTGCGACCACCGCCTCGTCTCCTATGTCTTCAACACCCCCTGGTCGCTGAAGACATTCGACGGGCGGGAGAAGAGCATCCTGCGCGAGGCCACCCGCGATGTGCTGCCCGAGTCCGTGGCCAACCGGAAGAAGAGCGGTTACCCCGGCAGCTTCGACCCCGCCTATCTCTCCGCCATCAAACAGCAGGCGGGCGACCTCATCACCTCGGGACACCAGGCCATGGAGCTGTGCCGCACCGAGACGCTGAAGGAGGCGCTCGCCGCACCGGCGGAGGCCATCACCAATCAGCAGCGCGCCACCATCGAACGCGCCCTCGACCTGGCGACATGGATGGACCTGCGCAAACCCACCATCACGGTCGACTGACACCCGCGGCACGACCGTGCCACCTGGACGGCGGACGGGCACCTGGACCCCACCAGGTGCCCGTCCGTCGTCGCGATGGCCCCGGATCAGGCGCCCTCTCGCGCGGGCGAAAACGTGAGCAGCGGCGGTGAGGATGCGCTGCTTGGTGAGCTCGGCCCGAGCGTGCCGTGGCTGTTTACGTGGCTGAAGTCCGCGACGGCCCGACGTCATGCCCCCTCCTGCACGGCGCCCCGAATGCGAGTGGCGCGGGAGCTGAGTAATTGCTCACAATAGTGCCATGAACTGCGGCGGAGCGGTGAGCCACCGTCGTCGGCAGGAAAGCGACAACCGACCGGCACGGGCCCCGCGCCCGCCGCCCCGCCCCTCCCGGAAGGAGTCTTCGTGACGCAGACCAGCACACGCCCCCGTCGGTTGTCGCCGGCCGAGGTGCGCGCCCGGCTCGGGGAGCCGGAAGCCATGGTCAAGGCCAAGATCCAGGACCGTATCGACGAACACTTCCGCCTCTTCATCGCCCACTCCCCCTTCCTGACCATGGCCACGGCGGACGCGGAGGGGCGCGCCGACTGCTCGCCCCGTGGCGACTACCCGGGGTTTGTGAAGGTCCTCGACGACCACACACTCGCGATCCCGGACCGCCCCGGCAACAAGATCGCCGATTCCTTCCGCAACCTCGCCGAGAACGACGGGATCGGGCTGCTCTTCCTCATCCCCGGACTGCGGGAGACCCTGCGCATCAACGGCCACGCCTATCCCACCGACGACCCCGGGGTACTCGCCCGGACGCAGATCGAGGCCAAGGAGCCGGTGCTGGCGATCGTCGTGGAGGTGGCGGAGGCGTACTTCCACTGTGGCCGCGCGCTGATCCGCTCTCGGCTGTGGGATCCCGCGAGCCAGGCGCTGGCCGACGAGATTCCGTCGGTCGGCGAGATCGCCGCCGCCCAATTCGGGATGGACATCGATCCGATGGCGCTCACCCAGGCCCTCGAAGAGGGCTACCGGAAACTCTACTGACCCTGACCACGCCACAAGGTGAATCCGATGCAACAGACCATCGTCGACCAGATCGAGCCGGTCGCCGACGACGTCGTCTCCCTCGTCCTGCGAGCCACCACCGGCCCACTGGCGCCCTGGGAGCCGGGCGCCCATGTCGATCTGACGCTGCCGAACTGGCTGACCCGGCAGTACTCGCTGTGCGGAGACCCGGCGGACCGGGAGTCCTATCGCGTCGCGGTGCGGTACGACCGCCTCAGCCGGGGCGGTTCGGAGTACATCCACCGTTTCCTGCGCCGGGGCCGCGCCCTCGACGTATCGCTGCCGCGAAACCACTTCCCGCTCCTGCCCGCGCCGGAGTACCTCTTCCTGGCCGGTGGGATCGGCATCACCCCGATCCTGCCGATGCTGCGGACGGCGGCCGCGTCGGACGTCCCGGTCTCGCTCGTGTACGTGGGGCAGTCGGTCGCGTCCATGCCCTTCGCGGACGAACTGCGGTCCGGCTACGGCGAGCGGGTGCGGATCGTCGCCACGCGGCGGCAGGGCAGGCCGGACCTCGCCGCGCTGGGCTCCGCGCTGAACCCGGGTGCCGTGGTCTACGCCTGCGGTCCCGGACCGATGCTCACCGCGGCGGAGGCCACGTTCCCCGCCGGGCGGCTGTACGCGGAGCGGTTCCGCCCGGCGCCCAGGTCGTTCGCCCCCAACACGGAGTTCGAGGCGGTGTGTGCCCGGTCGGGGCGGACGGTTCGGGTACCGGAGGACGAGTCGCTGCTGGACGTCCTGACCCACGCCGGATACCCCGTGCCGTCGGGCTGCCGCGAAGGTGTCTGCGGCAGCTGCGAACTGACCGTGCTCGACGGCGAGCCCGAGCACCGGGACGAGATCGGCGCCCCCGAGGGCCGCGTCTACGCCTGTGTGTCCCGCGCCCTGTCCCCACGGCTCGTCCTGGACCTGTGACCCGACGGCCGTCGGACCCGAACGGAAGGCCAGACCAGAGATGTTGCCCAAGATGCGCACACCCGAGTCACGGCGGATGATCACGCTGGAGGTGCGCGGGACCACCAAACCGACCCCCGCCTTCTCGGTCATCACGCTCGGCGGCCCCGAACTGGAGCATCTGAAGCCCATGGGCTTCGACCAGACCGTACGGCTGTTCTTCCCCCGCGAAGGGCAGGAGGGGCTGAGGATGCCGAGGCTCTCCAGCGAGGCGTGGATGGCGGAGTTGCTCCTCCTGCCGAAGTCCCGCAGACCCTGGGTGCGCAACTTCACCATCCGGCGCGCCCGGCCCGAACTCGGCGAAGTGGACATCGAGTTCGCCCTGCACGGCGACACCCCGGCCTCCACCTGGGCCCGGCGCGCCCGGCCCGGAGACCCGGCGGGCATCTTCGACATGGGCCTGACCTACCTGCCGCCGGCCCATGCCGAATGGCAGCTGCTCGCCGGGGACGAGAGCGCCGTACCGGCGATCCTCGCCATCCTCGAACACGCCCCCGCGTCACTGATGGCGGAGGTCTTCCTTGAGGTGCCCGGGGCCGACGACATACGCACGGACATCGCCGCTCCGGACGGTGTCCGGGTGCGGTGGCTGGCCAGGGACGGCGCGGACGCCCTGCCCGGGAGCCTGGCCCTCGACGCGATCAAGGAGTCGGCGCTGCGCCCTGGCCGGTTCTACACCTGGGTCGCCGGGGAGGCCGCGCTGGCCACCGGGGTACGCCGCCATCTGGTGCGCGACCGCGGCGTACCGAAGCCGGACATCGCGTTCTTCGGGTACTGGCGGCACGGCCGCTCGAGCCCCGGCTGACCCCGGCTTCCGCCCTGGGCGAGCCCGATCCGCTCACCGCCGATGTGGCGAGCTCACACCGGCGGCTGCGGGTCGTACTGGATACCACGCCGCACCTGACGTGCGCGCTCCGGCGACACCAGCCTGGCCACCAGATGCAGGGCCATGTCGATACCGGCCGAGATCCCCGCGGAGGTGATCATGTCACCGTCGTCCACGAACCGCTCATCGGGCCGCACATCGATCGACGGGTCGAGCTCCGCGAGCCGGTCCAGCGACGCCCAGTGCGTGGTCGCGGGCCGCCCGGCCAGCAGTCCGGCCGCCGCGTAGACCAGCGAACCCGTGCACACGCTCGTCATCAGGGGAACCGATCGCCGCTGGGAGCGGACCCACTCCAGGTGCTGCTCGTCCTCGAGCTGAGGACGGGTCCCCCGGCCGCCGGGGTGCAGCAGCACATCCAGCCCCGGCAGGTCGGCCATCGCGTGATGCGCCTCGACGGTGAGCCCCTTCGCACAGGCCACGGGCTTGCCGTCGGCGGAGAAGCAGAACACCTGCCAGCCGTCCTCGGGGAAGGTGCGCGTCCAGTACGACAGCACCTCCCATGGACCGATGGCATCGAGCTCCTCCACGTCCGGGAACAGCAGGATCCCGATCTTTCGCGTGTCTTCCTGGGCCATGCCACGATCCAATCAGACCCGTCCCCCGCCCGGCCACGGGTTTCGCGGCGGCGCGGCCGCCGTCGCCGTCGGGGCCCCGCACTGCCGTGTGGTGCGGTCCCGGCCGGTGGCCGCCGGTCAGTACGCCACTGGACGGTTCTCGCTCACCCAGAGCCGCTCCGCCTCGCTGCCCGCGGGAGGAGGCCACCTCCCGTCGATCATCCACTGGTCCCGGGGTGTCTCATCGATGTGGAACTCGCAGTGCAGCCCGCGGTCCAGGGTGTGGGGGGCCAGCAGGCGGTTGAGCGCCTCGGCGCTCTTCCTCCTCCTGTCGGGGTCCGTCAGGTGGCGGGCGATGTGCTCGATCACGACCCGGACGGTGTTGTCCGACGGCTCCCCGCCGACCAGGAACGAGGACTCGGGGATGTCGTGGAAGAGGGTGACGACGTAGAACTTCGGCAGCCCGGCCCGGGTGTAGAACTCCGTGACGTCCGCTGCGAATTGGCGCTTCTGCTCCGCGGAGTAGGCGTCGACCGGATGGTAGACGTGCCAGAGGGGCATTGCTCTCTTCTCCTTTGAAGACCGTTGAAGACCTTTGAAGCCCGACGAAGCCGAACGGTGGTGACGAGCCGCGGCGATGAGCTGCGGTGACGAGCGGCTGTCCGCCGCGGCCGGTCAGCGCCCGATGGAAACCGTGAGACCCTCCACCGGCCCGGCGAGCGCCGCCTTCATCTGCCTGGTCACATCGTCCACGAGCACCTCGCTGGCGCCGTTCTCGACACCGTCCAGGACCGCCTCGGCGACCTCGGTGGGAGCGATCTTCTCGGCCCGGATTTCGGTGGTCATCTCGGTGTCGGCGAAGCCGAGGTGCACGCCGACCACCTGGGTCCCCTGCCCCGCCAGCTCGATCCGGAGAGAGTTGGTGATCGACCACAGGGCGGCCTTGGAGGCGCCGTAGGCGGCCGCGCCGGCGCCCCAGGACAGCACGGAGTGCATATCGACCAGCGTGCCGCCCCCATTCGCCGACAGAACCGGGGCGAAGTCGCGTGCCACCCGGAGGGGCCCGAAGACATTCGTCTCGAACGTCGCCACCACATCGGCCATGTCCGCCTTCAGCAGCGGCGCGGGCAACACCACGCCCGCGTTGTTGATGACGATGTTCACATCCGTGGCCCGGGCGGCGAGCGCTGCCACCGCGTCCGCGTCGTTCACATCGAGGGAAACGGCCTCGACCCGCGGGTCCTCACCGGGGCCGGGCTTGCGCGCGGTCGCGTAGACCTTCGCCGCTCCGCGCCGCAGCAGTGCGTCCACGAATGCCTTGCCGATGCCACGTTGGCCTCCGGTCACCAGCACCACGGAACCATCGATCGCCACCATGTCGGACCTCCTTGTCGAATCGCGCGCTCGAACCGGCAGGAGCGGCCCGTGCGGCCACGAACCAGCGGCGCGTCTAAAATAGATTATTAGCATCATCTAAAAGGAGCCGCAAATATCATCGACGCGGTACCGGCAGCCGGTACCCGAGTCCGCCATCACACGCAGAAGGAAGTACCGACCATGCCCCGAGCATCCCGAGCCGAGGCCGAGCGCCATCGCGAGCAGGTGATCACGGCCACCTCGAAGCTGGTACGCACCCACGGCGCCGACAAGGTGAGCGTTCCGCAGGCGATGGCGGCGGCGGGTCTGACCCACGGCGGGTTCTACCGCCACTTCGCCTCGAAGGACGACCTGATCGCCCAGGCGTGCTCGGCCGCGTTCGCCGAACGCCTCGCGGCCATGGAGGAGCCCCCCGAGGGCGAGGACACCGTCGCCACCCGGACCGCTTTCCTCACCGGCTATCTCTCCGCCCGGCACCGCGACAACCCCGCGCTGGGGTGCGCCGCGGCGGCACTGGCGGTGGACGCCGCACGCGCGGAGCCCGGTGACCCGCTGAAAGAGGCGTTCGCCGAGGGTATACGCAACCTGATCGGCGGGATGCAGCGCACCGCGAGGAGGTCCGACGGGGGCGCGGCCGACGAGGAGTCCGTTCTCGTCGAACTGTCCACCATGCTCGGGGCGCTGGTCCTGTCACGGGCCTGCGCGGGCGACGATCTGTCGGACCGCATCCTGACCGCGGCGCGCGACCATGTCCTCGGCGGACATGAGAACACCCCCGACACGAAGGACTCGTCCGGAACCGACGAGTGAAGCACCTTCGCGTCAGGGGTTCGCACTCACCTGGCGCCCGCCTCGTGACGGGCGCGGCCGAGGGCGGGCTACCGCCCGAGCGCCGAGGTCAGCCGAGCCGCGAGCGGCTCACCGGCCAGGAACTCCAGCAGCTCATCGAGGGTCGGCCCGGTGGCGGGGCCGTGCCGGGTGACCGCGAAGGCGGCCGCGGCGTTGGCGCCCCGTACGGCGGTGGCCAGGTCCAGCCCCCGGCCGAGGAGCGCCAGGAACGCTCCCGTATGGGCGTCGCCCGCGCCGTTGCTGTCCACCGCGGTCACCCGGCGGCCGGGGACGTGTGTGGCCTCACCGCCGGGCGGTACCACCCAGCAGCCGTCCGCGTCGGCCCGCAGGAGCACCCCGGTGCGCGGGCCCAGCCGGGCGGCGAGCGCGGCCGCGGCCTCCCGGGCGTCGTCCCGGCCGGTCAGCAGCCGCCCCTCACGCTGGTTGCAGCTGACCCAGTCGCAGCGCGCCAGCACGGGTGCCAGCACCTCTTCCGGGATCTGGTCGGCCAGGGGTCCCGGGTCGAGGAAGACCCGGATGTGCTCCGGCAGCCGCGCCACGAGCGAGGCCAGCACCGGGCCGTTGACCGGATAGGCGAGCCCGTATCCGGAGATCTGCACCAGGTCGCCGGGGCGCAGCGCGGCGAGCACGGCCGCCGCGTGGGCCTCGGTCAGCCGGGCCTCCGCGCCGAGGCTGGTGGCGAAGGTGCGCTCGCCACCGCCGTCGACGAAGGCCACGCAGAATCCGGTGTCCTCCTCCGCGAGCGGGGCCAGCACCACCTCGACGCCCTCCCGGGCGAGGTCCGCCCGCACCCGGTCGCCGAACGGCCCGGTGCCATGGGCGCCCGCGTACACGGCCGGCAGGCCCAGGCGGCGGGCGGCGGTGAGGACGTTGAATCCGCCACCGGTGGTGAGGGTGGTGTCCTCGGAGAGGATGTCACCGCCGCGCTCGGGCAGTGCGGGCACCCGCATCACCAGGTCCACGATGGCGTTGCCGAGCAGGACCAGCCGGCCGCCCATGGCCTCGCCCGAGGCGCCCTGGACGCCGTCGTGGCCGCTCATGAGAGCTCCTGTGCGGCCGGGGCGGGCAGCACCTGCTGCTGGGGGGCCTGCCCGGACGCCTCGTCGCGGACCGTGCCGTCGAACCGGCGCAGCACGGCGTAGACGGCGGCCGCGAGCAGCAGGGTCACCACCCAGCCCAGCCCGTTGGAGCCGATCCAGCTGTGGGCGAGCGGTCCGGAGAACCACACATCGGTCGCGCTGGTGCTGGCCTCGGTGAACAGCAGGCCCACCACGATGGCCGCCGCCCAGGCGATCATCGCGGCCCAGGCGATCCCGCCCCGGAACCAGTAGCGGCTGGACCGGCCGACGTCCATCAGGGCCGCGCCGTCGTAGGACCGGCGGAGTATCAGATCGACCGCGAAGACGCCCACCCAGGCGTTGATGGGGACTGCGAGGAGGGTGAGGAAGGTGATGAACGGGCCGTAGAAGTCCTTGGCGATGAGGATGAAGTAGATCCCGCCCGCGAAGGTGACGACCACGTCCAGGCCGACCGCGAGGGTGCGCCGGACCCGGATACCCAGGGTGATCATGGTGAGTCCGGCCGAGTAGACCGACAGGTGGTTGGAGAGCAGCAGTCCGCCGAACGCGGCGATCAGATACGGGATGGACATCCACGAGGGCAGCATCGTGTTGATCGCCGAGACGGGGTCCGAGGCGGAGGCGAGGCTGGGCTCGCCCGCCGCGAGGAGTGAGCCCAGCGAGATCAGCACGACCAGCGGGATACCGGCGCCGAAGGCGGAAGCGGCCACCAGCCTGCCGCCGGGAATCCGGCGGGGCAGATAACGGGCGTAGTCGGCGCCGGTGTTGGCCCAGCCGATCCCGGTACCGGCGGCGATCATCCCGACGCCCACGACCATCGAGCTCACCGGCCCGACCTGGGCGTGGAAGACCTTGTCCCAGTCCACGGTGGTCGCGAGAAAGACGATCACGACCAGGTTGAGCAGGCCGAAGAGGTAGCTGGCCCATCTGTTGATCCACATGATGGTGGCATGGCCCAGGCCGCTGATCAGCAGGGTGCAGCCGATGAAGACCAGCAGACACACCACGGTGAGGACGGTGTTCCGCCGGATGCCGAAGGCGGCGTCGAGCAGTGCCAGCAGGGCGAAGGCGGCCGTGGTGGTGTTGATGGTCTCCCAGCCGAGCCGGCTCAGCCAGGTGACCAGCGTGGGACCGGCGTTGCCGCGGACCCCGAACACCGCGCGGGAGAGGGTGAGGGCGGGCGCCCCGCCCCGCTTCCCGGCGATGCTGAGGGCGCCCACCAGGGCGAAGGAGCCGAAGGAGCCGAGAATGGCCACGACGGCCGCCTGCCAGATGTTCAGGCCGCGGAAGCTGACCAGCGCCGCGCCGAGCGGCAGGCCGAGGATGCTGATGTTCGCGGCGAACCAGGTCCAGAACATCTGGTTCGCCCGGCCGCGGCGCTCGGCGTCCGGGACCGGCTCGATGCCTCGGGTCTCCACGGTTCCGACGCGTTCGTTCTCTGAAGCCGCCATGGTGGTACCTGTCTTTCTGTCCGGGGGCGCTCCGGTGCGGATATGGGGTCGGGCGTGGGGGTCACTGGGCCGTGCTGCCGGCGCGGAGCGCGAGCAGGGACTTGGCCAGGGGTTCCAGG
Organism: Streptomyces malaysiensis subsp. malaysiensis; assembly: GCF_040653035.1. Classification (NCBI taxonomy): domain Bacteria; kingdom Bacillati; phylum Actinomycetota; class Actinomycetes; order Kitasatosporales; family Streptomycetaceae; genus Streptomyces; species Streptomyces malaysiensis. The sequence continues at coordinate 71,676 of NZ_JBEZNG010000007.1, forward strand.
TCGAGGCCGTTGACCGAGCGCACGGTGGCGAGGGCCTCGTCGGGCAGGGCGGAGGCCCCGCTGACGGCACCGGCGACGGCGCCGGCTATCGCGCCGATGGTGTCGCAGTCACCGCCGAGGTTGGCCGCCAGCAGGCAGGCCCGCCATGGCTCGCCCTCGGCGAGGGCCAGCACGGCGAAGGCGGCGGGGACCGACTCCTGGCTGGCGACGCTGGTGCCGACCAGGTCGCAGACGCGGTCCAGGGCCTGCCGCTCGGGCAGCCCGCGGACCAGCTCCACGGCCCAGGCGATACGGGCGGCGATATCGGCGCCGGCGACCCAGTGGCCGCGCTCGGCACCGGCCTTGGCCGCCGTGATCGCCGCGCCGATGGCGTCCTCCAGGTCGCCGCCGTCGATGCCACGGCTCACCGCGGCGGCCACGGCGGCCGCGGAGGCGATGCCGATGGAGGTGTCATGGGTGACCTGGCACGCCTCCGCGACCCGGTCGAGGAAGGACTCCAGCGGTGTGTCGGGGAAGGCGACGCCGACGGGGGTGATCCGCATCGCCGCGCCGTTGGTGGCACCGGACTTGCCCGCCTCCTCCGGCGGTACGCCGCGGGAGACGGCCTCCAGGGCGGCCTTGGTGGAGGGGCCGAGCAGGTCGAAGGAGCCCTTGGCCTTCATGGCGCGCTCCCACTCCAGGAGCTCGTGCGCGAGCCGCAGCGGCTCGATCCGCCCGCCGGACCCGGTCAGCAACCGGCCGACGATGATGGCCTGGTCGGTGTCGTCGGTGACCGAACCGGCGGGCATTCCGGCGCTCACCGGGTTGTCCTCCGGGCCGGGTTCGAAACCGGTGACGGTGCCGAAGCGGGCGACGATGGACCGCCGGGACATGATCTGGGTGGGCATACCGAGGGCGTCGCCCATCGCCAGGCCGTAGAGAGCGCCGAGCGCGCGGTCGTGCTGGTGGTTCATTGGGTCTTCCTGTCAGTGCGCGGAGGTCGGTGCGCGGGAGGTCAGTGCGCGGAGGCGGTACGTCGGGCGTGGGCGGGCGCTGCCGCGTGCGGTCTCATCGGGGTTGCCCCATGGGGACCACCGCTCGGGGCCGCCGCATGCGGGCGGGTCGCCTCGTCGGAGCTGTTCGGGGTTGCCTCGTCGGGGCCCGTTCGGCGCCGCCTCATTGGGGCTGTTCACCGAAGCCGAGGTGCAGCTGGAAGCGGGCGGGGTCCAGCAGGCTGGTCACCTGCTCGACGATCTGGCCATCGGCCCCGCGGCTGACCCGGCGGGTGTTGAGCCAGACCTCCCCCTCCTGGCGGCGGAGCAGGGTCGCCTCGTCGGCGGCCAGTTGCCGCACGGACGCCCACTCGTCCCCGTGCGTGGCACGGATGCCGGCCGCGGCGAGGGTCTTGGTCAGCGAACCGTCGAGGAGCCCGCCGAGCGGGATGTCGGCGAGGGCCGCGACCATCGGAACCCGGCTGCGCTCCAGCGCGACCGGAGTGCCCTCCGGCAGCACACGCAACCGGTCCAGCGCCATGAACTCGGCGCCCTCGATGCCGAGTTCCCCGGCCAGCCGGGCATCGCGCACCGCTTCGAGACGGAGGACCTCGGTGGTGACCTGAGCGCCCTGGTCGGCGAGCGCCCTGGTCCACCCCAGGCGGTTGTCCAGCAGTCCGCCGTCGAAGGTGACGAACGAGCCGACGCCCGCGTGCGTGGAGATCAGCCCTTGTTTGCTGAGCTCGTCCAGCGCCTGGCGAACGGTGGCCCTGCTGACCGCGAAGCGCCGGGTGAGCGCATGTTCGCCGGGCAGCCTGCTGCCCGGCTCCAGGGCGCCGCTGTGGATCTCGCGGGCCAGGACACGGGCGATGCGCTGATGCTTGAGGACCTGTTTAGGCATGTCCGGACGTTAGCCATACATGTTCAGTCCTGTCTAGAGTCGAACGCAGGCGAATCTGGAAGCGATCACTCTTGGGCCAGGAAAGACCACACGGTCCGCCGCGCGGCGGGCCGTGTGGTCAGGGGCCGACGGCCGGGGTGCTCGTCAGGCCGCCTCGTGCAGGATCGCCGCCAGTTCGGCGGGCCGGTCGAACATGGGCCAGTGCCAGCCGAGCAGCTCCCGGTACGCCCAGCCCTCGGTCGCCATATGGCGGAAGGCCGGAACGGTGGCGATTCGCTTTTGGACCTCCTCCACCGGGAAGCTGCACAGCACATGCAGCCGGGGCAGCTTCTCCCACGCCTCGGTCAGCCGGACCGGGGTGGTGGCGGTGGCCCACGGCTGCGGCACCGACAGCCGCACCAGCCGTTCGAGCGTGTCCCCGGGCAGCCCGGCCACATCGGAGGCCAGCTGCCGCCACGGCGGTGGCGGCAGCCGCCAGCCGTCTCCCTCGGTACGGACCAGCTCGGCGTTGCGCGTCCGCTCCTCCGGCGGGACGAACTCGCTGTGGGACATCCCGTCGGGCAGCGGTCCGCTGTCGATGAACACCAGCCGGTTGATCCGCTCCGGCATCCGGTCCGCGACGCTCGGGATCACCACCGCACCGGCATAGCTGTGCCCGACCAGCACCACATCACGCAGGTCCTCGTAATGGATCAGGTTGAGCACATCGGCGATGTGTGTCTCCAGGTCGGTGTCGGGCCGGGCCAGATGCGCCCGCTCGCCCGTCCCGGTCAGGCTGAGCGCGTGGACATCGTGCCCGCGGCCGCGCAGATCGTCCACCACCGGGCGCCAGGCCCAGGCCCCGAGCCAGAAGCCGGGAAGAAGTACGTAAGTCGCCATGACCCGAACGCTAGAAGGGATACCGGGCAGCATCCGCCCGGTATTCGCGGAATACTTCCGGGCATGAACCGACCCACCGCCCGAGTGCTCGCCCTGCTGGAGATCCTCCAGGCCGGCGGCACCCGCACCGTGGCCGACCTGGCCGACCGGCTCGGCGTGGACGAGCGCACCGTCCGGCGCTACGTCGGCCACCTGATCGACCTGGACATCCCGGTCCGGTCGGTGCGCGGCCGCTACGGCGGCTACCGGCTCGCCCCCGGCTTCCGGATGCCCCCGCTGATGCTCACCGACGAGGAGGCGCTGGCCGTACTGCTCGGCCTGGTCGCGGGCCGCCGGGCCGGGCTGGTGACCACGTCCGTTGCGGCGGCGGAGAGCGCCGCGGCCAAGGTGCGCCGGGTGCTGCCCGAGGCGCTCGGCCGACGACTGGACGCGCTGCTGGCGACCGCCGACTTCACCGCCCCGGCCCGCCCCATGGCCGTCCCGGAGACGAGCGTGCTGCTGATGCTCGCGGAGGCCGCGCGGAACCGCCGGCCCGTCGCCATCGGCTACACCGCATGGAAGGGGCGGCGCAGCGAACGCACCGTGCATCCGTACGGGATCGTCGCGCACTCCGGGCGCTGGTACGTGACGGGGGCGGACTCGGACAGCGGCGAGGTGCGCACGTTCCGGCTGGACCGGATCGAGACCGCGACGGCGCTGCCGGGGTCGTTCGATGTGCCCGAGGGGTTCGACCCGGCCGGGCGGGTGTTGTCCGGGCTCGCCGGTGTGCCCTATCTGCACGAGGTGTCGCTTCGGGTCCAGGGCACGGTCGAGCAGGTCCGCCACCGGCTCCCGCCCGGACTCGCCACCGTACGGGAGCTCACGGACGCCCCGGCGCGGGATGCCGGGGCGGAGGCGGGTGGGGAGTTGGCGAAGACGGCCGGGCCATCAGCCGCCGCCCGGGAGGAGGAAGGCGGCGGATGGGTGCGGGTCCGGCTTCGGGCCGAGCGGCTGGAGTGGGTGCCCTCCGTACTCGCCTGGCTGGACCTCCCGTTCGTGATCGAGTATCCGGACGCCCTGCGCGACCATGTGCACACCCTGGCCCGCCGCCTCGCCACCTGCGCCGACGCGGTCGCCGACACCGCGGAGGGAACGGTCGCCGACACCGCGGCAGGAACGGAGTGACCTCCGCACCGCAGAGGCCGACCGGCCGCGGCCGGGGCGGCGCTCAGCCGCGGGGCCGCCGTACGGCGCTGTCGGCCACGGCGGAACGCGCCCGCTCCAGCGCCTCGGGGTGCCCGAACAGACCGGGCAGACCGCCGGTGTGCAGGAGGACCGTGCGCTGTCCTGGCCGCACCTGGCCGTCGTGGACGGCCGCGATGAGACCGGCCAGGGCGCGCCCGGTGTAGACGGGGTCGAGGACGATGCCCTCGGTGCGGGCCGCCGTGGTGATGGCGTCCATGACCGGTTCGGTGAGCGCGGAGTAGCCGGGGCCGACCTGGTCCAGGCGCAGCCGCAGGGACGTGGCCACGGGCCGTCCGGCCAGCCCATCGACCAGGTGTCCTACGGTGCGTTCGGGATCGGCGACGGCCCCGCAGTGCACCCCGAGCACCCGCTCGGCGCCGAGGGCGTGGACAAGACCGGCCATGGTGCCGCCGGATCCGACCGCCACGACCGCCGTGGACAGATCCGGGGCCTGCTCCAGGAGCTCCGCCCCCGCCTCGGCGTAGCCCCGGGCACCCAGCACACTGGATCCGCCGAAGGGGATCACCGCGGGCCGGGCGCCCCGCTCGCGCAACTCCCCGGCCACGTCCTCCACGGCGGCCGCGAGTTCCGCCTCGTTCACCTCCCCCGCCCATACGACGCGGGTGCCGAAGAGGCCGTCGAGCACGATGTTGCCGGTCATTCCCGCACTGGGCGCACCGGCGAGGACGAGGACCACGTCCATGCCCAGCCGCGCCCCGGCCGCGGCCGTCAGACGGGCGTGGTTGCTCTGCGCGGCCCCGCTGGTCACCAGTGTGGTGGCGCCCTCGGCGCGGGCGGCACCGGCGGTCCACTCCAGCTTGCGGACCTTGTTGCCCCCGCCGCCCAGCCCGATCAGATCGTCACGCTTGACCCACAGATCACCGGGCTCCAGCCCGATCGCACGGGCCAGCCGTGGCGCGGCCTCCAGCGGGGTGGGCCGGCTCATCAGCTTGATGTCCATCGTGCTTCCTCTCTCCGGGCACTGACTACTGAAGTGGCATCCAGATGGAACCGGAACCGGATCAGCCCCCCGACGCCGGATCGACCATGAAGTCCACGTCGGCGTACGGCACCTCCCGGCCCTCCTCGTCGACGAACCCGACACTCACGGCCTCACCGGTGGAGCGCACGCGGCGGAGGGCCGAGGGGCCCGACGGGCGGGGGCGGTGGCGGTCGCCCCACTGCTGAAGCGCGGCCAGCACGATCCGCAGCTCCTCCCCGGCCGGTGTCAGGTGGTAGCTCAGCCGATGTCTGCTGCCCGGCTCCTGATAGGTCCGGGTACGCAACACCCCAGCCTCCACGAGCAGTTTGAGCCGGGCACTGAGCAGGTTCGGCGCGACGCCGAGCGACGACTGGATCTCGGCGAATCTGTGCCTATCGGCGAAGATCTCGCGCAGCACCAGCAGCGACCATCGCTCACCCAGAATCCGAAGGCTCCGCTCGATGGAGCAGACCGGCTCATCGTCGACGGGCCCCGAGACCTTCTTCGCGGACGACACCGCACACCTCCCGTCCGATATGACGCGACTCCTCATCCGGGAGCATACCTCTGAATATCACTTCACTATTCAGAGGTGGGAACGCGTCCATCACAACGGGGGCGAGCCGAGTTACTGCTAAAGTGAAAGTCACTTGCTTCTGTTTTAGCAGTGACAAGGGGCGCGCCCTGCGCGTACTCCGGGACGGACAGCCATGACCGACAACACCACGCCCTTCGCCGCCACCGATCTGCCCGACGTGGTCAAGCGGTATCTGACGGCGCACAACGAGCACGATGTGAAGGCGGCCTCAGCCGCGCTGACACCGGACGCGACGGTCGTCGACGACGGCCGTACCTACGAAGGGATCCCGGCCATCGAGCGATGGCTGGGCCGCGCCGTCTCCGAGTACACCTACACCACCACATTCCTCGGGGCCGAGCAGGACGGCCCGGACCGCTGCACCGTCACCCAGCGGCTGGAGGGGAACTTCCCCGGTGGCATCGTCGACCTTCGCTATCGCTTCACCCTGGACCAGGGCCTGATCAGCCACCTCATCATCGCCCCCTGACCACATTGCCGAGGGGGCTCCCCGCCGCCAGGCGGTTGATGTTGGCCGCGATGTCCACGGCCCGGGCGGCGAAGGTCTCCTCGGTGTGACCCGAATTGTGCGGTGTCATCACCACATTGGGCAGGGTGTGGAACGGCAGGCCGCTCGGCGCGAGCGGAGGACCCGACCACCACACATCGAGGGCGGCACCGGCGATGGTGCCGGCCGAGAGCGCCTCGTACAGCGCCTCCTCCTGTACGACCGGGCCACGGGCGACATTGACGAGGAGGGAGTGCGGGCCCATCGCGGCCAGTTCGGCCGGGCCGATCAGCCCGCGGGTCGCGGGGCTCAGCGGAACGGTGACCACGACGATGTCGGAGTCCGCCAGCAGATCCGGGAGCCGCTCCGTGCCACCCACCCAGTCGGGGCGCAGATCGTCCGGCAGCGGGGCCGATGGATCGCGGCGCACGGCTCGCACCCCCAGGCCGACCGCCTGGCACAGCCGGCCGATCTCCCTCCCCGTCTCACCGAAGCCGATGACTCCGACCCGGCGGCCCCGCAGGGTGTCCCCGAAGGGCAGCGTGGAATCGACGGCCACATTGCGCCACCGCCCGGCACGCAGCTCCCGATCGGCCGTGAGCACACTCCGGGACAGCATCAGAACGCACATCAGGACGTGTTCGGCGATGGACTTGCCGTGGTGATGGGTGTTGGCCACGATCACATCCGGCCCCAGCGCCTCCAGGGGGATGCCGTCGTAGCCCGCGCCGACGACATGTACGAGGCGCAGCCGCCGGGCGCGCCGCGCATGGTCCTCGGCGAGCCGTGAGCCCACGTACACATCGACGGAGGCGATGGCGTCGGAGATCCGCGCCGCGTCCCAGTCCGAGGCGTCCAGCCACTCGTGCGGCCCCTCGATCCGCGCCCGCAACCGCTCCGTGAACCTGCTCAGGATCCGGTGGTTGAGCATGATGCGCAGCGCGCGGTCACCATCGGGGGCAGCCGTCCTGACCATGTCTACCGTCCTCATATATAGCCGCTGTTTTCATTTGTGCACGTGATCCTCGAGGCTGTCAATGCTCGGCCTGTTCCGGCCGCGGCGCTCCCCATCTGCGTCTGTTGTCAGATCTCTTGACGCCCCGGCACCTCAGGTTTAGCTTCGGCGTCCACAAATGCAGACCGGGTACGCAAGTGTAGACAAGACCATATGTCGACCGTCGTTCTCGGGCGGCAACCCGCCAGCACCCTCGGAGATACGCCGACGATGAAGTCCTCCGTACCCTCCACTCCCTCCAGTCCGCGCCCCGAACGGGGCCGGGCCCGTACCGTTCTCGCCCTTCTGGCCTCGGTCACGATGCTGCTGACCAGCGCGTGCGCCGTGGCGAACAGTGACACGGCGGGTGATGCCGGCAGTGCGGACGGCCGCACCCTGCGTGTGGTCCTCACCCAGGAACCCCCGACGCTGGAGCCCTGCGAGTCATCGCTGACCGCGACCGGTGTCGTGGTCCGCTCCAACATCACCGAACCGCTGGTGGAACGGGACCCCACCTCGGGCGGGCTCCAGCCGCTGCTGGCCACCGGCTGGCGGCAGACGAAGCCCAGGACATGGACCTTCGACATCCGCTCCGGTGTGAACTTCCAGAACGGGCGGCCGTTCACGGCGAAGGACGCCGCCTTCTCCATCGACCGCGCCGTCAACTCCGATCTCGCCTGCAACGTGGAGGGCTATGTCTTCGGCGACGAGAAGCTCGATGTGCGCGCCGTCAGCCCCACCCGGCTGACCGTCACCACTGAGAAGACCGACCCCATCCTCCCGCTGCGGCTGAGCTTCGTCGAGATCGTGCCGCACACCACCAGCACCGAGGCCAAGGTGCGCATCCCGGTCGGGACCGGCCCCTACGCCGTCAAGGCATGGCAGACCGGGGTCTCCATCTCCCTCGCCCGCAACGACGACTACTGGGGGAAGGCGCCCGCCTACCCCCGGGCCAGATACGTCTGGCGCAGCGACGCCAGCGTCCGGGCCGCGATGATCGACAAGGGCGAGGCCGATATCGCGACGGCGCTGGACCACATCAGTGCCGACCAGGGCAACACCGTGGCCTACCCCAACAACGAGACCACCGCCCTGCGGCTGGACGGCCGTGAGGCGCCGCTCAACGACATCCGGGTGCGCAAGGCGATCGGCCTGGCCGTCGACCGCGAGGGCATCATCGAGGCTCTTCTCGGCGGACTGGCCAAGCCCGCCGCACAACTCGTCCCGCCCGGTGTGGTGGGCCACAACGACGACCTCGCCCCCGCCCCGTACAAGGTGGCCGCCGCCCGCGCGCTGGTGAAGCAGGCGGCCGCCGACGGCGTCCCGGTACACCGGCGGATCACCCTCGTGGCGCGCAACGGCATGTTCGCCGGGATCGCGGAAGTGGCCGAGGCGCTTCAGTACGAGATGGCGAAGGTGGGGCTGAACGTGCGGATACGCATGGCGGACACCGCCACCCATCTCCAGTACCAGCTGCGCCCGCTGCCCCGTGGCGTCGGGCCGATCGCGCTGCTGATCATGCACGGCAACCAGGCCGGGGACGCGGCCTTCACCACGAGTCAGTACCTGCAAAGCGACGGCCCCCAGTCCACGTTCGGCACCAAGGAGCTCGACCGGCGCATCGCCGCGGCGGACGCGCTGTCCGGCAAGGCCCGCCAGAAGGCGTTCGCCGAAGTGCTCTCCTACCAGAACAAGACGGTTGTGCAGTACGCCTATCTGGCCCATATGCGCGGGCTGCTCGGGCTGTCACCGAAGGTGCGCTACCGGCCGGACTCGGCCACCGGGGACGAGATGCGGCTGGCCGAGGTCGGCCCCGCGACGGCACGGGGGCACTGATATGACGTCCTTCCTGCGCAAGCGCATCGTCTCCAGTGCGATCCCGCTGGTGTTCGTGGTGCTGGGCGTGTTCTGTCTGGCCCGGCTGACCGGCAACCCCGTCGACCTCTACCTGCCGCTGAGCGCCACTGCCCAGCAGCGCGCGGAATTCTCCGCCGCCCACGGCTTCGACGACTCCATTCCGGCGCAGCTGTGGGACTACCTCGCCAACGCCGCCCAACTCGACTTCGGCACATCGCTGCGCACCGGGGAGTCGGCCGGGTCGATGGTGCTCAAGGCGTTCCCCGTCACGCTCCAACTCGCCGGGATGACCATGCTCCTGGCGATCCTCGGCGCCCTGCTGGTCGGCAGCCTGGCCGCCTACCGGCCCAACTCGGGCATCGACCGGGTCGCGGGGCTGCTGTCGATGACCGCGGCCAGCATCCCCGACTTCTGGTTCGCCATCGTGGGTGTGCTGGTCTTCGGCGTGGGTCTGGGCTGGCTGCCGACCTCCGGCACCCTGGGCGGCCCGGAGATCTGGGTGCTGCCCATCGCCACCCTGCTGATCCGCCCGTTCGGCGTGCTGGTGCAGGTGGTGCGCGGCAGCATGGTCGGCGCGCTGTCCGCGCCTTACGTCAAGGTCGCGCGCAGCAAGGGAGCCGACCCCAAGCGCGTGGTGTTCGGGCACGCCCTGCGCAACTCCATCACGCCCGTGCTGACCGTGGCCGGGGATCTCACCGTCGGTCTGGTCAACGGCGCGGTGGTCGTGGAGACGATCTTCGGCTGGCCCGGGATCGGCAAGCTCATGATCGACTCGATTTTGCAGCGCGACTTCGCGGTGTTGCAGGCCGCGGTCCTGCTCACGGCGGTGACCATCTTCGCGCTGAACATCCTCGTCGATGTCTGCCACGCCCTGATCGACCCCCGAGTGCGCCAGGCGGTGCCGGCGTGAGCGAAGGAGCCACCATGCCCGACCCCGCCGCCGACTCCGCGGACCGCCCGTCCGGCGCGGCCGCCGCGCCGCCGCGCACCCGTCCGCCCCGCTGGTGGCTGCTGCTCGGCCGGGACCGGGCCGCGGCCGTGGCGGCCGTCATCCTCGCCGTGGTGTTCCTCGTGGCGCTGTTCGGCCGGCTGCTCATCGGGGACCGGGCCGTACGGCAGGACCTCCGCGCCTCGTTGCGCCCGCCCTCCCTCGACCACGGCTTCTACGGGCTGCTCGGCACCGATGTGCTGGGGCGCAGCGTGCTGGCCCGGCTGGTGGACGCCGCCGGGACGACACTGTCCGTCGCGGTGCCCGCGGTGCTGTGCTCGCTGCTGATCGGCTCGGCGCTGGGGCTGTGGGCCGGATACCACGGGGGCCTGCGCGAGAACGTGGCGATGCGTGTCGCCGATGTCATCCTCAGCTTCCCGTCCCTGCTGATCGCGGTGGTGGTGCTCTATGTCTTCGCGCCCAGCGCGATGAACATCGTGCTGATCCTCGCCATCGCGCGCGTCCCGGTCTATCTGCGCACCGCCCGCGCGGAGTCGGCCGAGCTGAGGAGCCGTCTGTTCGTCGACGCGGCCCGGACCTTCGGCACCCCGAGCCGGAACATCATCATCAGGCACATTCTGCCGATCGCGCTGCCGACGCTGCTGACCGTGGCCACGCTCGACTTCTGTTTCGTCATGCTGACCGAGTCCAGCCTGAGCTTCCTCGGCATCGGCATCCAGCCCCCCGATGTGAGCTGGGGGCTGATGGTGGCCCAAGGGCGCCAGTACCTTCAGACGGCCTGGTGGATCGCCGTGCTGCCGGGTGTCGCGATCGTGCTCACCACGGTGTCGGCCACGGTGCTCGCCGCCTGGGTCCGCCTGGCCACCGACCCCGCCCAGCGCTGGCGTCTGACGCTGCCCAGGAAGCGGCGCGGCGACCGGGCCGCCGTCCCCTCGGAGATGATCGCGTGAAGTCCTCCACCCTGCCCTCGCCCGCCGCGACCGGCGGTCCCGCACTCGAGGTCGAGGGGCTCCGTGTCGATCTGCGCACCCCCTCGGGCACCGTACGCGCCGTGGACGGCGTCGGCTTCAGCGTGCGCAAGGGGCGCACCCTGGCGCTGCTGGGCGAGTCCGGCTGCGGGAAGTCGATGACCGCGCTGTCCATCGCCGGGCTGCTCGATCCGACGGCCGAGGTGACCGGCGGATCCGTGAAGGTGGCCGGTACCGATGTGCTGCGGCTGGGCCGAGCGGGCCGCAGAAAGCTCGCGGGCCCCGTGCTGTCGATCGTCTTCCAGGACGCGCTGACCGCGCTCAACCCGGTACAGCCGGTCGGCAGACAACTCGCCGAGCCGTTCCGCATCCACCGCGGGCTGTCGCGGCGCGATGCCCGGGAGAAGGCGGTCGAGCTGATGACCCGCGTCGGCATCCCCGAGCCGCGGTTGCGGGCCCGTGCGTATCCGCATCAGTTCTCCGGCGGTATGCGGCAGCGGCTGCTGATCGCGATGGCCGTCGCGCTGGACCCCGATGTGCTGATCGCCGACGAGCCCACGACCGCGCTCGACGTCACCGTGCAGGCGCAGATCATGCGGCTGCTGCGGGACCTCCAGACCGAACGGGACATGGCGCTCGTGCTGATCACCCACGATCTGGCGGTGGTCGCCCAGCGCGCGGACGATGTCGTGGTCATGTACGCGGGCAATGTGGTGGAGACCGGCCCGGTGGCGGAGGTCTTCTCGCGCCCCCGCCACCCGTACACCAAGGGGTTGCTCGACTCGGTCCCCGAACACGCCGTCAGGGGCCGCCCGTTGCCCGCCGTACCGGGGAGCCCGCCCGAGCTGAGCGCGGTCCCGTCCGGCTGTGTCTTCCAGGCCAGATGTCCGCTGGCCGGGCAGCGCTGCGCCGGGGAACGTCCTCCTCTGCTGTCCGTCGGGGCCGCACGCTCGGCCGCCTGCCACTTTTCCGAGGAGCTCGACCGTGTCTGAGACGCCCCTCACCGCGACCGCCGCCGACCCGCGGGCCGGCGGCTCGGCCACTCCCCCGCCACTGCTCGAAGTGCGCGGTGTGACCAAGTCGTTCGGCCATGGCCGCCGGCGCCTGACCGCGCTGGACGGAGTCGATGTACGGGTCGAGCGCGGGGAGACGCTCGGGCTGGTGGGCGAGTCCGGATGTGGCAAGTCCACCCTGGCCAGAGTGGTGCTCGGTCTTGAGCGGCCGGACTCGGGCACCGTGCGCTTCGACGGCGCCGATCCGTTCACCCTCAAGGGCAAGGAGCTGACGGCCTGGCGGCGCCGGGTGCAGATGGTGTTCCAGGACCCCTTCGCCTCGCTCAACGCCCGGATGTCCGCGGCCGACCTCATCGGCGAGCCGTGGCGCACCCACCGCGACATCGTGCCCACGGCACCGGCGCGGGAGCGGCGGGTCCGTGAGCTGCTGTCCCTCGTCGGGCTGCGGGAGAGCGACGCCCACCGCTACCCGAACGAGTTCTCCGGCGGGCAGCGGCAGCGCATCGGCATCGCCCGCGCGCTGGCGCTCGACCCCGACCTCATCGTGTGCGACGAGCCGGTGTCGGCGCTGGATCTGTCGGTGCAGGCCCAAGTGCTCAATGTCCTCTCCGAGCTGCGGGAACGGCTCGGTGTCTCCTATGTCTTCATCTCCCATGACCTGTCCGTGGTCAGGCATGTCTCCGACCGGGTGACGGTGATGTACCTGGGCAAGGTCATCGAACACGGCCCCACCGAGGACGTCTTCGACCGCCCTCTGCATCCCTACACCGCCGCCCTGATGTCCGCCGCGCCCACACTCGACGTCTCCGGGCGGGAGCGGGACGAGGAGATCCAGCTGCGCGGGGAGATCCCGTCCCCGTACGACATCCCGTCGGGCTGCCGGTTCCGCACCCGCTGCTGGAAGAGCGAGGCCCGGTGCGCCGAAGTCGCTCCCCCGGTCGTCGTCCGCGACGGCACGGGGGACACCGGGCAGGAGCCGCATGAGGGCCTGTGCCACTTCCCGCTGGGCACCGGGCCGATGGAAGCATGAGCCCGCCGGAGTTCACCCTGCTCTTCGTCACGGTGGCGGTCGGGGCGCTGCTCCAGGTCTCCATCGGCTTCGGGCTCGGCCTGCTGGCCGCCCCGGTGATCGCGATATTCGATCCGTCGCTCACCCCGGTGGTGGTGCTGCTGCTCGCCACCGGGGTCACGGCCACGGTGCTGGTCCTGGAGGGCGGACATCTGGACCTGCGGGGTGCGGGGTGGGCGCTGGTCGGCCGGCTGCCAGGCGCGGTGGGCGGCGCGGCGCTGGTCGCCGTGCTCCCCGCCCGGCACCTCGCCCTCCTGGTGGCCGCGGTCGTCCTCGTGGGTGTGGCGGTGAGCCTGCGCGGTTTCGTACCGGCGCCGAGACGGCGGTCGGTGCTGCTGGCCGGCCTGGTGTCGGGGCTGATGGGCACGGCGACCTCCATCGGGGGGCCGCCGATGGCGATGGTCTGGCAGCGTCTGAGCGGACCGCGGCTGCGTGCCACGATGAGCGCGTTCTTCCTGGCCGGTTCGGTGATGAGTCTGGCCACCCTGGCGGCGACGGGGGCGGTGCACACATACAGCCTGTGGCACACCGTCCTGCTGGCCCCGGCGGCGGCGCTCGGGGTGCTGCTGGCCCGCCCGCTGTCGAGCAGACTGGACATGCGGCGCACCAGGGCCGTCGCCATGGTGCTGGCGGTGGCGAGCGCGACCGTGCTGGTGATCCAGCAATTCGTCTGAGCCGGTTCCGGTGAGCCGTGCGGTGGGCCACTGGCCGAGGGAACGTGGGGGAACCCCGGTGCCCTCCGGCGTATCGGCTCAGCCCTCCGCCTCCACCGGGACGGCGCGGCGCTGTCCGGTGACGTTGGAGGAGGGCAGCCGCCCGGCCTTGGAGGTGCCGGTCATCGTCTCGCCCTCGACCGTCATGGTGAACGCGAGGTTCAGACGCATCGGTTTGGTGATGGCCTGACGCCAGGTCAGCTGATCGCCCTCCAGCGCCACATCGGCCAGCGGGACCTCCTCTTCCGCACCGTGGGCCGTACCGGTCAGGGTGCCGTCCTCGTCATGGAGTTCGATCACGGCCTTGATCCGGCCGATCGGTGTGGAGATGGACAGATCCCAGGTGCCTTCGACGGAGCCTGCGACGGACATGGTGGTGTGCTTCCTCACGGTGGGATGGGACGGGTCGTGCCGGGGCGTTGTGGTCACAGGGCGACGGGCGACGGCCCGCGGTGGCTCCAGGGCGTACCCCGGCGCTCGTACGCGAACAGCTCCTCGACGGCGTGGGCGATCTTCGGCCCCACTTCGCGCTCCAGCAGATACAGCGCCAGATCGAGTCCGGAGGTGACACCGGCGCCCGTGATGAGGTCGCCGTCGTCGACGACCCGGGCCCTGACCACATGGGCACCGGTGGCGTCGAGCATGTCCAGGCCCATGTGGTGGGTGGTGGCGTAGCGGCCCTCCAGCAGACCGGCCATGGCCAGGACGAGCGAACCGCCGCACACCGTGGCCACGGTCGCCTCCGGGCGCTCCATGGCCGTCTTCAGCAGCCCCGGCAGGTCGGTGTTCAGGGTGCGGCCCAGCAGGACGGGGATGAATTCATGCTCCCGCCACTCCCCCGCGTCCGCCTCCGCGTCGTGATCGGGGACCTCGCCGGGCTCTCCGGCACGGCCGGCGGCACCGGGGACCACGATCAGGTCAGCCTTCGCGGGGTCCAGGGCCGCCGTGGCGCGCAGCGGCACACCGCCGACCCCGCTCACCACCTCGCGCGGCCCCTCGGCGGACACCAGCTCCACGCGCACCGAGCCACCGGAAGCCGTGCCACCGGCGTGCAGCACCTCGTAGGGGGCGACGACATCGAGGAGGTCGAAGCCGTCGAACAGGACGAACTGGGCGAGCATGAAATATTCCCTCACACGCGGTTACGGCCAGTCCATCTGGCCTTGGCGCGACGCTATGCGAGTGCGGAAACGGCTCCCAGTGGCACGAGTGACAGGGTTCAACGGAAAGTCGCCAAGCGGGCCGGAGGACGCCACGGGCAGACGTCTCAGAGCGCGTCGGGCGGCATGTTGTACGGCGTGACGACCTGGATCGGCGAAGGCAGGGAGGGGCCGTCGTCGGGGAGGGCGCCATGGGCCCGCATGATGATCTGGCAGGCGCGGCGCATGTCCTGGCGCAGATCGTGGTGGAGCACCGCGGACAGCCGGCGCTCGCGCAGCAGCCGGGTGTTGTCGTGGTCGAGGTCGTGGGCGATGAACACCTCGTAGCCGCGGCCCAGTTCCTCGAATGCCCGGACCGTCGCGGTGTTGCCGCCACCCATCGAGTAGACCGCCCGGATCTCCGGATCGCGCCGCAGCGCCCGCAGCACCAGGTCGCGCTGGGTGGCGTCCAGGCCGTCGCTGTCGGTGACCTCGACCAGTGTGCGCCCGGGGTGCGCGTTGCGCAGCGCGCTGCGGAATCCCATCTCGCGCTCCTCCTCACCGCGGAAGAAGCCGCGGCTGATGGTGGTGAGCACATTGCCGGGGCGGTCACCGAGCCACTGGCCCATGAGGTACGCGGCGGTGGCGCCCGCGGCGCGGTTGTCGATGCCGACGTAGGACCGGCGTGCGCTGCTGGGCAGATCGGTCACCAGGGTCACGACCGGTATGCCCGCGGCGGCCAGACGGCCGACGGCCGCCGCGACCTCCGGGACGTCGGGTGCCTTCAGCACGACCCCCTGGGAGCCGCCGCGGGCCGCGACGCGGTCCAGCGTGGCGATCAGCTCCTCCACCGGACCGGTCTCGCGGAAGTGGAAGCGCGACCGCAGCACCGCCGGGCGCAGCGAGGGCAGCTCCGCCTCCAGGGCGGCGCGGACCGCCGAGGAGAAGCGCTCCGGCGCCCGCATCACGATGTCGATCATGAAGGTGCGGCCACCGATGCGGACCTGGGTCCGCTGCCGGTCCAGGTCCTTGATCGCCTGGCGGACCTCGCGGATGGTGCTCTCGCGCACACCACCGCGGTCGTTCAGCACCCGGTCGACGGTGGCCTCGCTCAGACCCGCCTGCCGGGCGATCTCCCGGATCGGATACGGATGGGCCATCGGTACGCCTCCCTGAGGGGTTTTTGATGGGTTGCTGAGGATTGCCCGATGCTCGGCCGATCACAACACTGACAGAAAGCCGCAGCCCACGGGAAGGATCGAAAAACATCATGTCCGTTGTCGCCCCGAGGTCCCAGACCTGGCTCAGTGCGGCCGACTGCGCTCTCGACACCTTCCGCGCCCTGGTCGAGCGGACCACCGACCCCGGCGACCACCCCGGCGCCGACGCCGTGGAGCAGAACGTGCCCGTCTACGACGGCGAGCGCCTGCGGGCCCGGGCCGCCACCGGGCCCGGCCGCCGGGAGGCGCAGGCGGAGCTGGTACACGCCCTGCTGGACGGCCCCGGCATCGTGGTGTTCAAGGGTGCCTTTCCGGACTCGACGGTCCTCGGCCGGGCCACCGAGGCGTTCACGGCGCTGATCGAGGAGGAGCGGGCGGCGGGCTCCGCCCGGGGTGACCACTTCGCCAAACCCGGCGCCAACGACCGGGTCTGGAACGCGCTGGAGAAGCTGGCCCGCACCGCACCGGAGGTCTTCGCCGACTACTACGCCAATGACCTCATCGCCCTGGTCGCCACCGCCTGGCTGGGCCCCGGCTATCAGATCACCTCACAGATCAACCAGGTCAACCCGGGTGGCGCGGCCCAGAGCGTGCACCGCGACTATCACCTCGGCTTCCTCTCCGAGGCGCGGGCCGCGACCTACCCCGCCCATGTCCACCGGCTCTCCCCCGCGCTGACCTTGCAGGGCGCGGTCGCCCACTGCGACATGCCCGTCGAGTCCGGTCCGACGCTCTATCTGCCGTACTCACAGACGTACGAACCCGGCTATCTGGCCTGGCGCCGCCCGGAGTTCATGGCCTACTTCGCCGAGCACCACGTCCAGCTGCCGCTGGAGGCGGGCGACGCGGTCTTCTTCAACCCCGCGCTGTTCCATGCCGCCGGGCACAATCGCTCCGCGGACATCCGGCGGATGGCGAACCTGTTGCAGATCTCCTCCGCGTTCGGCCGCGCCATGGAGACCGTCGACCGCGAGGCGGTGGTCAACGCCGTCTTCCCGGTGCTGCGGCGGCGCAAGGCCGAAGGCGCCACCGAGGAGTGGCTGCACAACGTGGTCGCGGCCTGCGCCGAGGGCTACCCCTTCCCCACCAACCTGGACCTCGACCCGCCCGTGGACGGCCTGGCCCCGGACTCCCAGGCCGACCTCGTCCGGCGTGCCCTGGAGCGGGACCGGACCCCGGACGCCCTGCGCGCCGAGCTGCGGTCCGGCGCCGAGCGCCGGCAGAGCTGAAGGGGGCGGACCGTTCATGGGACTGCTGGAGGACAAGATCGTCCTGGTCAACGGCGGCAGCCAGGGGGTCGGCGCCGGTATCGTCCGCGCCGCCGTCCGCGAAGGGGCCACGGTGGCCTTCACCGGACGTCGCCCCGGCGTCGGTGAGCCGCTGGCGGAGGAGCTCACGGCCCAGGGGGCCACGGCCTCCTTCCTCCGCGCCGATCTGGCCGATCCCGCGCAGGCACGGGGCAGCGTGGAGCGGGTGGTGGCGGCCCACGGCAGGATCGACTGCCTGGTCAACTCCGCCGGGCTCACCTCGCGCGGCACCCTGCTGGACACCACGCCCGAGCTCTTCGACGCGCATATCGCGATCAACCTGCGCGCCCCGTTCTTCGCCATGCAGGCCGCCGTCGCCGACATGGTGGCCAGGAAGGCCCCGGGTACCATCGTCAACATCATCTCCAACTGCGCACACGGCGGATATCCGCACCTGGCGCCGTACTCCGCGGCGAAGGCCGGGCTCGCGGGCCTGACCCGCAACGCCGCCCACGCCCACCGCTGGGACCGCGTCCGTGTCAACGGCCTCAACATCGGCTGGACCGGGACCGAGGGCGAGGACGCCGTCCAGCGCGCCTTCCACGGCGCCGGCGACGACTGGCGCGAGGAGGCCGCCCGCGCCCTGCCGATGGGCAAGCTCGGCCAGGTCGACGAGATCGCCGATTTCGCCGTCCTTCTCCTCTCCGACCGCAGCGGAGTCGTCACCGGCTCGGTCGTCGACTGGGACCAGATCGTCCTCGGCGGACTCGGCTGACCCGCCGCCCCGCACCGTCAGAAGCCGCACCATCAAAAGCCACACCGTCAGAAAGGGAACAACTCCCCATGCGCATCGGCATCATGGGCCTGGGCCGGATCGGCGCCTTCCACGCCGAGACCCTGTCCACACTCGACTCGGTGGACTCCCTCGTGGTCACCGACCCGGTGGCCGCGGCCGCCACCGCCGCCGCCGAGCGGTTCGGCGCCCGCGCGGTCGAATCGCCGGAGGCCGTGCTCGCCGCGGGTGTGGACGGCATCGTGATCGCCGCGGCGACCGACGCCCACCCCGGCCTCGTCCTCGCCGCCGTGCGGGCGGGTGTGCCGGTCTTCTGCGAGAAGCCGGTGGCGCGCACGATCGAGGAGAGCCTCGACGTCCTCCGCGCGGTCCAGGACAGTGGGGTGGAGGTCCAGATCGGCTACAACCGGCGCTTCGACCCCGGGTACGTGGCAGCGCGGAAGGCGGTGGTCAGCGGTGAGCTCGGGCCGCTGCACACCGTGCGGTCCACCACCTTGGACCCCGAGCCGCCCCCGGCCGCCTACGTGGCCGTCTCCGGCGGCATCTTCCGCGACTGCTCCGTGCACGACTTCGACGTCGTCCGCTGGATCACCGGCCGCGAGGTCACCGAGGTCTACGCGACGGGTGCCAACCGCGGCGCCGAGTACATCGCGGCCGCCGGGGACGTCGACACCGCCTCCGCCCTCCTCACCCTCGACGACGGCACCCTCGCCGTGGTCTCCAACACCCGGCACAACGCCCGTGGTTACGATGCCCGCCTGGAGCTCCACGGCATGGCGGACAGCGTCGCCGCGGGCCTGGAGGACAGGCTGCCGCTGCGTTCCGTCGAACCCGGCGCCACCTTCCCGGGGGCCGCGCCGCACCACTTCTTCATGGACCGCTTCGCCACCGCCTACCGGGCCGAGCTCACCGCCTTCACCGAGGTCACGGCCGGTCTGCGGCCCTCCCCCTGCACCGTCGCCGACGCGGTCGAGGCGGGCTGGATCGCCGAGGCATGCACCCTGTCGCTGCGTGAACACCGCCCCGTGAACATGGAAGAGGTACGGAAGGCATGACGACAGCCGAGCCGCTGCGCATCGGGATCCTGGGCGCCGCCCGGATCGCCGGGCTCTCCATCGTCGGCCCCGCCCGGGTGTGCGGCCACCGCCTCGTCGCGGTGGCCGCGCGCTCCCGCGGCCGGGCCGAAGCCTTCGCCGCCGAGCACGGCGTCGAGCGGGTCCTGGACTCCTACGCCGATGTGATCGACGACCCCGAGGTGGAGGTCGTCTACAACCCACTGGCCAACGGCCTGCACGGCCCGTGGAACCTCGCCGCCCTCGCCGCGGGCAAGCACGTACTGACCGAGAAGCCCTCGGCGAGCGACGCCGAGGAGGCCACCGAGGTGCGCGACGCCGCCGCCGAGGCGGGCACCGTCTTCATGGAGGGCTTCCACTACCTCTTCCACCCCGTCACCCGCCGCCTCCACGAACTGCTCGGCTCCGGGGAGCTCGGAGAGCTCCGGCATGTCGAGACGACGGTCGCCATGCCCGCCCCGCCCGGGTCCGATCCGCGCTGGTCCCTCCCGCTGGCCGGGGGCGCCCTCATGGACCTGGGCTGCTACAGCCTGCACGCCCAGCGCACCCTCGCCCCCTGGGCCGGTGGTCCGCCGCGCCTGGTCACGGCCCGGGGCGGCGCCCGGGACGGCGCACCGGACGTGGACGAGTGGCTGGACGCGGAGCTGGCCTTCCCCGGCGGTGCCACCGGATCGGCCCGCTGCCATATGGCACACGGCGACTGGCGCATGAGCTTCCGGGTGGTCGGCTCGCGGGGCGAGGCCACGGCCGTGAACTTCGTCCAGCCGCATCTGGACGACCGCGTCCTGGTGCGCACGCCCGCGGGTGAGCGGACCGAGGAGCTGGGCAAGCGCTCCTCGTACACGTACCAGCTGGAGGCGTACGCCACTCATCTGCGGCACGGCACACCGCTTCCGCTGGACGCGGAGGACGCGCTGACCACCATGTCTCTGATCGACGCGTGCTACCGCGCCGCCGGTTTCCCGCCCCGGCCCCGCACCGCGCTTCCGGTCCGGGGCTGATGCACACATTCCGGCGGGGGCACGGTCTTGGGCGTGCCCCCGCCGGTCGGCGGCCTCGGGCCGGGCTCAGTCCGCCGGATCGGCCGTCGTCCCCGGCCCTGCCGCACCGGGCGCGCCGACGCGCAGCCCGTCCATGACCAGGTCCAGAAGCCGTTTCGCCCGCGCCTGCCGGTCGTCGGCGAGGCCGATCTGCCACAGGCCGGCGATGGCGAGCAGGAAGTCGTCGGTGGTGACGCCGGGGCGGATGGTGCCGACCTCCTCGTTGGCCCGCAGCAGGAGCGACACGACCTCGGTCATCTGGCCGTGCCCCGGCTTCTCCTGGCCGCAGGATGCGCTCATGGCCTTGTGCAGCGCGTCGGCCAGACCCGCCTTGGCCATGGCGAACCGGGCGAGGTGGCCCATCCACTCCCGCAGCGCCTGGTCCGGCGCGCGAGTACGGAGCAGCTCGACCGCGGTGTCCGCGACCTGCCGCATCTCATGGCGGTAGATCTCCAGCACGAGGGCCTCGCGGCTGGGGAAGTTGCGGTACAGCGTCCCCTGCCCGACGCCCGCCTTCTTGGCGATGGCGCTCAGCGGGACATCCGCCGAGCGCGTCAGCTCCGCCAGCGCCACTTCCAGGATGCGCTCACGGTTCGCTTGCGCGTCCGAGCGCAGACGTGCGTCCCTGTCTGCCCGCACTCGTCCTCCTTCCGGACATCGCATAGCGCCCGCCTTGCCCACCGGACAGCTGTCCGCTAAGTTTTCATGCACAGCGGACAGCTGTCCGCATAGGCTTACCTTACCGGCAGAAACGGCCTGTGTGGATGGCCGAAACCGAGCGCTGACCGGCATTGTCACGCATCACACACTTCCGGGACCCCCATATGGGCCCCGGCCCCTCCATCGGACGACTTCAACGCGCACCACACCCGCGAAAGAAGGCTGATCATGGCCCCATCGACGTCCAGCGTCATCACGCTGAACATCAACGGCGAGAAATACACGCTGCCCGTCGACCACCGCACCACCCTGCTCGACGCCCTGCGTGAGCATCTCGACCTCACCGGGACCAAGAAGGGCTGCGACCAGGGCCAGTGCGGGGCCTGTACGGTGCTGCTCGACGGCCGCCGGACCGTCTCCTGTCTCCAGCTCGCGGTGGCCGCCGAGGGCCGCGAGATCACCACGATCGAGGGCGTGGCCGAAGGCGATCAGCTGCATCCGGTGCAGCAGGCGTTCCTCGACCTCGACGGCTACCAGTGCGGCTACTGCACCCCGGGGCAGATCTGCTCCGCCCTCGCCGTGCTCGAGGAGCACGAGGCGGGCTGGCCGAGCGCCGTCACCGCCGATGTCAGCCCCGAAGCGGGACCCCCGCCCCTCAGCCCCGATGAGATCCGGGAGCGGATGAGCGGCAACCTGTGCCGCTGCGGCGCCTATGTGTCGATCGTGCAGGCGGTCGCGCGAGCGGCCGAGGTGCGCACGAGCGGAGCCGAGGAGGCCGTGGCATGAAGGAGTTCGGCTACCAGCGCGTCCTCGAAGTCTCCGAGGCGGTCGCCGTCCTCGGCGCCGATCCCGACGCGCGTTTCCTCGGCGGCGGCACCAATCTGGTCGATCTGATGAAGACCGGCGTCGAGCGGCCGGGACGGCTCGTCGACGTACGCGAGCTCCCCCTGGACCGCATCGAGGTGACACCGGACGGGGGCCTGCGCATCGGGGCCACCGTCACCAACAGCGATCTGGCCGCCCACCCCGAGGTACGCCGCCGCTACCCGGCCCTCACCCAGGCCGTCCTGGCCGGTGCCTCCGGACAGCTGCGGAACATGGCCACCGTCGGCGGGAATCTCCTCCAGCGCACCCGCTGCGGCTACTTCGCCGATGTGGCGGGGCCCTGCAACAAGCGCCTGCCCGGCAGCGGCTGCCCGGCCATCGAGGGTGAGCACCACAACCACGCGATCTTCGGCGCCTCCGAGCACTGTGTGGCCACCAACCCCTCGGACATGGGGGTCGCGCTCGCCGCCTTCGACGCCGTCGTACATTACGAAACCGCCGACGGGCCGGGCGAGTTGCCGCTCGCGGACTTCTACCTGCCCGTGGGCGACACCCCGCATCTGGAGACCGCGCTGCCGTCCGGAGCGCTGATCACCGGGGTCAGCCTGCCCCCGGCCCCGGTCGCCGCCCACTCCCGGTACCGGAAGGTCCGCGAGCGCGCCTCCTACGCCTTCGCGATCGGCTCGATCGCCGCCGCCCTCGACGTCCGGGACGGGGTCGTCCAGGATGTCCGCCTCGCCTTCGGGGCGGTCGCCTCCCGGCCGTGGCGGGCCCTGGCGGCCGAGCGGGCACTGACCGGGGGCCCGGCGACCGCCGAGGCGTTCGCCGCCGCCGCGGACGCGGAACTGGCCGCCGCCGAGACCCTGCCCCACAACGGATACAAGGTGCCGCTGATGCGCAACCTCGTCGTGGCCCAGCTGACCGAACTCGCCGAGGAGGCCGCCCGATGACCACGACGACCGGAGCCACCACGAGGACGGGGGCCTTCGGCACCGCGCGCACCCGCGTGGAGGGCCGGGAGAAGGTCACCGGAGCGGCCCGCTACGCGGGCGACATCCCCCTGCCCGACCTCGCCCACGGCTGGATGGTGCTGTCCACCGTCGCCCGTGGCCGTATCGGCTCGGTGGAGACCGAAGCGGTCCTCGCCATGCCCGGTGTCCTCGCGGTCCTCCACCATGAGAACGCCCCGCGGGTCAACCTGGACTACATGGGCATGATCGGGCCGCCCGACCCGATCCTCGGGGTCTTCCAGAACGACCGTGTCCCCTTCATGGGCTGGCCGGTGGCGCTGGTCGTCGCCGAGCGGCCCGAGCAGGCCAGGGAGGCGGCGGAAGCCCTGGTGGTCCGGTACGACCAGGAGCAGCACGACAGCGCGTTCTTCGGCGGACACCCCGATATGTACACCCCCGCGGACTCGCCCTTCGGGCCCGCGGAGGCGACGAAGGGGGATGTCGAGGCCGAGCTCGCCGCGTCCACGTTCGTCGTGGACGCCGAGTACACCACGCCGGAAGAGCACCACAACCCCATGGAGCCGCATGCGGCGACGGCCCACTGGGACGGCGGCCGGCTCGAGGTCTTCGACTCCAACCAGGGCAGCACGATGGTGGCCGCCGAGCTCGCGCAGATCTTCTCCCTCGACCCGGCCTCGGTACGGGTGCGGTCCGAACACGTCGGCGGCGGCTTCGGCTCCAAGACGGTCCGCCCGCACCAGGTGGCCGCCGCCATGGCCGCCACCATGCTCCAGCGTCCGGTCCGCGTCGTCATGACCCGCCGCCAGATGTTCTCGACCATCGGCTACCGCAGCCCCACCGCACAGCGGGTCAGGCTCGGCGCCGACGCGTCGGGGCGGCTGCGGGTGCTGGACCACCGGTCCGAGTGCGTCACCTCGACCGTCCACGAGTTCATCGAGCGGAGCGCCACGGTGGCGCGCGTGATGTACGACGCCGAGGCGCACCACACCAGCGACCGCGTCGTACGGCTCGATGTGCCGACGCCGACCTTCATGCGGGCACCCGGCGAGGCACCGGGCTCGTTCGCGCTGGAGAGCGCGTTCGACGAACTCGCCGAGAAGACCGGTATCGACCCGATCGCGCTGCGGATCCGCAACGAGCCCGACCGGGGCCCCGTCTCGGGCCTGCCGTTCAGCAGCCGCAATCTGGTCGCCTGCTACGAGGAGGGCTCCCGCAGGTTCGGCTGGGCGGACCGGGATCCCCGTCCGGGGGTGCGCCGCGAGGGGCGGTGGCTGCTCGGGACCGGTATGGCGGCGGCCAGCTTCCACTCCGGCGCCGGACCGTCCACGTCGGCGGTGACGGCGGAGGCGGACGGCACCTTCACCGTGCGCATCAACGCGGCGGACATCGGCACGGGCGCCCGGACCGCCATCACCCTCGTCGCCGCGGACGGGCTGAAGGTGGATCCGGAGCGCGTCCGGGTGGTCATCGCGGACAGCGACCTCGGTCCGGCGATGCTCGCCGGTGGTTCGATGGGCACCCGCTCCTGGGCGTGGGCGGTGGCGATCGCGGTGGACGAACTGCGCGGGCGGCTGGCCCTGGGCGGCGACATCCCGCCCGAGGGCATCACCGCGCGGTCCGACACCACCGAGGCGATCGGCGCCCTGGCGCAGAAGGAACGGCACTCCTTCGGCGCGCAGTTCGCCGAGGTGGCCGTGGACATCACCAGCGGGGAGGTCCGTGTACGGCGGATGCTCGGGATCTTCGCGGCGGGCCGGATCGTCAACCCGCTGACCGCGCGCAGCCAGCTCATCGGCGGGATGACCTGGGGCATCTCCATGGCCCTGCACGAGGAGGCGATCCGGGACCGGGCCTCGGGCGGCCTCGTCAGCCCCGACCTCGCGGGCTATCACTTCGCCGCCAACGCCGATGTGCCGCTGATCGAGGCGGACTGGGTGGACGACCCGGACCCGGACGACCCGGTCGGCATCAAGGGCGTCGGCGAGATCGGCATCGTGGGGGCCGCGGCGGCGGTCGCCAACGCGGTGTGGCACGCCACCGGCGTCCGCCACCGCAACCTGCCGATCCGCCCGGACCGGGTGCTGTCGGCGGGGACGAAGGTGGCGGAGCCCGGCCACGCGGGCTGACCTTGTAGTGGAGTGATCGGCGCCGGCCAGGGCGGTTCCTGGCCGGCGCCGAACTCATGGGCGGGCGACGTCGCAGACGGGCACCTGGACCTCATATCCACCGGCCACGTCCGACGCGGCGCCACCGGCCGATACCGCCGTTCGGCTGGCGCCGTGCGGCGATCCAGTCATCTTCCCGCTCGGCCCGAGCCCCTCCGGGCCCGGCGGGGAACACTCGCCCAACCCGAGGAGAGCAGAGAGGGCACCGATGAGCGACAACTTCGTGCTGGACGTGACCAAGATCCGTGAAGAGGCCCGGCAGAAGATGGCGGCCGGACCGGTCACGGACACCTACGGACTGGACAAGGACCGGGTCATCGGCATCCTCAACGACGTCATCGCGACCGAGGTGGTGTGCTGGCTTCGCTACACCCGCCACGCCATCTCGGCCAGCGGGATCGACCGCGCCCAGGTGTCCTCGGAGTTCACCGAGCACGCCAAGGAGGAGATGCAGCACGCGCTGCGCGCCGCCGAACGCGTCTCCCAGCTCGGCGGCGACCCCGACTTCGACCCCTCCTCGCTCACCCAGCGCGCCCAGACCGACTACACCGCACCGCCCGACAACGACCTGAAGGCGATGCTGGAGCACAATCTGCTCGCCGAGCGCATCGTGATCGCCAGCTATCAGGAGATCATCCGCTGGCTGGGCGAACACGACCCGACCACCCGCCGGCTGATGGAGTCGATCCTGGAGGAAGAGGAGGAGCACGCCGACGATCTGGTGGATCTGATCGGCGTCTGACACCGTGATGGGTCGGCCCATGACCACGCGGTGGCCCCGCTCGCTCTCCTGCCTCATCGTGGCCGCCCTGTCCTCGGCCCTGCTCGCCGGGTGCGGGGAGGACGACGACCACGGCCGGAGCTGTTCCGGCCGTACGGGCAAGGATCTCTCCAGCCGCACCGTGGCCGGTGGCGACCTGTGGCAGAAGAAGCTGCGGTGCGTGAATCTCGAACGGTCCACCCTGACCGGACTGGTGTCCGAGGCCAATCTGCGGCGCGGCAATCTCTACGCGGCACGGCTGGCCGCGGTGTCGCTGGAGAACGTCGATCTGCGGGGCGCCGACCTCCGGCGGGCGGACCTCACCTCCGCCACCCTCTCGCAGGTCGATCTGCGCGGCGCCGATCTGAGCGGCGCCAGGCTCGGCAGGGGTCTGCTCACCGATGTCAGTTTCGAGGGCGCACGGCTGGACGGCGTGTATCTGCGGGCGGCGTCCCTCACCCATGTCGGCCTCAACGGAGCGGATCTGAGCGGCGCCGATCTGGGCGGAGCCACGGTGTCCGACTCCGATCTCCGCGGTGCGCGGCTGCGGGATGCGGATATCTCGACGACGAGTTGGGAGAACGTCCTCTGCCCGGACGGCTCCCGGTCGAGCGCACGGGTCTCCTGCGCCGACCATCTGGACCGGGCGGCGGACCGGGCCTCGGGTCAGCGCCCCGAGTCGTCGGACGGCTTGGCCGATTCGCTCTGAGGTGTCTTCCGCGCGGCGCGGTGCGCCTGCTCGAGACCTTCCATATAGGCGTCCAGATAGTCGGCGTCCGACAGCCGGGCGCACGGTTCGGGGACGGGGTGGGAGCGCACCGCTCCGCCCTTGTGGGCGGCCGCCCGGTCGGCGATGGCATCGACACAGCGCCGGGTGGTCTCGGCCTTCTCGGCGGCGCCCGGGGTGGCGCTCGGGGTGCTCTTCCCACGCCCGTCGCCGCCGGTGGAACAGCCGGTCAGGAGCAGGCTGATGGCGATGACTGCCGCGGCTTCGACGGTGCGGGTGCGCATGTCTCTCCCAGGTGCGTGTGGTGGGGTGCATCATGCGGCGCGGGGGCGGCGGGGTGGGAGTGGCGTGAATGCGTTGTGATGGAACGGTGACCGAACGGGCGTACAGATGAACCCGCGGCCGAGCCCGGGGAAAGCGGCGGCGGGGACGGCCCTCGGCGCCCTGGGCCCACCCGACCGGAGCGGGCACAGGATGTCGGGTCCGGCAGGGTGCCCACTTCCTAACGTGAGGGGTGTCAAAGAAGGAGACCGAGGTGCTGGAGCGGCTGAACGAGGCCCTGGACCACATCGAGTCGCGGCTCGATCAGCGGATCGAGGTGGCCGACTTGGCGCGGATCGCGGTGACATCGGAGTACCACTTCCGCCGGCTGTTCTCCGCGCTGGCGGGGATCTCGCTGTCGGAGTACATCCGGCGCAGACGGCTCACCGTCGCGGGGGCCGAGGTGCTCGCCGGGGAGCGGACGCTCCTGGAGATCGCGGTGCGCTACGGCTATGGCTCGGGAGAGGCGTTCGCGCGTGCGTTCCGGGCCATGCACGGTGTGGGTCCGGGCGAGGCCCGGCGAGCGGGTGCCGCCGTGAACTCCCAGCCGCGGATGTCCTTCCGCCTCGTTGTCGAAGGGAGCAGCAGCATGCGATACCGGGTCGTGGAGAAGGAGCGATTCCATGTGGTGGGCAAGAAGGTCCGTGTCCCGCTCGTCCATGAGGGGGTGAATCCGCGGATCGCGGAGTTCATCCGGAGCATCGACGAGGAGACGATGCGGCGTATCGCCGCCCTGTCGGATCAGGAGCCGGAGGGGATCCTGGGGGTGAGCGACAACCTCGACCCGAGCCGGGCCGAGGGCACCGAACTGGACTACTACCACGGGGTGGTGACCGGGGCCGCCGCTCCGGAGGGCTTGGACGGGCTCGCCGTTCCGGCGGGGGCCTGGGCCGTCTTCGAGAACTCCGGGCCGTTCCCGCGGGCGCTCCAGTATCTGTGGCGGGACGTCTTCACCCAGTGGTTCCCGTCCAACCCGTACCAGAGCAGGCCGGGTCCGGAAATCCTGCGCACCCGGCTGTCCCAGGACGCGGCGCGGGCGGACGCGGAGCTGTGGATCCCCGTGGAGCGGACCGCGCTCTGACGCCCGCTCGGCTGTCGTGGCGGCCGAGCGGGGCGCGGCGTCTCACATCCGCCCGCGTGCGGTGCCGGGCCCTCGGACCAGGCCGGCGATGAAGGCGAGGAAGGGAATGACGGCGAGGACGGTGCTCACGCCCACACCACCGCCGGTGACGAGGGTGAAGTTGGAGAACACCAGCCACATCGCGGTGAGCAGTCCGGCCACGGCCAGCAGCGGCGCGATCCGGGTCTGCCAGCGCCTGCCCGAGGAGAGCTCGGCGTTGCGCGCGAAGAAGGTGACCACGGCGACGGAGGTGATGAGCATGAGCACGATCATGCCGACCGTCGCCACCCCCGCCATCGAGCCGAAGACGCCCACCAGCGGATCCAGTCCGATGGCGGCGCAGGCGACGACCAGGACCAGCGCGGTGACGGTCTGGACGATGGAGGAGACGGACGGCGAGTGGTGGCGCGGATGGACCGCGCCCAGCCGGGCCGGGAGGAGGTCCTTGCGGGCGAGGGTGAAGGTGTAGCGGGCGATGACGTTGTGGAAGGAGAGCACACAGGCGAAGAGGCTGCTGAGCAGCAGGACCTGCATGACGTCCCGCAGCGCGGTGCCGACGTAGGTCTGGGCGGTGTCCATGAGCATGTTGCCCTGGCCGTCCAGGGTCTTCTGGGCCACGGCCGTGGCGTCCTCGGTGCCCGCCGCCAGGACCAGCGCCCAGCAGGACAGC
This sequence comes from Streptomyces malaysiensis subsp. malaysiensis, assembly GCF_040653035.1. NCBI lineage: Bacteria > Bacillati > Actinomycetota > Actinomycetes > Kitasatosporales > Streptomycetaceae > Streptomyces > Streptomyces malaysiensis. The sequence goes on from NZ_JBEZNG010000007.1 coordinate 100,012, forward strand.
GTGTAGAAGGTGCCGATGATCAGGACGGCGAGGTACGTGGCCCGCGGGATGGTCCGCTCCGGGTCGCGGGCCTCGTCGCGGAAAACGGCGGTGGCCTCGAAGCCGATGAATCCGGTGATCGCGAACAGCACGGCCACGCCCAGCGGGCCGGAGAACGCCGTATGCGGGGTGAACGACTCGACGTCGACCCCGTGGGCGCCGCCCCGGCCGAAGATCCCCGCGTCCAGGACGAGCACCACCGCGATCTCCAGGACGAGCGCGACCCCGAGGACCTTGGAGCTGAGGTCTATATGGCGGTAACCGAGGAAGGCCACGATGGCCAGTGCCGCGAGCGCCCACACCCACCAGGGCAGGGTCGGCCCGCCGAACGAGTGGAGGACATCGTTCACGGCCCATCCCAGATAGCCGTAGACGCCGACCTGGACCGCCGTGTACGCGACGAGCGCGACCGCGGCCGTGCCCACTCCGACACGGTCCCCCAGGCCACGGGTGGCGTAGGCGTAGAAGGCGCCGGCCTGCGGCACGTGGGGTGTCATGGTGACGAAGCCGACCGCGAACACCAGCAGGATCAGGGAGGCGAGGGCGAAGCCCACGGGGGCTCCGGCGCCGGGGCCGCCGGCGATGGCGAGCGGTACGTTGCCGCCGACCACCGTCAGGGGCGCGGCGGCGGCGATCACCATGAAGACGATGGCACCGGTGCCGAGCCGCCCCGAGAGGTTCGTCTGCGTCGGTCGCGGCGTGGATGACTGCACATCGGGGTCGGTCAGCATGACGGGTCCTTGGTGGCGCGGGCGGACGGGGTGAAGAGGTCTGGCCGGAGGTCGGCCAGATACGGATTGGCCTTGCGTGCTTCCCGGACCGTGTATGGGTCCACGGTCGCGAAGAGCAGCCGGTTGCCGTGTTCGACGCTGTCCAGCACGGTCGCCGACGGGCTCACGATGGAGCTGCGGCCGACGTAGCGCTGTGAACCCTCGTCGCCGTCATGGTTGACGTAGGCGATGTAGATCTGGTTTTCCCAGGCGCGCACCCTCAGCAGGTGCTCGGCGATGAACTCGTACGGTCGCATCTGGGCGGTCGGGACCGCGACGAGGTCCGCGCCGGCCAGGGCGGCGGCCCGTACGTTCTCGGGGAACTCCACGTCGTAGCAGATCAGCATGGCGATCCGGACGCCCCCGTAGTCGATGACGGGAGCGGTTCTGTCGCCCGGTGTGAAGTACCTGCGGTCGAGTTCGCCGAAGAGGTGGTTCTTGCGGTGGCGGCCGAGCACCGTTCCGGCCGGGTCGATGAAGAAGGCGCTGTTGTAGTAGGCGCCGGAGTCGTGCTCGGGTGCTCCGAGGACGAGCGCGATGCCATGTGCGGCGGCCATCTGCCGGGCCGGGGTCAGCAGGTCGGTGCGGGCCAGGTCCCGGACGGTGTCCCCGATGTCGTAGCCGGTGACGAACAGCTCGGTGGTGACCAGGAGTTCGGCACCCTCGGCACGGGCCCGGCGGCACGCCGCGTCCAGCTCGTGGAGGTTGGCGTCGACATCGCCGGGCGTGCCCGCCGTCTGTAGTCCGGAGATCTTCATCGGTGCCTTCGGAGTGGGCGTCCAGGGGTGAATGCGAGCCATACAAACATGCTCACTTTGATCAGGTAAACCCCCGGAGGTTACGGTTCCGCAAAGCGGCGGCCCCCGTCCCGAGGCCGTGCGCCGAGGCCGTCGGGAGCCCGCGAGGCCGGGTGCCTACCCTGAGGGAATGGCGATCCAGGAACCGTCCGGCGCACCGAGCGCCCTGACCAGCAGCGCCCTCGCCGCGATCCGGCGCACCAGCGCCGTCGACACCGTCCGGGCCCGGATCTCGCTGGCCGTCGACCTGGGCCTGCTGGCGCCCGGTGAGCGGCTGCCCAATGTCCAGGCCACGGCGGCTGCGCTCGGGGTCGGCGAGATCACCGTCCGCCGGGCCCTGCGGACCCTGGAGGACGAGGGTGTCGTCCAACGGCGCCCGGGGCGCACGGGCGGCACGTTCATCGCGGAGCGGCCCCGGCGCCGCACCGTGGCGCAGGTCGCCGCGTACCGGGAGGACAGCGAGCGGGTGCACCGGCTGATCGACGAGCGCATCGTGCTGGAGGCCGGTTTCGCACATCTGGCCGCCGAGCGGCTCGATCGGCCGGGGCTCGACCGGCTCGACCAGTGCGTCCGGGAGATGGACGCCGCCGGGAGCTGGGCCGAGTTCCACGCCGGTGACCAGCGGTTCCATCTGGCCCTCGCCGAGGCCGCCGGACTGCCTTCCGCCCTGGCGATGTACGAGCGGGTCACCGGAGAGCTGTACGCGTACTTCCTGCCGTATCCGCTGGACTACCTCCGCGGCAGCAACGAACAGCACAAGGCCATCAGGGCCGCGCTCGGCGTGCGTGACGCCACCCTGGCGGCCGGTCTGCTCCGGGACCATGTGGCGGAGCTGCACCACTCGATGTACGTCGGCTTCGCGGACAGCGACAACGACAACACCCAGCGGGGCGACGACGGCTGACGGCGGCGCCCCCACCGGCGAACGCGCCCCGGGTCAGCCGAGGGGAAAGGCGGTGTCCGTGAGCCGTTCGGACAGCTCCCACAGCCCGGCCGCCAGCACCTCGTCCCGAGCGGCGGCGCCGCGCCCCACGAGCGTGGGACGGCCACGCCGTTCGCCCCGTCCGCCGGGGCCGACATAGCTCGCTCCCGCCAGGTCCTGTGTGGCGGCGAACAGCGTCGGCAGGCATCCCGCGGCCTCGCTCTGCATCATCAGCCGCCCGGCGGCCGTCGCGACGAGGCTCATCACCGGACCGAGGTGCCGGTTCAGCCCCGTCCGCGCGGCGCCGGGGTGGGCGGCGAGGGCGCGCACGGCGGAGCCGGCCCGCGTCAGCCGCCGTTGCAGCTCCAGGGTGAAGAGCAGATTGGCCAGCTTCGACTGGCCGTAAGCGGCCGAGGCGCGATAGCGGCGCCGCTCCCAGCCGGGGTCGGAGAGGTCGAGCGTGGCGTGCCGGTGGGCGTTGGAGGAGATGGTGACCACGCGGTCGGTGATCCGCGGGAGCAGCAGGTTGGTCAGGGCGAAATGCCCCAGGTGATTGGTGCCGAAGTGGGTCTCGAAGCCGTCCGCCGTCCTGTCCCGCGGGACGTTGGCCACCCCGGCGTTGTTGATCAGGATGTCGGCGGGGCGGTCGAAGGAGGCCGCGAAGCGCCGTACGGACGCGAGGTCGGCGAGGTCCAGGGGCAGCAGTTCGGTGCTGCCGGGCAGGTCCGCGGCGGCCCGCCGCGCCCGGGGGACGTCGCGCACGGCCATCACGACATGCGCTCCCGCGCCGGCGAGCGCACGGGCGGTTTCGAGGCCGATCCCGCCACCCGCCCCCGTGATGATCACCGTACGTCCGGTCTGTGCCGGGAGGTTCTCCGCCGCCCAGGGGGCGGCGCCGAGTGAGCTGGTCATGACGGCGAAAGTATTCAACGGCAACATTGTTGTCAATGGATACATTCGGATAGGGTGCCCCCATGGCCCAGCCACGCCCCTACCACCACGGAGATCTGCGCAACGCCCTGCTGCGGCAGGCCGAGCGCACCCTGGCCGAACGCGGCGTCGACGGCCTCTCCCTCCGGGAGCTCGCCCGCGAGGCGGGGGTCAGCAATGCCGCGCCCCGCCGCCATTTCGCGGATAAGCAGGCCCTGTTGGACGCCCTCGCCGAAGAGGGCTACGAACGCCTGGGCCGCAGGCTGGACGCGGCCCTGGCGGGAGCCGGGGGCGGCATCGCCGAAGGGCTGGCGCTCTTCGCGCGGGCCTATGTCGAGTTCGGTGTCGAGAACCGCGCGCTGCTGGGCCTGATGCACCACCCCAAGGACGTCCCGCGCGACGAGCGCCTCACGGCGGCCAACGACAGGGCGTTCGCCGCGCCGCTGCGCCTCCTGGCCGAGGCGCGGGCGCGCGGCGACATCGACCCCGACACCACCGGCCGGGTCGACATGACCCTGCTGGCGCTCCTGCGGGGACTCACCGTGCTCGTGGCCACCGGAGTGCACGGGGACCGCCCGCTCGACGAGCTCGTGACCGGCACCGTGAACACCCTGCTCAACGGCCTGCGGCCGCGCTGAGACGCCCCGGGCGCCCGGGGAACGCCCTCGGGTTCGGCCTGTGGCTGACCCCACAGATCACATGGTGAGACCGGGGTCCGGTTTTTGAAATCCGGACCATATCCTGGGGTGCATGTCCGCACCCGCCCATCTGCTCTGTCTCGCGCTGTTCGCGAGCTCGGCGTGGTGCGTCGACGACGGCCTCTGTCGCCGCTGAGCCGGAACCGGCCGGTTTCCCCACCGCGCGCCGCCCGCCGTAGCGCCGCGCCGCCCGGCCGGGCCCTTCCGCCCAGTGACATCCCCTCGAACGTCTCCGGAGTCCGCACGTGACCACCGCCACGCCCGCCGGGGCAGCGAAGACCTCCGCACTGCTGTCCCCCTCACCCACCTCCGTCCCCCGGCCGGACGCACCCGCCGCGCCACCGGTGCGCCGGGGGCCGCTCGCCGTATCCGGGCTGCTCGCCGCCGCGCTGACCGCGTACGTATGGTCCGCCCATGGGGCCAAGGCCGGCGTTCTGCTGTTGCTCGGCCTCGGGCTCGGCGTCGCTCTCTTCCACTCCCGCTTCGGCTTCACCTCCGCCTGGCGGCAGCTGGTGGCCGTCGGCAACGGCACCGGACTGCGCGCCCACGCCCTGCTGCTCGGCACCACGGCCACGCTGTTCGCCCTGCTCATCGGCACCGGGACCGGACTGTTCGGATCCGTGCCGGCGCCCTCGGCCGGACCGCTGGGGCTCGGGCTGCTGATCGGCTCGTTCGTCTTCGCCGTCGGCATGCAGCTCGGTGGGGCCTGCGCCTCCGGCACCCTCTTCGCGGTCGGCTCGGGCCAGACCTCGATCGTGCTCACGCTGGGCGGCTTCATCGCCGGAGCGACCCTCGCCGCCTGGCAGTTCGACCTGTGGAAGGACCTGCCCGCGCTGGATCCGGTCGTCATGGCGGACCACATCGGCTGGTTCGGGTCCTGGGCGGTGACGATCCTGGTGCTCGCCGCCATCGCCCTGGTCAGCCGACGCGTCCAGGCCCGCCGCAACCCGCCGCCGATCGATGCGGTGCCCTCCGCGCGCAAGTCCGCCGCCCGAATCCTGCGCGGCTCCTGGCCGCTGGCGGTCGGCGCGCTGGCGCTGGCCGTACTGGGCGCCGGTGTGCTGGCCGTCTCCGGTGGCGCATGGGGCGTCACCAGCGCCTTCAGCCTGTGGGGTGCGGAGCTGGTACGGGCGCTCGGCGGCCATCCGGAGAGCTGGAGCTGGTGGCAGCAGCCCGGGAACAAGGAGATGCTCGCGGGGCCCGTGCTCACCGACAAGACCAGCCTCACCGACATCGGCATCATGATCGGCGCGGCGGTCGCCGCGGCGCTCGGCGGCACCTGGACCCTGCACCGCGGTGTGCCGTGGCGAACGGCGACCGCGGCGGTGCTCGGCGGTGTGCTGATGGGCATCGGCGCCCGGCTGGCGGGCGGCTGCAACATCGGCGCCTACCTCGCGGGGATCGCCTCCGGCAGCCTGCACGGCTGGATCTGGGGCGCCTTCGCCCTCCTGGGCACCTGGGCCGGGCTGAAGCTGCGGCCGCTCTTCGGACTCGGGAACCCCAAGCCGGGCGACGGAGTCTGCTGACAACGGCGGCCCCGCGGGCGGGGCTTGAACCACGTTCGCAGATTGTTCATGCCCACGTCATATAGATGATTCATCGTCAGGGCGGTGTGCCGGTCCGCCGACCGGCCCCGCAGCCGACGAAGGGTACTCACGATGGTCCCGTTCCATGCCGCTCCCCCGCGCCGTGTCCGCCGGGTCCGCCACGCCGCGCTGGCGGTGGTGGCCGGCGCCGCGGCGCTCTCGGCCCTTCCGGCCACCGCGATGGCCGGGAGCGCGGGTTACGGCACGCCGACCATCAAGCTCTCCGACGCGTACCTGTCCGGCGCCGTGGGCGCCACCGGCGACCCGACCGTGACCGTGAAGGTCGGCCAGAGCGGCGCCGACGCGGGCGCGCTCACCGTGTCCGCGACCGCCACCACCCGCGGCTCGGTCGCCCGGACCGGCGATGTCTCGGTGACGGGCACCGGCGCCACCCGCGAGGTGACCGTACGGGCGCGCGGCAAGGGCTACACCGATCTCACCCTCGAGGTGACCGGCCTGGGCGGCAAGAGCGCCACCACCACCCTGCACTACGCGGCCTCCGGCGCCGTCCGGGACGCCGCCGACACCCGCTACCCGACCGGCTCGAGCGACTCCTCCGCCGCCGTGGACGTCGGCGGCGGCTATATGGTCGTCGCCGACGACGAGTCCAACGTCCTGCGCCTGTACCGGCGCGACGCGTCCGGCGCGCCGGTGCGCACCTGGGACGTCAGCTCCGACCTCGACGTCGACAAGGAGATCGACATCGAGGCCGCGGCCCGCGTCGGCGACACCATCTACTGGACCGGTTCGCTGGGCAACAACAAGGACGGTGAGCCGAAGGAGGACCGCTTCACCCTCTTCACCACCACCGTCTCCGGTTCGGGCGCCGACACCGAGCTCGAGGTCGACGGCTCCTACCAGGGTCTGCGCGAGGACCTGGTGGCCTGGGACAAGGCCAACGGGGACCGGCTCGGCTTCGCCAAAGGCACCGCGGACGGCCAAGTGCCCAAGCAGATCGACGGATTCAACGTCGAGGGCCTGGAGTTCGCGCCCGGCTCCGGCTCCACCGCGTACCTCGGCTTCCGGGCGCCGCTGGTGCCGCCGGCCGAGGGCGGCAAGGCGCTGCTGGTCCCGGTCACCAATGCCGACGAGCTGGCCCGGTCCGGCGGTGGCAAGGACACCCACGCCACCTTCGGCGACCCGATCACCCTCGACCTCGGCGGTCTGAGCGTCCGCGACATCCGCCGCAACGACAAGGGCCAGTACCTGATCGTGGCCGGCTCCTGGGCGGCCGAGGACAACAGCGCCCCGTACGCGCTCTACTCCTGGGACGGCGTCGCCGGACACCAGCCGGTCAAGCGGCTCGACCTGCCGACGGCCGACCCGGGCGGCTGGGAGACCGTGGTGGACGTGCCCGACCTCACGGCGCCCGGCGCCCGGGCCCAGGTGATCACCGACAGCGGTTCGGCCGACCTGTACGGGGACGGCACCGAGGCCAAGGACCTGGAGCACGAGGAGTGGAAGAAGTCCCGGTCGGTCAGCTTCCCCCTGAACCCCTGAACCTCCCTCCGGTATCCGGCGCTCAGCAGCCGATACGGGAGGTGCCGACGGCCACGTCGTCGTACCACAGGGTGTCGTCGCCCTCGCCGTAGCTCTCCCAGCCCAGTCGCAGATCGCCCGGGGCGGGCCGCCACCCGCCCCGGTTCAGCCACTGCTGGTCGACGTCCTGGGTCGGGGTGCCGTCGACCACCAGACCGGTGACGAGCCCGCCGTTCACCCAGGTGTCCAGGCGGCCCGCGGTGCGGTCGAGGCGGAACTCCAGACAGGTCCAGGTGTTGACGGGCAGCGGGGTGCTGAGCGCGACGCCCGCCGGGCTCTGCGCGGGCAGAGTGGCGTCGTCCGACTCCCGGTTCCACTGAAGTGCCTTGTTCTGCCCGCCCATACGCAGGTCCCGCCCGTTGTCATTGGCGTCGCGCAGGGCGGCGAACGTGACGTGCTGGGCGGGCAGCGCGGTGGTGTGGCGGACCCAGAGGCGGGCGTAGAGGTCGCCGCCGGACGGCACATCGGACAGCGAGGTGCCCGCGAAGGCGTGGTTGCAGTACCCCGCCTTGCCGGTGACCCGCACCGACCTGCTGCCGCCGTGAGCCGTGGTGGTGTCCACGGTGGCGGTGCCGGTGCCCGAGCAGTTGGCCACGGCCGTGGTCCAGCGCCCGGCGGGGGTGGTCCCGGTCTGGGACTCGAAGTCCTCGCAGAAGCCATTGGCGGCACAGGCCGCCGGCTGTGCCGAGGCCCGTGGCGCGGCCGGCGCGGTCAGCGCCAGCGCCACGGCCACCGCGGCGGCGGCCAGAGCGCGATATGGGGTGGGGGTCATGGCGATCCTTCGGCTGAGGATGAAGATGAGGATCGGGAGCTTGGGAGCGCTCCCACGACGTCCAGCACTGTAGCCCGTACATGACAAGGCCGGAAGCCCGGCCGTATCCGGAATCGATACGCGAGGACCCCGGCCCAGGCGGTCACCATAAGGTGACTCAGTCACCGAAAAGTGCGTTCTTCCATGTCAGCGGCCACTCTCTTACGGTTTCCGAGTAACCACGAGAGAGCGCTCAGGGGTTCCGCGACAGCGGGCCCATGGGCTCCCATGACGGGAAGGCGGACAGCATGGCCATCACCCTGGTCAACCCCAGCGGATTGCCGGAGGTCGAGGCGTACCGGCAGGTGTCGATCGCGACCGGGTCGAGGCTGGTCCATATGGCCGGGCAGGTCGCCTGGGACGCCGAGGGGGTCACGGTCGGCGAAGGCGACCTCGCCGCTCAGGTCGAGCAGTGCTACCTCAACGTCGGCACCGCCCTGGCCGGGGTCGGCGGCTCCTTCGACGATGTGGTGAAGCTGACCGTCTACGTCGTCGACTGGACCCCCGAGAAGATGCCCCTGTTCCTGGAGGGGGCCGCCCGGGCGGCCGCGAAGCTGGGGGTCACCCCGGTGCCGCCGGGCACGCTGCTGGGCGTCGCGGCGCTGGACGTACCCGAGCATCTGGTCGAGATCGAGGCCACCGCGGTCCTCGACTGAGCGTGGCCGTGCAGTGGCCCCATGAAGGCCGGGGCCACCGCGCGGCCGGTGTCCGTCCCGTTCAGGCGCCGAAGCGGCGGCGGGAGTCCTCGATCCGGCCGAGGTACTTATGGGTCCAGCCGCACATGCCGTCGACCGTCGCCCGCAGGGCCTGGCCCGGCTCGGTGAGGGTGTACTCGACCCGCGGCGGCACGGTGGGGTGCACCGTCCGCTCGACCAGCCCGTTGCGCTCCAGCATGCGCAGGTTCTGGGTGAGCATCTTGTGGCTGATGCCCTCGACCTCGTTGCGCAACTCGCTGAAGCGCAGGGTGCGTTCGCCGAGGAACTCGATGATCAGGAACGCCCACTTGTTGGCGATGTCCGAGAAGATCTCCCGCGCCAGCGAGTCCGCGCGCATCAGGTCGGCGTCTTCGGGCGCGCCGGTGTACTGCTTGGTCCCCATACGGTGACTCTCCTACAGCTCCTGAGTAACCGCAAGAGAGCGCCGAGGTGGGGAGCGGGCCCCGGGCTCAGCTCACAGGACCCATGTCCGAGGTGGGCCATCAGTGCGGCGATGTCATCGCCCATCGTCGCCACGTCGAACCCATCCGCGGGATGGGCGGAATCGCCCGGACCACGGAGGTCGGGCACGACGACCGTGTACCGCGCGGTCAGCTTCGGGACCAGATGCCGCCAGTGCTAGCCGGTCTTGGGCACACCGTGGAGCAGCACCACCACCGGGCCGGAGCCGGCTCTAGATCGATCAGTCAATTTCACCGGGGGCGCTGCCCGGGGGCAGCGCCTCCATCAGGCGGGCGGACGATGATCGGGCTCGGACCGTGGCCGGCGTGGTGGAACGGCGGTCACCGCCTCGCCCGGCGGGCACTCCGCTGGCGGACGCGCGGGCGCATCGCCTTACGGGCGTCGATGGCCACGACCTCGAAGTTCTCCCCGGTGCTGGTCACCCGGCCGAAGAGGTTGTCCGGACCCGCGATGCAGACCTTGGTGATGCCCTGCTCCCGCATCGTCGCCACCATGTCCGGCCAGCGGATCGGGCGGTTGAAGGTGTCGAGCAGCATGGTGCGCACACCGGCCGCGTCGGTCAGCAGCTCCCCGCTCTGGTCGGCGACGACCGGGAGCTTGGGGTCGGCCACCTCGAAGCCGCCGAGGACCTCTTCCTCCGCCTTGCGGCGCAGGGCGCCGAACGCGGGGGCGTGCACGGGCGGCCACATGGTGTACATGTTGTATCCGCCGAGCTCGCCGATCCGCTTCTTGAACCGGTCGAGCACGGGCTCGCGCAGTGACACCAGATAGAAGCCCTGGTCGATGTAGCCGGAGATGTCGTGCCACTCCCCGGCGTCGTCCAGTTCGGCCAGCGCCTCGCGCAGCCGCTCCTCGGGGGTGTGGATCACACAGTGGGTCACCGCCTCGCGGTGCTCCTGGCGGAAGTACTCCTCCTCGCAGCGCGCCAGCTCGGCGGTGAGCCGCACGGTCTCCTCGAAGGGCAGGGAGCCCGCGTAGGTCACCGCGGCCCGCTGGCCGAAGCTCGGTCCGGCGCACAGCTCGGGCCGCACGCCCAGCGTCTCCTCGGCCCAGTCGGCGAGCGAGAGACAGATCGTCAGGAAGGCGATCTGGGTGTGCTCGGCGTACTGCGCCTCCTCCTCCGCGTCCGACTGGCGGTACCGGTCGAACACGGAGTAGCCCACCACCTCGTCGGCGATCGCGAGCCGCCGCCGGGCATGGGGGTTGGTCAGCAGGAACTCGCCCACATCGGTGAAGCGGAAGGGCCCCATTCCGGGGAAGACGACCGCCGTGCGGCCCGTCTCCGCATCCGTTGTCAGCGGCTCCGGGTTCTGCGGCTCCGGGGTCTGCGGCTCGGGTGTCTGCGGCTCTGTCATGCCTTCGCTCCGGGGGCCAGGTCGAGAGCCAGTTGCTCGAGCTGTCGCTTGTCGGGCTTGCCGTTGCGGTTCAGGGGGAATCGCTCCAGGACGTGGATGCGGTTGGGGTGCTCGAAGTCGGGGAGCAGGGAGGTGATCGGCTCCCGCCAGGCCCGCGGCTCCCGCTGCTGCTCGTCCTCCACGAAGAACACCAGCTGACAGCCGCGCTGCTCATCGGGGACGGGGACGACCTTGGCCAGACAGCCGCCCGCGGCCAGCTTGTGCTCGATGATCTCGGGGTAGAGCGTGTGGCCGTTGCGGTGCACCGCGGACTTCCGGCCGAGGACGAAGAGGTTGTCCCCGCCGTCGAGATAGCCGAAGTCGCCGGTGGGGTACCAGTCGGTCTTGTCCGGGTCGACGGGGGCCACCGTGCCGTCCTCCGCCAGGTAGCCCTCCATCAGGTCGGGCGAGTGGACCTGGATCTCGCCGACCTCGCCCGAGGGCAGGACGCCGCCCTCCTCGCCCACGATCCGCAGCTTCAGGCCCTGGACGGCCCGTCCGCAGGCCACGACGTTGTCCTCGGTCGCGAAGGACACGTTTCCGGCCTCGGTGCTGCCGTAGCTGTCCAGCAGGGGCAGCCCGAACTTCTTGACGTAGTCGCCGACCAGGCCGGGGTCCAGCGGGGCCGCCCCGCTACAGAACATGCGGACACCGGACAGCTCCTCCGCCAGCGCGGGCTTGCGGCCCATCATGTTGAGCATGCTGCGGTAGCTGGCCGGGGTGGCGTCGACCACCGTCGCCCCGCAGGTGCCCGCCATGGTCATCGCCCGGTCCAGCCGCCGGTAGGGCGCAATGATCAGCGAGCACTTGACCAGCCAGGCGATGAGCACCATCGACAGCCCGTACTGGTGGGAGAAGGGCAGCAGCGGCAGCAGGACGTCATCGGGGCGGTGGCCCACCTGCTGGGCGTTGCGCTCCAGGTTCTTCAGGAACTTCGCCCCGGTCTTGACGACGCCCTTGGGCTCCCCGGTGGACCCGGAGGACCACATGATCAGGCCGTCGGGCAGCGCGCGCCAGGTGTCCAGGGACAGCCGCCGCTCGGCGGGCGACTGCTCCATGGACGCCACGAGCAGCTCGTACACGGTCACCCGGGCCGGGCCGTTCTCGGGCATCGGGGTGTCGTCGTCGACCACACAGATCTTGACGCCGGCCCGGTCGCAGATGCGCTGGGTCGCCTCCGCCCGCTCCTGGTGGTCGACCATGACGATCGACGCGCCGGCGTGCATCAGGGCGAGCAGGGCCCCGACGTAGCCGGCGGAATTTCCCGCCTTCAGCATGACCCGGGTGCCGTCGCTGACGCCACGCTCACGGAGCGCGTCGGCGATGGCCAGGGCCCGCTGCTCGAACTCGGGAAGCGTTTGTACCGCTTCCGTCGCGAAGAGCTTTGCGGTCATCGGGTTTCACTGTGCCTTTCTGCTTCTTGAAGACTCTTGGGGTGACGCCCGCGACGCCGGGGGAACGTTCGGGGGCGGTGACGCGGTGGTCCGAGCCGCGGAGTGCGAGTCCCCCCGGAGGTCTCCGGGGGGACTCGGCGGTCATCAGGAGTCGAGATCCTCGAGCATCATGTCGATCAGGTCGTCGTCGTCCATCGCGTCGATGGAGTCGGTCTCCTTCTCCTCGGCGTCCGGCTCGGCCTGGTCCTTGCCACCGGCGAGCTCGGTGAGCGTGTCCAGCAGACCCGCGCGACGCAGCCGCTCCAGCGGAATCGACGCCAGCAGGGCGCGGACCCTGGCCTCTTCCGGATCGACGTCCGGCTCGGCCGGGCCGTCCGTCGCCACCCGGCCGCGCAGATACTCGGCGAGCGCCGCGGGCGTGGGGTTGTCGAAGATGAGCGTGGACGGAAGGCGCAGCCCGGTGGCCGAGTTGAGCCGGTTGCGGAACTCCACACCCGCCAGTGAGTCGAAGCCCAGGTTCTGGAAGGAGCGGTCGGGCTCGATGGACTGGGCGCCGCTGTGCCCCAGCACCATCGCCGCACTGCCGCGCACCAGGTCGAGCAGCGCACGGTCGAGTTCGGCTCCGGACAGACCGGCCAGCTTCACCTTGGCCGACTCCGGAGCGGCCGCCTTGCCGTCGGACGCCGCCTTGCTCCGCACCCGGACCACCCCGCGCAGCAGGGTGGGGATATCGGTCTGGCCGCTGAGCGCCGAGGTCTCCAGCCGCATCGGCACGAGCAGGGCGTCCTCGCTCGTCCGGCCGGCGTCCAGCAGACGCAGACCGCCGGCCATGGACAGGGCCGCCATGCCCTCACGCGCCATGCGCACCATGTCCGCCTGGCTGAGCGTGCCGGTCATGCCACCGCCCTGCTCCCACGGACCCCAGGCCAGCGATACGGCGGGGAGACCGAGGGCGCGCCGGTGTGCGGCGAGCGCGTCCAGGAAGGAGTTGGCCGCGGCGTAGTTGCCCTGCCCCGGGCTGCCGAACACACCGGCGACGGACGAGAACATCACGAACTCCGCCAGGTCCAGGGTCCGGGTCAGCTCGTGCAGGTTCCACGCCGCGTCGACCTTCGGCTCGAAGACCGCGTCGATCCGCTTAGGCGACAGGGTGTCGATGACACCGTCGTCGAGTACGCCCGCCGCGTGCACGACCGCGGTCAGCGGGTGTTCCGCGGGCACTGCGGACAGCACCCGCTCGAGCGAGGCGCGGTCGGCCACATCGCAGGCCGCCAGCGTCACCGACGCGCCCGCCTCGGCCAGTTCGGCCTCGAGGTCGGCCGCGCCCTCCGCGTCCGGCCCGCGCCGGGAGACCAGCACCAGGTGGCGCACTCCGTACTCGGCCACCAGATGGCGCGCCACCTCGCTGCCCAGGCCACCGGTGCCACCGGTCACCAGCACCGAGCCCTCGGGGTCCAGGGCGCGCCGCATGGTGAACACGTTCTTGCCGATGTGGCGGGCCTGGCTGATGTGCCGTACCGCGTCCGGGGCCCTGCGCACGTCCCACGCCGTCAGCGGAAGGGGGTTCAGCGCGCCGCTGTCGAAGAGCTCGACGAGCTCGACGAGCATCCGCTGGACCCAGTCGTAGTCGGCGACGACCAGGTCGTACGCCGTGTACTTCACCCCGGGGTGGTCCGCGGCCACGACATCGGGGTCACGTACGTCCAGCTTGCCCATCTCCAGGAACCGCCCGCCCCTGGGCAGCAGCCGCAGGGAGGCGTCGACGAACTCGCGGGCGAGCGAGTCCAGCACCATGTCCATGCCCCGGCCTTCGGTGGCGTCCATGAAGCGGCGCTCGAACTCCAGGTCACGCGACGAGGCGAAGTGCTCCTCGTCGAATCCCATCGCCCGCAGGGTGTCCCACTTGCCGGGGCTGGCCGTGGCGTACACCTCGGCGCCGAGGTGGCGCGCGAGTTGCACGGCCGCCATGCCCACACCGCCGGTGGCGGTGTGCACCAGGATGGACTCGCCCGCCCGGAGCTTGCCGATCTCCACCAGGCCGATGTAGGCCGTCAGGAAGACCACCGGCACCGACGCGCCCTGCGCGAACGTCCAGCCGCGCGGCATGGGGACGATCTGCCGGCGGTCGGCGATCGCGATGGGCCCGAACGATGCGTTGATCATGCCCATCACCCGGTCCCCGGGGGCCAGGTCGGTGACTCCGGGGCCGACCTCCAGGACCACACCGGCGCCCTCGCCGCCCATCGTGGCGTCGTCCTCGGGGTACATGCCGATGGCGATCAGCGCGTCACGGAAGTTCAGACCGGCGGCGCGCATCGCGATCCGGACGTACCCGGGGGCCAGCGGCGCCTCCGCCGCCGGGTCGGGCAGCAGCGAGAGGTTGTCCAGGGTGCCGCCGCCCGTGGTGCCCAGCTTCCACGCCGAGGTGCCCGCGGGGGCTTCGAGCACCCGCCCGGAGGCGTTCCTGGCGAGCCGGGGAACCAGCCCCTGGCCCGTGCGGACCGCCACCTCGCGCTCGCCCACCGCCATCGCGGCCGTCACCACACCGGCGGCCGCGGTGGCCGATTCGGCGTGGCGGTCGAGGTCCACCAGCAGGAGCCGGCCCGGGTTCTCGGTGGCCGCCGAGCGCACCAGTCCCCACACGGCGGCGTTGGACAGTCCGGCGACGCCCTCGCCCGGTCCCGCGGCGACCGCGTCGCGGGTCACCACGACCAGCCGGGATCCGTCGAACCGGTCCTCGGCGAGCCAGGACTGCACCAGGGCCAGCGCCCGGTGGGTGGCCTTGCGGGTGGCCTCGGCGATGTCCCCTGCGTCCGGCCCGGCGGGCTCGGCGCCGCACCAGGCCCAGACCACGTCGGGCACCGCGGCGCCCCCGTCGAGGGCGGTGACGAGCGCGTCCACTCCGGTGTACTCGGCGTACTCGACGCCGGATGCGGCGAGCAGTTCGCCCACCCGCGCCCGGTCGGCGCCGACCACCGCCGTGGACACACCGTCCGCGGTCCGGTCGCCGCCGCGGGCGGCGGCGAGCACATCCCAGTTGGCCCGGAAGAGCGTTCCGTCGCCGCCGGTGGAGCGCGGCCCGGACGCGAACCGCTCCGGCGCCACCTCCCGCACCACCAGCGACTCCACCGAGGCGACGGGCGCCCCCGTGGCGTCGGTCACCAGCAGCGCGACCGTGTCCTTGCCCTGCGGGCGCAGCCGCACCCGCACCCGTCCGGCGCCCACCGCGTGCAGGGTCACCCCGGTGAAGGAGAACGGCAGCGTGACCCGACCGCTCTCGCCGCCGAAGTCGCCCATCTCCATGGCGTGCAGGGCGGCGTCGAGCAGGGCCGGGTGCAGACCGAACCGTCCGGCCTCCTGGGCCGCCGAGTCCGGCAGCGCCACCTCGGCGAAGACGTCGCCGTCCAGCCGCCAGACCGACTCCAGCCCCTGGAAGACCGGCCCATAGCCGTAACCGACCTGGGCGAGGCCCTCGTAGAAGCCCTCCATCGGCACCTGCTCGGCGCCCGGCACGGGCCACTGGAGCAGACTGTCGGTGACGGCGGTGCCGCTGTCCGCCTCGAGGACGCCCTGGGCGTGCCGCACCCACTCCTCCCCCGGCTCGTCGCTGTCCGAGCGCGAGTACACGCCGAGGGGCCGTACCCCGGACTCGTCCGCGGGGCCGACCACCAGCTGGACGCGGACCCCGCCCTGCTCCGGCAGGAGGAGCGGGGTCTCCAGGGTGAGTTCACCGAGGCGTCCCGCCCCGGTCTCGATGCCCGCGAGCAGACCCAGCTCCACGAATCCGGTGCCGGGGAAGAGCACTCCACCGGCCACGGCGTGGTCGGCGAGCCACGGGTGGGTCTGGAGCGAGAGGCGCCCGGTCAGCACCGTGCGGTCGCCCTCGGCCAGCTCGGTGAGGCCGCCGAGCAGGGGGTGGTCCACCCTGCCGAGCCCCACGCTCCGGGCGTCGCCGGTCACGGCGCCGCCCGACTCGAGCCAGTACCGCTTGTGCTGGAAGGCGTAGGTCGGCAGGGAGACCCGGCGTGCGCCGCGCCCGGCGTACACCGCGTCCCAGTCCACGCCGACGCCGTTCACGTACAGGGTGGCGACGGCCTCCGCCAGCGTCTGCGCCTCGGCGCGCCCGGAGCGGGCCATGGGCACGAAGGCCGCGTCGGCGCCCACGGCGTCCAGGCAGTCCTGGCCCATCGCGGTCAGCACGGCGTCGGGGCCGAGCTCCACACAGGTCGTGACGCCCTGGTCGGCGAGGCGGCGCATACCGTCGTCGAAGCGGACCGCCTCCCGCACATGGCGGACCCAGTACTCCGGGGTGGCCAGTTCGGCGCCGGCGACATCGCCGGTGACGTTGGAGATGACCGGGATCGCCGGGGCCGAGTACGACAGGCAGGCGGCGATCTGGCCGAACTCCTCCAGCATGGCGTCCATCCGGGGGGAGTGGAACGCGTGGCTCACCCGCAGCCGCTTGGTCTTGCGGCCCCGGGCCTCCCAGTGGCCGGCGAGTTCGAGCACCGCGTCCTCGTCGCCGGAGAGCACCACCGAGGTGGGGCCGTTGAGCGCGGCCAGCGACACCTGGGCCTCACGGCCCTCCAGGCTCTCGGCCACCTCCTGCTCCGACGCCTGGACGGCCACCATGGCGCCGCCCTCGGGCAGTTCCTGCATCAGCCGCCCGCGGGCCGCCACCAGGGCGCACGCGTCCTCCAGGGACAGCACCCCGGCGACGTGTGCCGCCGCGATCTCGCCCACCGAATGCCCCATCAGGAAGTCGGGGCGCACACCCCAGGACTCCAGCAGGCGGAACAGGGCCACCTCGAAGGCGAACAGCCCGGCCTGGGTGAACATCGTCTGGTTGAGCTCGTCACCGGCCGTGTCATCGGCGGCCTCGCCGTCAGCGCCGTTCTCGGGGCCGAAGACCACGTCGAGCACGGAGGTGCCGAGCCGGACCTCCAGATAGTCGCACGCCTCGTCGAACACATCGGCGAACAGCGGGTAGGTCTCGTAGAGCTCCCGGCCCATGCCCAACCGCTGGGCGCCCTGGCCGGTGAACAGGAACGCCAGCCGCTGCGCCGTGGACCTGCCGCGCACCAGGCCCGGTGCGTCGGTGTCCTCGGCGAGCGCCGCGAGTCCGCGCAGCAGGCCCTCACGGTCGGACGCCACCACCACGCCGCGCTGTTCGAGCGCGGCACGTGTCATGGCGGACGACCAGCCGATGTCGACCGGCCGCAGGTCACGGTCGCGCACCACGTGTTCGCGCAGCCGCGCGGCCTGCGCCCGCAGCGCCTCCTCGCTCCTGGCGGACACCAGCCATGACACGGGCTGGGACGCGGTCTCCTCGTCGGCGTCGGCGTCCGTGGCGGGGAGGCGCTCCTCCGGCGGCGCCTGCTCGATGATGGCGTGCGCGTTGGTGCCGCTCATACCGAACGAGGAGACACCTGCGCGGCGCGGCCGCCCCGTCTCCGGCCAGGGGCGCTGCTCGGCGAGCAGCGCCAGGCCGCCCGTCGACCAGTCCACATGCGGGGTCGGCACCTCCACGTGCAGGGTCTTGGGCAGGATGCCGTGGCGCATGGCCATCACCATCTTGATGACGGCACCCGCACCGGCCGCCGCCTGGGTGTGGCCGATGTTCGACTTGAGGGACCCCAGCCACACCGGCTGTCCCTCCGGGCGGTTCTCGCCGTAGGTGGCGAGCAGCGCCTGTGCCTCGATGGGGTCGCCGAGCGAGGTTCCGGTGCCGTGTGCCTCGACCACGTCGACCTGGTCCGCGGTCAGCTCGGCGTTGGCCAGCGCCTGCCGGATGACGCGCTGCTGGGAGCGGCCGTTGGGGGCCGTCAGACCGTTGCTGGCGCCGTCCTGGTTGACGGCGGAGCCGCGCACGATGGCCAGCACCTCGTGGCCGTTGCGCCGGGCGTCCGAGAGCCGCTCCACCAGGAGGACGCCGACGCCCTCGGCCCACGATGTGCCGTCGGCCTCGGCGCCGAACGCCTTGCAGCGGCCGTTGGAGGAGAGTCCGCGCTGGCGGCTGAAGAGGATGAAGTCACCCGGGGTCGGCATCGTGGCGACACCGGTGGCGAGCGCCAGGTCGCACTCCCCCTGGCGCAGCGAGTGGGCCGCCTGGTGCAGGGAGACCAGCGACGAGGAGCACGCGGTGTCCACGGTCCACGCCGGACCCTCGAAGCCGAAGGTGTAGGAGATGCGCCCGGAGGCGACGCTGCCCGCGATACCGGTCAGCGCGTAGCCCTCCAGGCCACTCTTGGTGCTCTGGAGGTGGGGTCCGTAGTCGTGGTGCTCCGCACCGGTGAAGACGGCGGTCCTGCTGCCCCGCAACTTGGTGACGTCGATACCGGCCCGCTCGAAGACCTCCCAGCTCGTCTCCAGCAGCAGCCGCTGCTGCGGGTCCATGGCCAGCGCCTCACGCGGCGATATGCCGAAGAACTCGGCGTCGAACTCGGGCGCGTCGTGGATGAACCCGCCCTCGGTCGCGTAGCTGGTGCCGGGCCGGTCCGGGTCCGGGCTGTAGAGCGCCTCCAGGTCCCAGCCGCGGTCGGTGGGGAACGGCGTGATGGCGTCCACGCCCTCGGAGACGACCTTCCACAGGTCCTCGGGGCTGTTGACGCCACCGGGGAAACGGCAGCTCATCCCGACGATCGCGATGGGGTCGTCCGAGCCCACGACGGCCCGCGCGGGGGCGGCCTCGTCCGTGGCCACGGGCACGATCTGCCGGTGGAGGTGGTCCACCAGTTCGCTGGGGGTCGGGTAGTCGTAGGCGAGCGACACCTCCAGGGTGAGCCCGGTGGCGGCGACCAGTCCGCGGTGCAGATTGACCGCCGCGAGCGAGTCGAGACCCAGGTCGAGGAAGGAACTCCCGGCGTCGAGGGTGCGCGGTGACTCGGACCGCAGCGCCGCGGCGACATGTGCGCGTACCAGGTCGAACAGGACCCTGCGCTGTTCGAGGTCCGGCAGGTCCCTGAAGTCCGGACCGAGGGAGGGCAGTTCGCCCGGACCCTCGTCACGGTCCGGTCCGGACTGCGCGATCGACTCACCCGAGTCGCTGGACCCGTTCAACATGGTGCTCACCTAACTCCTGCCTTGTGGAAAGACCCTGCGTCAAAGCTGTGGGTGCCGCGCCGGCCGCGGCTTCGGCGTGGGCGCCCGCCCGCGGTCATCGGTGCGGGCGGGCGCGTGGTCGCTAGAGGTCGGCCAACCAGTCCTCGATGGCCTGTGCGGTGGTGCCCGCCTGCTTCTCCATCATCGTGAAGTGGTTTCCGGGCACATCGACGGCGGAGTCGGCGGGCCAGTCCGACTGCCAGTCGGCGGCCGACGCGTCCGGGTCAACCTCCCCCAGCGGGTCCGCCGCGCGGACGAGCAGGCTGGGAACCGAGCTCTCCGGCGGCTTCCACCCCTCGAACAGATGCAGATACCAACCCATGGCGGACATCCGGACACCCTCCATGGAGACGAGGGCCTCCCGCTCGTACATCTCGTCCAGCATGGCGTTCTCGAACTGGCCGATGCTCGCGCTGTACGGAAGGTAGGTGTCCAGCAGGACGACGCCCGCGGGCGGTGTGCCCTCGCTCTCCAGGGCGGCGGCCACCGAGTGGGCGATCATCCCGCCGGCCGAGGAGCCGAGGAGGACGACCGGAGCGCCGTCGGCGTACTCGGAGACGACCCGCGCCTGGAAGCGGAAGAACGCCTCCGGGGTGGCCGGAAGGCTCTCGCCCTGGACGAACCCCACGGCGGGAAGGGCCGCGACGTCCCGGCTGCCCCGGAACGGGGCGGCGAGCTGGGCGTACTGGTGGACACCGCCCAGCGCCATATACGACGAGAAGCACATCAGCCGGGGGCGCTCGGCACCCCGGGAGAGCCGCACGGGCCTGATGTTCCCCTCGAAGTCGGCCGGGTCCTCGAAGGTCGGACGCAGCCGTGCCGCGTTCACCAGCAGATCCATGCCGATCTTGGTCTTGCCCTGCTCCGCCGCCTGCCGGAACAGGGAGCCGAGGGTGTCGGGCGCGTCCGCCTGCGGCGCCGGGGACACGGCCTCGGGCGCGGGTGCGGCGGCCGGAGCCGCGGCCGGGGCCGACGGCTCCCGGACCTGGCCACCGGCCGGTGCGGACGCGATCTCGGCCGCGAGCCGGGGCCGCAGATAGGACACCAGCTCCAGGGGGCTCGGGTGGTCGAAGACCACCGTGGTGTTCAGCCGGAGGCCGGTGACCGCGGCGAGCTGGTTGCGGAACTCCACCGCCGTGAGGGAGTTGAAGCCCATCTCCATGAACTCGTGGCCGGTGTCGACGTCATCGGGCGACGCGAACCCGAGCACCGCGGCGGCGAGGGTACGCACCAGTTCGAGCAGCGCCTCCTCGGTCTCGGCCTTCGACAGTCCGGCCAGCTGCTGCCGCAGCTGGGTGGGCTGGTCGCCGGCCTCGGACTCGACCGCCCGGGCCGTACGCCGGACGGCGGACTCCGGGACGATGGCACGGAACACGGCGGGCATCGCGGCGCCCTGGGCGCGCAGCGCACCCAGGTCCAGCCGGGTGGGGATCACCACGGCCGGGCCGGAGGTGACGCCCTCGTCGAACAGCTCCAGGCCCTCCTTGGAGGAGAGCGGCACCAGACCCGAACGCGACACCCGGCGCAGATCCCCCTGCCCGAGGTGGCCGGTCATGCCGCTGGCCTGTTCCCACAGGCCCCACGCCAGCGAGACACCCGGCAGCCCCTGAGCCCGCCGCCATGACGCGAGGCCGTCCAGGAACACGTTCGCCGCGGCGTAGTTGCTCTGTCCGGCCGAGCCGAACACCCCGGCGGCCGACGAGAAGAGCACGAAGGCCGACAGGTCCATCCCCGCGGTCAGCTCGTGCAGATTCCACGCGGCGTCCACCTTCGCCCGCAGCACCGGCTCGACCCGCTCGCGCGTCATGGACGCGAACAGCCCGTCGTCCAGCACCCCGGTCGCGTGCACCACGGCGCTCAGCGCGAACTCCCCGGGCAGCCCCGACAGCACCGCGGCGAGCGCCTCACGGTCCGAGGCGTCACACGCCGCGATCATCACCTCGGCGCCCGCGGCCTCCAGTTCGGCCCGCAACTCGGCCGCGCCGTCCGCGTCCGCGCCACGGCGGGACAGCAGCACCAGCTTCCCGACGCCGTGCCGGGTCACCAGATGCCGGGCCACCAGACCGCCCAGCACGCCCATGCCACCCGTCACCAGCACCGCGCCGGAGCCGAACGTCGCCACCTCGGCCGCGTCGCCGGAGGGCAGCGACCGGGCCAGGCGCGGCACGCGGACCTCACCGGAGCGCACCACCACCTGCTCCTCACCGGAGGCCGCCACGCCCGCGAGAAGCCCCGCCGACTTCTCGACGTCGTCGGTGTCGACCAGCACCACCCGGCCCGGGTTCTCCGACTGCGCCGAGCGCACCAGTCCCCATACGGCCGCGCCCGCCAGATCCGTCACACCGTCACCGGTGTCCACGGCGCCACGCGTCACCAGCACCAGCCGGGTCGCCGCGAACCGCTCGTCCGCCAGCCACGACTGGACGGTCTCCAGCGCCTCGGCGACCCGCGTATGCACCTCGTCCACCACGGCCGCGCCGCCCGGGACCACCGGCAGCACCACCATGCCGGGCATGAGCGTGCCCGACGACACGGCGTCGCCGAGCGCCACCGGGTCCGTGTACACATCGACGGTGACGCCCGACATCTCCAGCGCGGCGCCCACGCCGAGGAGGTCGTCGCCCAGCACCGCCGACCAGCCCGGCGCCACGCTCTCGGTGGGTTTGACCGCGTCCGCCGTCCACTCCATGCGGAACAGCGCGTCACCGTTCGTCCGGCCCGCGTTCCGCAACGCCTGGGCCTGAATCGGCCGCAGGACGAGGGAGTCGACCGAGGCCACCGGGCGGCCCGAGGTGTCGGCTATCGCCAGGGACACCGCCTGCCGCCCGTCCGGGACCATCCGGACCCGGAGGGCTCCCGCGCCGACGGCTTCGAGGGAGAAGCCCCGCCAGGAGAACGGCAGCAGAGTGCCCGCGCTCGGCGCGTCATCGCCTCCGCGCATCGACTTGCTCACGCCGATCGCGTGGAGGGCCGCGTCGAACAGGGCCGGGTGCAGACCGAAGTACTTCGCGGTGCCGAGCTGCTCCTCGGGCAGTTCCACATCGGCGAACACCGCGTCGCCGCGCCGCCAGGCACGCCGCAGCCCCTGGAACGCGGGGCCGTAGCGCAGCCCGTGCTCGGCGGCGTGCTCGTATCCGCCGGAGATGTCGACGGGCTTGGACCCGGAGGGCGGCCACTTCTTGAAGTCGAAGGAGGCCGCCGGGCCGGGCGGGGTGAGCACACCGTGTGCGTGCCGTACCCATGGATTCCCGAGGTCGGCCCGGTCCTCGTCGGACTCGATCCGCGAGTAGACGCTCACCTCGCGGTGGCCCGCGATGTCGACGTCCCCCACCTCGACCTGGATCTGCACCCCGCCGCGCTCGGGCACCACCAGGGGCGCCTCGAGCACCAGCTCCTCGACCCGGGCACACCCCACCTGGTCCCCCGCCTGTACGGCCATCTCCATGAAGGCCGTACCGGGCACCAGCGCCACGCCTTCCACCGTGTGGTCGGCGAGCCAGGCGTGCGTGGCCATCGACAACCGCCCGCTGAGCAGCACCCCGCCGCCACCGGCCAGCGAGACCACGGCACCCAGCAGGGGGTGCCACACCGGTCCGAGGCCCACCGAGCCCGCGTCGCCGACGGCCGCCGTCGCGTCGAGCCAGTAGCGCTGGCGCTGGAAGGCGTAGGTGGGCAGCTCCACCCGGCGGGCGCCACGCCCCTGGAACACCTTCCGCCAGTCGACGCCGACCCCGCTGATGTGAAGCTCGGCGGCCGAGGTCAGGAACCGCTCCGGGCCGCCCTCGTCGCGCCGCAGCGTGCCCACGACGACCGCCCGCGCCTCGGCGGCCTCCACCGTCTGCTGCACGGGAAGGGTGAGCACCGGATGCGGGCTCACCTCGACGAGCACCGTGAGGCCGTCCTTCAGCAGGGTGCGGGTGGTGGCCTCCAGCTCTACGGTCTGCCGCAGGTTCCGGTACCAGTACTCCGCGTCCAGACCGGCGGTGTCCACCACTTCACCGGAGACCGTCGAATAGAACGGCACCTCCGAGGAACGCGGCTCGATGTCCACCAGGGCCTTCAGCAGCTCCTCGCGGATCCCCTCCACGTGGGCGGAGTGCGAGGCGTAGTCCACCGGAACCCGGCGGACCCGGATCTCCTCGCCCTCCAGCTGGGCCACCATCGCGTCCAGCGCACCCGGGTCACCCGAGACCACGACGGAACCGGGGCCGTTGACCGCGGCGACCGAGATCGCACCGTCCCAGGCGGCGATGCGCTCCTTGACCTGGTCGACCGGCAGCCCGACCGACACCATGCCACCACGACCCGCAAGACCGGCGGCGATGGCCTGCGACCGCAGCGCCACCACCTTGGCCGCGTCCTCCAGCGACAGCGCACCCGCCACACACGCCGCCGCGATCTCACCCTGGCTGTGACCCATCACCGCATCCGGCTCGACACCCACCGAACGCCACAGCTTCGCCAGCGACACCATCACCGCGAACAGCACCGGCTGAACGACATCCACCCGGTCATAGCCGGGAGCGCCCTCGGCACCGCGCAGCACCTCGGTCAGCGACCAGTCCACATGAGCCGACAGGGCCGCCTCGCACTCGGCCACCGCCTCGGCGAACACCGGCGAGGAGTCCAGCAGCCCCACCGCCATCCCCGCCCACTGGGCGCCCTGCCCCGGGAACACGAAGGCGGTCCTGCGTCCCTTCGCCGCCTGCCCCCTGACCACGCCCGGGGTCGCCTCGCCCTGAGCCACGGCCAGCAGGCCCCGCAGAAGGCTCTCGCGGTCGTCGCCGATCACCGCCGCGCGGTGCTCGAACGCCGACCGGGACACGGCCAGGGAGTAGCCGATGTCCGCCACCGACGCCACCGCGAGTTCGTCGTCCTGGGCGGAGCCCTGGGCCGTCAGACGGGCGTGCAGCCGCTCGGCCTGCGCCCGCAGCGCGGCCTCGCCCTTGCCGGAGACCAGCCAGGGCACGACGGGGGCGGCGACCGGGGCGGGGGCCTCGGCCTCGGCACCGGCCTGCTCCGGCTCCTCGGCTTCGAGGTCCTGCTCGATGATGGTGTGCGCGTTGGTGCCGCTGATCGCGAAGGAGGAGATGGCCGCCCGGCGGGGGCGGTCGATCTCCGGCCAGGGCCGTGCCTCGGTCAGCAGCTCAACGGCCCCCGCCGACCAGTCCACATGCGGGGTCGGCTCATCGACGTGCAGCGTCTTCGGCAGGACGCCGTGCCGGATGGCCATCACCATCTTGATGATCCCCGCGACACCCGCCGCCGCCTGCGCATGGCCGATGTTGGACTTGATGGATCCCAGCCACAGCGGCCGGCCCTCCGGCCGGTCCTGGCCGTAGGACGCGATCAGCGCCTGCGCCTCGATCGGGTCGCCCAGCGACGTGCCCGTGCCGTGCGCCTCCACCACATCGACGTCGTCCGGGGTGAGTCCCGCGTTGTCGAGCGCCTGGCGGATCACCCTGCGCTGCGACGGGCCGTTGGGGGCCGTCAGGCCGTTGCTGGCTCCGTCCTGGTTCACCGCGGAGCCGCGCACCACCGCCAGCACGGGGTGGCCGTGGCGGCGGGCGTCGGACAGCCGCTCCACGAGCAGCACACCGACGCCCTCGGACCAGTTGGTGCCGTCCGCGGCCGCCGCGAAGGGCTTGCAGCGGCCGTCGGAGGCGAGTCCCCGCTGACGGCTGAACTCGGTGAACGTTCCGGGGCCCGCCATCACGGTGATGCCGCCGGCCAGGGCGAAGTCGCACTCGCCCTGGCGCAGCGCCTGCGCGGCCAGATGCAGCGTCACCAGGGACGAGGAACACGCCGTGTCCACCGTCACCGCGGGGCCTTCGAGGCCGAGGACGTAGGAGATCCGGCCGGAGGTGACGGCGGGGGTCTGCCCCGTCATCAGATGGCCTTCGACCTCTTCGGCCTCGATCGGGCCGGCCGCGCCGTACCCCTGGAAGGCGGCGCCCATGAACACGCCGCCGGTGGTGCCCTTGACGGACAGCGGGTCGATGCCCGCCCGCTCCAGGGCCTCCCAGGACACCTCGAGCAGCAGCCGCTGCTGGGGGTCCATCGCCAGCGCCTCACGCGGGGAGATGCCGAAGAACACGGGGTCGAACTGGGCGGCGTCGTGCAGGAACCCGCCCTCGTTCACATAGCTCGTGCCCTGACTGTCGGGGTCCGGGTTGTACACCTCCTCGTGCCAGCCGCGGTCCTTCGGGAACGGTGAGAGTCCGTCGGCGCCGTCGGCGACCATGCGCCACAGCTCCTCGGGAGAGCTGACCCCGCCGGGGAAGCGGCAGCTCATCGCGACGATCGCGATGGGCTCACGCTGCTTCGCCTCCACCTCCCGAAGGCGCTGGCGGGTGCGGTGCAGATCGGTCGTCACCCTGTTGAGGTAGTCGCGGAGCTTCGTCTCGCTCACTGTGTGCCGTCACTTTCTTTACAGTCAGGGTCAGAGGGCGCCGGACAGCGGTTCAGGACAGCCCGAGCTCGTTGTCGATGAAGGCGAACAGCTCGTCGTTGGACGACGATCCGATCCGTTCGGCCACCTCGGCGGTGGAGCCGGAGTCGGCAGCCTCACCCAGCCTCTCCAGGAGCTCCTTCAGCCGCTCGGCCACCTGTGTGCGCACCTCGGCGTCGTCCATCACGTTGGAGAGCAAAGGCTCCAGCTTGTCGAGCTCGGCGAAGACCACCGGCTCCCCCGTACCGCCGTCCGGCAGGAGTTCCTCCCGAAGGTGGTCCACCAGAGCCGTGGGCGTGGGGTGGTCGAAGACCAGGACGGCCGACAGCCGCAGCCCGGTCTCGGTGTTGAGCCGGTTGCGCAGTTCCACCGTGGTCAGGGAGTCGAAGCCCATGTCCTTGAAGGCCATGTCGGGCTCGACCGCCTCCGGCGAGCCATGGCCGAGGACCGTCGCCACCTGCACCCGGACCAGGTCCAGCAGGGCCCGGTACTGGTCGGCCGCGGAGAGACCGGCCAGACGGTCCCGCAACGAGCCGGTGCCGCTCCGCGTGGTCTCCGACGCCGCGACCCGGCGCCGGGGAACCCGCACCAGACCGCGCAGCAGAGCGGGCACCTCACCGGTGCGGGCCTGGACCCGCAGGGCGCCGAGGTCCACATGGGTCGGCACGAGCACGGTCTCATCGGCCCTGAGCGCGTCGTCGAACAGCGCCAGGCCCTCCTCGGAGGTGAGCGCGTTGAGCCCGGCGCGCGCGATGCGCTGGAGGTCGGCCTCGCCGAGCTCCCCGGTCATCTCGCTGCGCTGCTCCCACATGCCCCAGGCCAGGGAGACCGCGGGGAGGCCGAGTCCGCGGCGCTGGTGCGCCAGGGCGTCCAGGAAGGCGTTGGCCGCCGCGTAGTTGGCCTGGCCGCCGCCACCGAAGTTGGAGGAGGCCGAGGAGAACACCACGAACGCGGAGAGGTCCAGGCCGCGGGTCAGCTCGTGGAGGTGCAGCGCGGCGTCCACCTTCGGACGCAGCACCTTGTCCACCCGCTCCGGCGTCAGCGACTCCACCACACCGTCATCCAGCACACCCGCCGCATGCACCACGGCCGACAGCGGACGCTCCGACCCGATACCCGCCAGCAGACCCTCCACCGAAGCACGGTCGGCGACATCACACGCCACCGCCTCCGCTACGGCACCCAGCCCCGCCAGCTCCGCCACCAACTCCGCCGCACCCGGCGCCTCCGCACCACGACGACTCGTCAACACCAGCCGTTCGACGCCGTGCTCCACCACCAGATGGCGGGCCAGCAGCGCGCCCAGACCACCCGTACCACCCGTGATCAGCACCGTGCCGCTGATGTCGAGCGGCGTGGTCTCCGGTTCCGGCCGGTCCTCGGCCGGGGCCACCCGGGCGAGACGCGCCGCGAGCACCCGTCCGTCGCGCACGGCCACCTGCGGCTCCTCGGCGGTCAGCGCCGCCCGGAGCACCTCGGACGCGTCGCCGTGCTCCTCCGGGTCCAGGTCCACCAGCAGGAACTTCCCGGGGTGCTCGGTCTGCGCGGAGCGCACCAGGCCCCATACGGCGGCCTCGGCCGGGGTGCGCACCTCCTCTGAGGAGCGGGCGCCCATCGCGCCGCGGGTCACGAACACCAGGTAGGAGTCGTCGAACCGGTCGTCGGTGACCCACGTCCGCACCAGCTCCAGCGCGCGGTACGCGGCGCCACGCACCCGACCGGCCAGGTCGGCGCCGTCGTCGATGCCGACCGCCGCCGCGGCGCCCGCCACCATGACGACGTCCGGCGGTGTGGCCCCGGAGTCGATCGCCCCGCGCAGCGCGGCCAGATCCGCGTACGCCGTCACATCGGCGCCCGCGGCCTCGAAGCCGGAGCGCACCCCCAGGTCGTCCGTGCCCAGTACGGCCCAGGTCCCTTCGGAGGCGGGGGCCGGCGCACCGACGGGGACGGGGGTCCAGTCCAGCCGGAAGAGCGAGTCATGCCCGGCGGCCGGGGAACCGGCCGACTGGATCTGCCCCTCGGCGACCAGCCGCAGTACCAGGGAGTCGACGGTGGCCACCGTGCGGCCGCTGGTGTCGGCCACCGTGAGGCCGATCGAGTCGGGCCCGAGCGAGCCGAGACGCACCCTCAGTTCCGAGGCGCCCGTGGCCCGCAGCGAGACACCGGTCCAGGAGAACGGAAGCCTGGCCAGGCCCGCCTCCTCCTGCGGTACGAACATCACGGCCTGAACCGCCGCGTCCAGCAGGGCCGGGTGCAGACCGAACCGCCCCGCCTCGGACGCGTTCTCCTCGGGCAGACGCACCTCGGCGAAGACCTCGTCACCGCGGATCCACACCGACCGCAGCCCTTGGAAGACCGGGCCGTAGGCGAAGCCGCCCGCGGCCATCCGGTCGTAGACGTCCTCGGTGTCGATCAGCTCGGCGCCCTCCGGGGGCCATACGGCGAGGTCGGCCTGGCCGGTGTCGTCCTGCGCCCCGCTCCGGGAGAGCAGACCGGAGGCGTGCTGCGTCCACGGCTGCTCCATGGTGGAGTCCTCCAGCCGGGAGTACACGTTCAGCGAGCGCGTGCCGTTCTCGTCCGGTCCGCCCACCGCCAGCTGGAGGTGGACCGCGCCCCGCTCGGGCAGCGGCAGCGGCGCCGTGAGGGTCAGCTCCTCGACCCGGTCGCATCCGACCTGGTCGGCGGCGTGCAGGGCCAGTTCGAGGAAGGCCGTGCCGGGCAGCAGGACGGTGTCCTGCACCATGTGGTCGACGAGCCACGGGTCGGTCTGCGGCGAGAGGCGGCTGGTGAACAGGAAGCCGTCCGCGTCGGGCAGTTCGACGGCGGCGCCCAGCAGCGGATGCGTCGGCGGGACGAGGCCCACGGCGGTCACATCGCTGGCGAACGACGTCAGGGCCTCCAGCCAGTAGCGCTCCCGCTGGAAGGCGTAGGTGGGCAGCTCGACCTTGCGGGCGCCGCGCCCGGCGAAGATCCGCTCCCAGTCCACCGCGACGCCGCCCACGTGGAGCTCGGCCAGCGCCGTCGTCAGCGCCCGCGCCTCCGGGCGGTCCTTGCGGAGCACCGGCACCAGGACGGGCTCGGCGGTGCCCTCGGGGCGGTCCGCCACGCAGTCCCGCGCCATCGCGGTGAGCACACCGTCGGGGCCGACCTCGACGAACCGGGTCACGCCCTGCGCATCGAGCGCCCGTACCCCGTCCGCGAACCGCACGGCCTCCCGGACATGCCGGACCCAGTACTCCGCGGAGCACACCTCGTCCGCACCGGCCGGCTGACCCGTCACATTGGAGACCAGGGCGATGGCCGGCGAGGCGAAGGTCAGCTCTTCGACGACCTTGCGGAAGTCGCCGAGCATCGCGTCCATGCGCGGCGAGTGGAAGGCGTGGCTGACCCGCAGCCGCCGGGTCTTGCGGCCCTGCCCCGACCACTGTTCGGCGATCTCCAGCGCCGCGGCCTCGTCACCCGCGATGACCACGGCGGTCGGGCCGTTGACGGCGGCCATGCTGACCTCGGCCTCACGACCGGCCAGCGATCCGGCGATCTCCTCCTCGGACGCCTGCACCGCCACCATGGCGCCGCCCTCCGGCAGCGCCTGCATCAGCCGACCGCGCGCGGCCACCAGCGTGCACGCGTCCTCCAACGAGAACACCCCGGCCACATGGGCGGCGGCGATCTCACCGATGGAGTGGCCGATCAGCACATCCGGCCTGACACCCCAGTGCTCCAGCAGCCGGAACAGCGCCACCTCGACCGCGAAGAGCGCGGGCTGGGTGAACGCCGTCCGGTCCAGCAGCTCGGCGTCCGCACTCCCCTCCGCCGCGAACACCACATCCCGCAGCGGACGGTCGAGCAGACCGTCCAGATGGGCGCACGCCTCGTCCCACGCGTCGGCGAACACCGGGAAGGTGTCGTACAGCTCCCGGCCCATGCCCAGGCGCTGCGCACCCTGGCCCGAGAACAGGAACGCCGTCTTACCGGCCGCCCCCGCCATGCCCCGCACGACACCGGGCGCGGTCTCGCCCTTCGCGAGGGCATCGAGGCCACGCAGCATGTCCGCGCGGTCCTCGCCCATCAGGGCGGCCCGGTGGTCGAAGAGCGACCGGGTCGTCGCCAGGGAATAGCCGACGTCCACAGTGGGCATGAACTCTTCGGTGAACGTGGCGAGTTGGTCCCGCAGTCGCTCGGCCTGGCCCCGCAGGGCGGCGTCGGTCCTGCCGGAGAGGATCCACGGCACCGGGACCGCGGTCGTGTCCGGGGCGTCCGCTGCCCGCGGTGCCTCCGGCTCGTCGGCGACCGGCGCCTGCTCGATGATCGTGTGTGCGTTGGTGCCGCTCACGCCGAAGGCGGACACCGCCGCCCGGCGCGGATGGTCCGTCTCCGGCCATGGCACCGCCTCGGTCAGCAGCTCGACGTCGCCCGCCGACCAGTCCACATGCGGCGTGGCCTCCTCCACGTGCAAGGTCTTGGGAAGGACGCCCTCGCGCATGGCCATCACCATCTTGATGACACCCGCGACACCGGCGGCGGCCTGCGTATGACCGATGTTCGACTTGATGGCGCCCAGCAGCAACGGGTGGCCCTCGGGGCGGCCCTGACCGTAGGTGGCCAGCAGCGCCTGCGCCTCGATCGGGTCGCCGAGGGGCGTGCCGGTGCCATGGGCCTCGACCACGTCCACATCGGCGGCGGCCAGCCGGGCGCCGGCCAGTGTCTGCTCGATCAGCCGCTGCTGCGACGGGCCGTTGGGCGCCGTCAGACCGTTGGACGCGCCGTCCTGGTTGATCGACGAACCCCGGATGACGGCCAGCACCTTGTGGCCGTTGCGCTGGGCGTCCGACAGCCGCTCCACCAGGAGCATGCCCACGCCCTCGGACCAGCCGGTGCCGTCGGCCGACGCCGCGAACGCCTTGCAGCGCCCGTCGAACGACAGCACCCGCTGGGCGCTGAACTCGATGAACGTGCCAGGCGTGGCCATGATCGTCACACCGCCGGCCAGCGCCACGGAGGACTCGCCCTGGCGCAGCGACTGGCAGGCCAGGTGCAGGGCGACCAGCGACGACGAACACGCGGTGTCCACCGTGACGGCCGGCCCCTCGAAGCCGAAGGTGTAGGAGATACGGCCGGAGGAGACGCTGGGGGCGCTGCCGAGACCGAGATACCCCTCCACGCCCTCGGCGTCCTTCAGGATGCGCGAACCGTAGTCGTGGTAGTTGGACCCGACGAAGACACCGGTCTGGCTTCCGCGCAGCACCACGGGGTCGATACCGGCGCGCTCGAACGCCTCCCAGGACGTCTCCAGCAGCAGCCGCTGCTGCGGGTCGATCGCCATCGCCTCGCGCGGCGAGATCCCGAAGAAGGCCGGGTCGAAGTGGCCGACCTCGTCGAGGAAGCCGCCGGACTGGACGTAGCTGGTGCCGGACTTCTCGGGGTCCGGGTCGTAGAGGCCGTCGATGTCCCAGCCGCGGTCCTCGGGGAACCCGGAGATCACATCGCCCTCGGCCATCAGCAGGTCCCACAGCGCCTCGGGGGTGCGTACCCCGCCGGGGAACCGGCAGCTCATGCCGATGATGGCGATCGGCTCATCGGTGGCGACGGGCTTGTCGAGCGCCTCCGGCCGCTTGGGCGCGGCGGCGGTGGCGCCCCCGGTGACCGGCTGCTCGCCGAACATCTCGGTGTGCAGATACCGGGCCAGAACCGTGGCGGTCGGGTAGTCGAAGACACAGGTGACCGGCAGCCGGAGGCCGGTGACCACGCCGAGGCGGTTGCGCAGTTCGACGGCGGTCAGCGAGTCGAAGCCGAGGTCGCGGAAGGCGCGGTCGGCCTCCACCGCGTCGGCGCTGTCGTAGCCGAGGACATCGGCGGCCTGGTTGCGCACCAGCTCCAGGAGGAGCCCCGGCTGCTCGGCGGGGGACAGCTCCGCCATCTCCCGGCGCAGCGCGGAGATCGCGTCGTCGCCGTCGCCCGCGTCCGCACCGGCGGCGGCAGCGGGGCGGTTCAGCTCGGGCACCTCGCGGAACAGCGCGTTCGGACGTGAGCCGACGAATTCCGGCTGGAAGCGATCCCAGTCGATCTCGGCGATGACCAGGAATGTCTCATCCAGTTCAAGTGCCTGCTGCATTCCGGAGATCGCCAGCTCGGGCACCATCCCGACCACGCCGGAGCGGTCCATCCGCTCACCGACCTCGCCGGAGCCGAGACCGCCGCCGGCCCAGGCGCCCCAGGCGATGGAGGTGGCCGGAAGGCCATCCGCGCGCCGCTGCAACGCCAGCGCGTCGAGGTAGGCGTTGCCCGCCGCGTAGCTGCCCTGGCCCGGACCGCCCAGCGTGGCGGCTCCGGAGGAGAAGAGCACGAAGGCCGACAGGTCCATCCCGGCGGTCAGTTCGTGCAGATTCCGTGTCGCGTCCACCTTCGGACGCAGCACCCCGGCCGCGCGCCGCACCGTCAGGGCGTCCACGACGCCGTCGTCCAGCACACCGGCCGTGTGCACCACGGCGGTGAGCGGCAGCTCCGAGGGGATCGCGTCCAGCACCGCGGCCAGTGCGTCACGGTCCGCCGCGTCGCACGCCGCCACCGTCACCCGGGCGCCGAGCTCCTCCAGCTCCGCCTTCAACCCGGCGGCGCCCTCGGCCTCCATGCCACGACGGCTCGTCAGTACGAGATGCTCGGCGCCCGTACGCGCCAGCCAGCGGGCCACATGGCCACCCAGCGCACCGGTACCACCGGTCACCAGAACCGAACCCCGGCTCTGCCAGGTCCCGCGGCCCTCCGCGTCCTCAGCCGCCGTGGCCCGCACCATGCGCTTGGCGAACACACCGGAGCCGCGCACCGCGACCTGGTCCTCGCCCTCCTCGCCCGCCAGCACTCCGGCAAGACGGGCCGCCGCACGGCCGTCCACGGTCTCGGGCAGATCCACCGCGCCACCCCAGCGCTGGGGGTACTCCACCCCCACGATCCGGCCCAGACCCCACACCATCGACTGCACCGGGCTCACCAGCCGATCGGAACGACCCACCGACACCGCGCCCCGGGTACCACACCACAGCGGAGCCACCACACCCGCATCGCCCAGCCCCTGAACCAGACCCACCATCGCGGCCAGACCACCCGGCACCACACCGAACGCCGGATGCCCCGACTCGTCCAGCGCCAGCAGCGAGAACACACCCGCCACGTCCGACGGCTCCACCCCGGCCTCGTCGAGCGCCCCCCGCAGCCGCTCCGCCACTGTCCAGCGGTCGTTGCCCGACGCGTCAAGCACCACCCGGACGATATCGGCCCCGTTCGTCTCCAGCCCGTTGACCGTGGCGGACACGAGAGCGTCATCGGCGTGCGACGCGGGAAGGACGACGAGCCAGGTGCCCGAGAGGGCCGTGTCGGTGGCGGACGCCAGGGGCTTCCAGGCCACCTTGTAACGCCAGCTGTCGACCGTGTTCTGCTCGCGCCGCTGACGGCGCCAGGACGACAGCGCGGGAAGCAGCGCCGTCAGCGACGACTGCTGCTCCTCGTCCTCCACCTCCAGCGTGCGGACCAGCGCCTCCAGGTCCTCGCGCTCGACCGCCTCCCAGAAGCGGGCGTCCACCGCGTCCGCGCCCAGAGCGTCGACGGTGGCCGACATCTCCGCGGCCGACACATCCAGCCAGTACCGCTGACGCCGGAAGGCATAAGTCGGCAGCTCCACCCGGCGGGCGCTCCGGCCCCCGATCATGGCGGTCCAATCGACCGTGACACCACGGACGAACACCTCGGCGGCGGAGGTCAGGAACCGCTCCAGGCCGCCCTCGTCGCGCCGCAGCGTGCCCACGACCACCGCCCGCGCCTGCGCGGCCTCGACGGTCTGCTGCACCGGCAGGGTCAGCACCGGGTGCGGGCTCGCCTCGATGAACACGGTGTGACCGTCATCCAGCAGCCTTCGAGTGGTGGCCTCCAGCTCGACGGTCTGGCGCAGATTGCGGTACCAGTACTCGGCGTCCAGGTCTGCCGTGTCCACCGGCTCACCGGTCACCGTCGAGTAGAACGGCACCTCGGAGGTACGGGGCTCCAGATCCGCCAGGACCCTCAGCAGCTCCTCGTGGATCGCCTCCACATGGGCCGAGTGCGAGGCGTAGTCCACCGGTACCCGGCGGACCCGGACCTCCTCACCCTCCAGCTGGGCCACCATCTCGTCCAGCGCCCCCGGGTCACCGGAGACCACGACGGAACCGGGGCCGTTGACCGCGGCGACCGAAATGGCGCCGTCCCAGGCGGCGATGCGCTCCTTGACCTGGTCGACCGGCAGCCCGACCGACACCATGCCACCACGACCCGCAAGACCGGCTGCGATGGCCTGCGACCGCAAGGTCACCACCTTCGCGGCGTCCTCCAGCGACAGCGCACCCGCCACACACGCCGCGGCGATCTCGCCCTGGCTGTGACCCATCACCGCGTCGGGCTCGACACCCGCCGAACGCCACAGCTTCGCCAGCGACACCATCACGGCGAACAACACCGGCTGCACCACGTCCACCCGGTCGAAACCAGGGGCGCCCTCGGCA
Source organism: Streptomyces malaysiensis subsp. malaysiensis (assembly GCF_040653035.1). Taxonomy (NCBI): domain Bacteria; kingdom Bacillati; phylum Actinomycetota; class Actinomycetes; order Kitasatosporales; family Streptomycetaceae; genus Streptomyces; species Streptomyces malaysiensis. The sequence goes on from NZ_JBEZNG010000007.1 coordinate 134,147, forward strand.
CCGCGCAGTACGTCCGTCAGCGACCAGTCCACATAAGCCGACAGCGCCGTCTCACACTCGCCGATCGCCTCCGCGAACACCGGCGAGGACTCCAGCAGGCCCACCGCCATGCCGACCCACTGCGCCCCCTGACCCGGGAACACGAACACCGAGCGGCCGGCGTCGCCGGTCCTTCCGCGCACCACTCCGTTCGCCGTGGCGGCGTCCTCGGCGATCGCCTCAAGACCCTGGAGGAGCGCCTCGCGGTCGGTTCCGGTCACCACAGCCCGGTGCTCGAAGGCGGACCGGGTCGTGGCCAGCGAGCGAGCCACCTCCGCCACGCCCAACTCCGGGCGCTCCACGAGGAATTCACGCAGCCGCCCGGCCTGCGCCCGCAGCGCCTCCGCGCCACGGCCCGACACCGGCCACGCCACCGGACCGGCCACGGCCCCGGCTTCATCGGCCTCCGCCGGCTCGGCCTCGGGAGCCTGCTCCAGGATGGTGTGCACATTGGTGCCGCTCATGCCGAACGAGGACACGGCGGCGCGCCGCGGGTGGTCCCGGTCCGGCCACGGGATCGATTCGTTCAGCAGGGAGACGGCGCCGCTGGTCCAGTCGATGTGCGGCGAGGGCTCGTCCGCGTGGAGCGTCTTCGGGAGCACGCCCTCGCGCATGGCCATCACCATCTTGATGACCCCGGCGACACCGGCGGCGGCCTGGGTGTGCCCGATGTTCGACTTGATGCCGCCCAGCCACAGCGGCTGGTCCGCGGGGCGGTCCTGCCCGTACGTGGCCATCAGGGCCTGCGCCTCGATGGGGTCGCCCAGCGAGGTGCCCGTGCCGTGTGCCTCCACGGCGTCCACCTCGGTGACCGACAGCCGGGCGCTGGTCAGCGCCTGCCGGATGACCCGCTGCTGCGATATGCCGTTGGGGGCCGTGAGGCCGTTGGAGGCGCCGTCCTGGTTGATCGCCGAACCGCGGACGATGGCGAGCACCTGGTGGCCGTTGCGCTCGGCGTCGGACAGCCGCTCCACGAGCAGCATGCCGACGCCCTCGCCCCAGCCGGTGCCGTCGGCCGCGGCCCCGAACGGCTTGCACCGGCCGTCCGCGGCAAGGCCGCGCTGCCGGCTGAACTGGACGAACGCCGACGGGGTGGACATCACCGTGACGCCACCGGCCAGCGCGAGTGTGCACTCGCGCTGACGCAGTGCCTGAACGGCGAGGTGCAGGGCCACGAGGGACGACGAACAGGCCGTGTCCACGGAGAGCGCGGGGCCCTCGAGGCCCATGGTGTAGGAGATCCGGCCGGAGACGATGCTCGCCGCGTTGCCGGTGCCGGAGTGGCCCTCGACATCCTCCAGGCTCTCGGCCGCGCCGAGCGTGAGCATGGAGTAGTCCTGGCCGTTGGTGCCGACGAACACACCGGTCCTGCTGCCCCGCAGGGACATCGGGTCGATGCCCGCGCGCTCGCACGCCTCCCAGGACGTCTCCAGCAGCAGCCGCTGCTGGGGGTCCATCGAGAGCGCCTCACGCGGTGAGATCCCGAAGAACGCCGGGTCGAACTGGTCGGCGTTCTCCAGGAAACCGCCCTCGGTCGTATAGCTGGTGCCGGGACGGTCCGGGTCCTCGTCGTAGAGGGCGTCGATGTCCCAGCCCCGGTCCATGGGGAATTCCGCGATCGCGTCGGTGCCGTCCGCCACCAGGCGCCACAGGTCCTCGGGAGAGTTCACCGCTCCCGGGAACCGGCAGCTCATGGCGACGATCGCGATCGGTTCCTGGTCCGCTGACTCGGCCTCGAGCAGGCGCTGGCGAGTCTGCTGGAGATCCGCGGTCACCCGCTTGAGATAGTCGAGAAGCTTCTCTTCGTTCATTGTTATGTCACCCATGGAAGTAGTAAGGAACGACCCTCGGGAACCGACCGCGCCAGCTCAGGAGATCCCGAGCTCCTTGTCGATGAAGTCGAAGATCTCGTCCGACGTCGCCGACTGAATCTTGTCCGAAACCGCCTTCTTGCCGGAGTTGCGCGAATCCTGCTCCGCCTCTCCCCACTTCAGAAGGAGCGTCTGCAAACGTGTCGTGATCCTCGGCCGGTCCACGTCGTCGGCGGAGATCGTGGCCATCGCCGCTTCGATCCGGTCCAGCTCACCGAGGATCGGTGCGGCCGCCGAGACCCCGTCCTGGACGACATCGGTACGCAGTCGCCGGGCGAGCGCCACGGGCGTCGGGTGGTCGAAGACGATCGTCGCGGGCAGGCGCAGGCCCGTCGCCGCGTCGAGCCGGTTGCGCAGTTCGACGGCGGTCAGCGAGTCGAAGCCGAGTTCCCGGAAGGCCCGCTGGGACTCGACCGACTCCACCGACGGGAACCCGAGCACGACCGCCACCTGGGTGGTGACCAGGTCGAGCAGCGCTCGTTCCTGCTCCGCCTCCGGCAGTCCGGCGAGCCGCTCGCGCAGTTCCGAACCACCGGTCTCGAACTGCGCGGAGGCACCGCCCGCAGTCGCGGCCTCCAGGATCCGCCGCGCCTCGGGCATCTCGTCCAGCAGCCTGCTGGCCCGTACGGCGGTGTAGGACGGGACGAATCGCTCCCAGTCGAGGTCGGCGATGGCGAGATGTGTCTCCTGGAGGTCGAGGGCCTGCTGGAGGGCCATGACCGCCAGCTCCGGCGTCATCGCGGCCATGCCGCCGCGCCGCAGCCGGTCCTCCAGCGCCCCGTCGACCGCCATACCGCCCTCGGCCCACGGGCCCCAGGCCACCGAGGTGGCTGCGAGACCCTGGGCCCTGCGCTGCTGCGCCAGGGCGTCGAGGTAGGCGTTGGCCGCCGCGTAACTGCCCTGGCCCGCCCCGCCGATCGCCCCGGCGAGCGAGGAGAACAGCACGAACGCGGACAGGTCGAGACCCTCGGTGAGCTCGTGCAGATGACGGGCCCCGGCCACCTTGGGACGCAGCACGCCCGCGACCCGCTCCACCGACATCGAGTCCAGGACGCCGTCGTCCAGGACGCCCGCCGCGTGCACCACGGCGTTCAGCGGATACCGCTCCGGGATGGCGGCCAGTACGGCGGCCAGGGCCTCGCGGTCGGCGGTGTCACAGGCCGCGATGGTCACCTCGGCGCCCAGGGCGGTGAGTTCGTCGCGCAGTTCGGCCGCGCCGTCGGCTTCCGGGCCACGGCGGCTGGTCAGCACCAGGTGCTCGGCGCCGGCGCCCGCCAGCCACCGGGCCACCTGGCTGCCCACTCCCCCGGTGCCACCGGTCACCAGCACCGAGCCGCGCGCGCTCCACGGCCGGGCCGTGGTCCGCGGCGCCGCGGCCCGCACCAGGCGCCGGGTGAACACGCCGGACGTGCGCACCGCCACCTGGTCCTCGAACTCGCCCGCGCCACCGCCCAGCACACCGGACAGCCGGTTCGCGGCCCGCTCGTCCAGCGCCTCCGGGAGGTCCACCAGACCGCCCCACAGCCGGGGGTGTTCCAGTCCGGCGACCCGGCCGAGGCCCCAGATCTGCGCCTGGGCCGCGCTGCGCAGAGTGTCGGATCCGGTCACCGATACGGCACCTCGCGTCGCCACCCACAACGGGGCCTCGACACCGGCGTCCACGAGTGCCTGCAACGCGACGAGGTTCAGCGCGAGCCCGCTCGGCACGACCGTGTGCTCGGGGCTGGGGCTCTCGTCCAGAGCCAGCAGGGAGAGCACCCCGCTGACGGCCCCGTCCGACGCGCCCTCGGCCGCCGTGCGCAGCCGCTCGGCGACCGCCGCGCGATCGATGTCCGCCGCGCCGTCGAGCACGATCCGCGCCACGTCGGCGCCCTGCCGCTCGAGCATGGTCACCGCGGAGGTGACCAGCTCGTCGTCGGCGTACGGCGCGGGAACCATGACCATCCAGGTGCCGGTCAGCGCCCGCTCCGCGAGCTCGGACACCGCGTTCCATGCGATCTGATAGCGCCAGCCGTCCACCGTGGACCGTTCGCGGTGGCCCTTGCGGTACGACGACAGGGCGGGGAGCACCTCGGTCAGCGAGGCGTTTCCGTCCACGTGCAGCGCGGCGGTCAGCGCCTCGAGGTCCTCGCGCTCGACCGCGTCCCAGAACCGGGCGTCGACCGAGTCCACGGCGGCGGTGTCGGAGCCACCGCTCTCGGGGGCGTCCAGCCAGTACCTCTGGCGCTGGAACGCGTACGTCGGCAGCTCGACCCGCCGGACGTCCTGGCCCGCGAACATGGCCTCCCAGTCGACGGTGGCGCCATGGACGTGGAGTTCGGCCAGGGCCGTCGTCAGCGCCTGGGCCTCGGGGCGGTCCTTGCGCAGCGCGGGCACCACGACGGGGGCCGAAGCCTCCTCCGCCGTCAGGCACTCCCGTGCCATCGCCGCGAGCACACCGTCGGGGCCGACCTCGAAGAACCTGGTCACGCCCGCGTTCTCCAGGGAGCGCAGCCCGTCCAGGAAGCGCACCGCCTCCCGCACATGGCGCACCCAGTACTCCGGCGAGCACACCTCGTCGGCGCCCGCCGACTTGCCCGTCAGGTTGGACACCAGGGCGATGGCGGGCGGGGCGAACGAGAGCCCTTCGACGACCTTGCGGAAGTCGTCCAGCATCGCGTCCATGCGCGGCGAGTGGAAGGCATGGCTGACCCGCAGCCGACGGGTCTTACGACCCTGCTCCGACCACTGTTCGGCGATCTCCAGCGCCGCGGCCTCGTCACCGGCGATGACCACCGCGTTCGGGCCGTTCACGGCGGCGATGCTCACCTCGGCCGCACGACCGGTCAGCGAGGGAGCGATCTCCTCCTCGGACGCCTCGATGGCGACCATCGCCCCGCCCTCGGGCAGGGCCTGCATCAGCCGGCCACGGGCGGCCACCAGCGTGCACGCGTCCTCCAGCGAGAACACCCCGGCCACATGCGCGGCGGCGATCTCACCGATGGAGTGGCCGATCACCACATCCGGCGCCACGCCCCAGGCGGACAGCAGCCGGAACAGCGCCACCTCGATGGCGAAGAGCGCGGGCTGGGTGAACGCCGTCTGGTTCAGCAGCTCGGCGTCGGCACCGCCCTCGGCCGCGAACATCACCTCCTTCAGCGGACGGTCCAGCAGCACATCCAGGTGGGCGCACACCTCGTCCAGCGCACGGGCGAACACCGGGAACGCCTCGTACAACTCCCGGCCCATACCGACGCGCTGGGCGCCCTGACCCGAGAACAGGAAGGCCGTGATCCCCGTCGGAGTCGCGACCGAGCGCACGACGCCGGGGGCCTCCTCGCCGGTGGCGACGGCCTCGAGCCCGCGCAGCAGCTCCGCACGGTCCGCGCCGGTCAGCACGGCACGGTGCTCGAACACCGACCGGGTGGCGACCAGGGAGTAGCCGATGTCCTTCAGGCTCAGCTCCGGACGTGCGGTCAGCTGTGCCCGCAGCCGCCGCGCCTGGGCCCGCAGCCCGTCCGCACTCCGGGCGGAGAGCGTCCAGGGCGCCACGCCACGGTCGTCGGGAGCCGTCGACTCGGCCGGTCGCGTGTCCTCGGCGTCCGAGGGGGCCTGCTCGATGATGGTGTGCGCGTTGGTGCCGCTGACGCCGAACGCGGAGACACCGGCCCGGCGCGGCTGCCCGGTCTCGGGCCACGCGGTGGCCTCGGTCAGCAGCCGCACCTCGCCCGCCGTCCAGTCCACCTGCGGCGACGGCTCGTCCACGTGCAGCGTCTTCGGCAGTACGCCGTGCCGCATCGCCATGACCATCTTGATGACACCGGCGAGTCCGGACGCGGCCTGGGTGTGGCCGATGTTCGACTTCAGCGCGCCCAGCAGCAGCGGGCGGCCCTCCGGCCGCTCCTTGCCGTACGTGGCCAGCAGCGCCTGCGCCTCGATCGGGTCACCCAGCGAGGTGCCCGTACCGTGTGCCTCGACCGCGTCCACCTCGGCGGCCGACACCCCGGCGCTGGCCAGCGCCTGGCGGATCACCCGCTGCTGCGAGGGGCCATTGGGCGCCGTCAGTCCGTTGCTGGCGCCGTCCTGGTTGATCGCGGAGCCCCGCACGATGCCCAGCACCTGGTGGCCGTTGCGCCGCGCGTCCGACAGCCGCTCCACGAGCAGCACATCGGCGCCCTCGCTCCAGCCCGTACCGTCCGCCGCGGCCGCGAACGGCTTGCAGCGGCCGTCAGGCGCGAGCCCGCCCTGCCGGCTGAACTCCACGAACGCCATCGGAGTGGCCATCACCGCCACACCGCCGACCAGCGCCATGTCGCACTCGCCCTGGCGCAGCGACTGGCAGGCCAGATGCAGGGCCACCAGCGACGAGGAACAGGCGGTGTCCACCGTGACGGCGGGGCCTTCCAGGCCGTAGGTGTAGGCGAGACGGCCGGAGACGACGCTGCCGGCGTTGCCGGTCAGCAGATGGCCCTCGACGTCCTCGGGCACCGTCTCCAGGTTGGTGCCGTATCCGGAGCCCGAGAAGCCGACGAACACACCGGTCTGGCTGCCCCGCACCGAGGCGGGGTTGATGCCCGCCCGCTCGAACGCCTCCCAGGAGGTCTCCAGGAGCAGGCGCTGCTGCGGGTCGGTCGCCAGGGCCTCACGGGGCGAGATCCCGAAGAAGCCCGGGTCGAACTCGCCCGCGTCGTAGAGGAATCCGCCTTCACGGGCGTAGAACGTGCCCGGCCGGTCCGGGTCCGGGTCGTACATGCCCGACAGGTCCCAGCCGCGGTCCGACGGGAACGACGAGATGGCGTCACCGCCGCCGTCGACCAGCTGCCACAGGTCCTCCGGGCTCCGCACGCCGCCGGGCAGGCGGCAGCTCATGGAGACGATCGCGATGGGCTCGTCGTCCGCGCCGGACCCGGCGTTGGCCCCGGAGCCGGTGGTCGGCGCCGGGGACGTGGTGCCCAGCACCTCGGCGCGCAGATGCGCCGCGAGCACACCGGCGCTGGGGTAGTCGAAGACCAGCGTGGCGGGAAGGCCGAGACCGGTCTCGGCGGCCAGCCGGTTGCGCAGGTCGACCGCGGTCAGCGAGTCGAAGCCCAGATCGCGGAAGGCCCGGTTCGGCTCGACCATCTCGGCGGAGGCGTAGCCGAGTACGGAGGCGGCGTGCTTGCGCACCAGATCGAGCAGCGCCCGGTCCCGCTCGCCCTCGGTGAGCGGCTTGAGCCGCTCGCGCAGTTGCGCCCCGGCGGCGTCGGCGCTCTCGCCGTCACCGCCCTTCGTCTCCAGCGCCCGGACCTCGTCGAGATCGCTCAGGAACGGGCTGGGCCGGACCGCGGTGAACGAGGGCGCGAACCGCTCCCAGTCCACGTCCACGACGGTCACCACACCGTCGTCACCGGCCACCGCGCGCTCCAGAGCGGCGATCGCCAACTGGGGTGCCATCGCGGGCAGTCCGCGCCGCGCCAGCTGCTCCCCCGCGTCGTCCCGGGTGGCCATGCCGCCCTCGGCCCACGGGCCCCAGGAGACGGCGGTGCCCGCGAGACCCCGGGCACGGCGCCGCTCCACCAGCGCGTCCAGGAAGGCGTTTCCGGAACCGTAGACGCCCTGGCTGCCGCCGCCCCACACACCGGAGATGGAGGAGAAGACCACGAACGCGTCGAGCTCGCGGTCGCCGAGCAGCTCGTCCAGGTTGACGGCGCCCGCCACCTTGCCGGATACGACCGTGGCCGCGTCGGCGAGCTCCGTCTCCAGCAGGGAGGCCGCGAGCGTGACACCCGCCGCGTGCACCACCGCGGTGAGCGGCCGGTGCTCCGGCACGGCGTCCAGGACGGCGGCGAGCGCGTCGCGGTCCGCCGCGTCGCACGCGGCCACCGTCACCTCGGCGCCCATGCCCTCCAGCTCCGCCTTCAACTCGGCGGCGCCTTCGGCCTCCAGACCGCGACGGCTGGTGAGCACCAGGTGCTCGGCGCCACTACGGACCAGCCAGCGGGCCACCAGGCCGCCGAGCCCACCCGTGCCACCGGTCACCAGCACGGTGCCGCGCGCCCGCCACGAGGTCCCGTCGCCGACGGCCGCGGCCGAGCGCACCAGACGGCGTACGAAGACACCGGAGCCGCGCACCGCCACCTGATCCTCGCCGCCCTCGACGGACAGCACACCGGCCAGCCGCTCAGCGCCGCGCCGGTCCAGCGACTCGGGCAGATCGACCAGACCGCCCCACAGCGGCGGCAGCTCCAGACCGGCCACCCGGCCCAGCGCCCAGATCATCGCCTGCGCCGGGCTGGTGAGCCGGTCCGAACGGCCCACCGAGACGGCGCCGCGCGTACCGCACCACAGCCGGGCCGGAACATCGGCCTCGACCATGGCCCGCACCAGCACCAGGGTCAGCGCATAGCCGCCGGTCAGCGCCGGATGGCCGGGGCAGGGCCGCTCGTCCAGGGCGAGCAGCGACAGCACACCGCCCAGCTCGGGCGCCTCGGCGGCCGCCTGGCGCAGCCGCTCCGCCAGCACATCCGTGTCGAGGTCCCGCTCGTCCACCGCGACCGGGACCACGCCCGCGCCATGCCGCTCGAGCCCGGCGAGGACGCCCGAGACCAGTTCGTCCTCGGCGCGGGAGGCCGGAACCACCACGAGCCACGTCCCCGACAGCGAGCCGTCGGCCGCGTCGGAGAGCGGCTTCCACGAGACCCGATAGCGCCAGCCGTCAATCGTGGACTGGTCGCGGTTGTTGCGGTGATACGCGGACAGGGCGGGCAGCACCGCGCTCAGCGGCGCCTCGCTGTCGACCGCCAGCGCCCCGGCCAGGGACTCCAGGTCCTGGCGCTGCACCACGTCCCAGAACCGCTCGTCGACGGAGCCGGTGCCATCGGCCGCGCCTCCGCCGGGCGGCAGGCCGAATCCATCGAGCCAGTAGCGCTCGCGCTGGAAGGCGTAGGTCGGCAGCTCGACCCGGCGGGCGCCACGGCCCTCCAGGGTGATCGCCCAGTCGACCTTGGTGCCACGCGCGAACACCTCGGCGGCGGAGGTCAGGAACCGCTCCAGGCCACCCTCGTCGCGGCGCAGCGTGCCGATGACCACGGCCTGTGCTTCGGCGGCCTCCACGGTCTGCTGCACGGGAAGGGTGAGCACCGGATGCGGGCTCACCTCGATGAAGATGGCGTGCCCGGTGTCGAGCAGGGTGCGGGTGGTGGCCTCCAGCTCAACGGTCTGCCGCAGATTCCGGTACCAGTACTCGGCATCCAGACCGGCCGTGTCCACCAGCTCACCGGACACCGTGGAGTAGAACGGCACCTCGGAGGTACGGGGCTTCAGATCCGCCAGAACCATCAGCAACTCATCATGGATCGCCTCCACATGAGCGGAGTGCGAGGCGTAGTCCACCGGGACACGGCGAACGCGGATCTCCTCACCCTCCAGCTGAGCGACCATCTCGTCCAGCGCCCCCGGGTCACCGGAGACCACGACCGAGCCGGGGCCGTTGACCGCGGCGACCGAAATGGCGCCGTCCCAGGCGGCGATGCGCTCCTTGACCTGATCGACCGGCAGCCCGACCGACACCATGCCACCACGACCCGCAAGACCGGCGGCGATGGCCTGCGACCGCAGCGCGACCACCTTGGCGGCGTCCTCCAGCGACAGCGCACCCGCGACGCAGGCCGCGGCGATCTCGCCCTGGCTGTGACCCATCACCGCATCGGGCTCCACACCCACCGAACGCCACAGCTTCGCCAGCGACACCATCACCGCGAACAACACCGGCTGAACGACATCCACCCGGTCAAAGCCGGGAGCACCCTCGGCACCACGCAGCACCTCGGTCAGCGACCAGTCCACATACGCCGACAGCGCCGTCTCACACTCGCCGATCGCCTCCGCGAACACCGGCGAGGACTCCAGCAGGCCCACCGCCATGCCCATCCACTGCGCCCCCTGACCGGGGAACACGAAGACCGAGCGGCCGCGCACATCGGCCACGCCACGCGTCACCCCCGAGGCCACCTCGTCCCCGGCCAACGCGCCCAGCCGCTCCAGGAGTTGCTCACGGTCGGCACCCGTCACGACCCCGCGGTGCTCGAACACCGACCGGGTCGCCACCAGCGAGTGCGCCACATCCGTGGCGCCCAGCTCCGGGCGCTCCGCGAGAAACTCCCGCAGCCTGCCCGCCTGTGCCCGCAGCCCGGCCGCGCTGCGGCCGGACACCACCCACGCCACCGGACCGTCGGCGACCTCGGCCTCGGCCTCCTCCGCCTCCTCGGCTTCCGGGGCCTCCTCCAGGATCGCGTGCGCGTTCGTGCCGCTGATGCCGAACGAGGACACGCCGGCCCGCCGGGGCTGCTCGGTCTCGGGCCAGGGGACCGACTCGTTGAGCAGCCGGATGTCGCCCTCGGACCAGTCCACCTGGGTGGACGGCTCATCCGCGTGGAGGGTCTTGGGCAGCACGCCCTCGCGCATGGCCATCACCATCTTGATGACCCCACCGACACCGGCGGCGGCCTGGGAGTGGCCGATGTTGGACTTCAGCGAGCCCAGCCAGAGCGGCCGGTCCTCCGCCCGCTCCTTGCCGTAGGTGGCCAGCAGCGCCTGCGCCTCGATCGGGTCACCCAGCGAGGTGCCCGTGCCGTGCGCCTCCACCGCATCCACATCGGCCGGTGTCAGGCCCGCGTTCTTGAGCGCCTGGCGGATCACACGCCGCTGCGAGGGGCCGTTGGGAGCCGTCAGACCGTTGCTCGCGCCGTCCTGGTTGATCGCGGAGCCCCGTACGACGGCCAGTACGGGGTGGCCGTTGCGCCGGGCGTCCGAGAGCCGCTCCAGGAGGAGCAGGCCCACGCCCTCGGCCCAGCCGGTGCCGTCGGCGCCCGCGCCGAACGCCTTGCACCGGCCGTCGGGAGCGAGCCCGCCCTGCCGGCTGAACTCGACGAACATGCTGGGGGTGAACATGACCGCGACGCCGCCCGCCAGGGCCAGCGAGCACTCCTCCTGACGGAGCGCCTGGCAGGCCCAGTGCAGGGCGACCAGCGACGACGAGCACGCGGTGTCCACCGTCACGGCGGGCCCCTCCAGGCCCAGGGTGTAGGCCACCCGGCCGGACACCACGGAGGTGGCGTTGCCCGCGAGCAGCAGTCCCTCGACGCCTTCGGGCATCTCGCTCACCCCGGCGCCGTAGCCGGAGGGCGAGGCGCCGACGAACACACCGGCCTGGCTGCCCCGCACCGACGCCGGGTCGATCCCGGCGCGCTCGAACGCCTCCCACGCGGTCTCCAGCAGCAGCCGCTGCTGGGGGTCGGTGGCGAGCGCCTCCCGTGGGCTCATGGAGAAGAAGCCGGGGTCGAAGTCGCCCGGGGTGTCCAGGAATCCGCCCTCGCGGACGGAGAAGGTTCCGGACCGCTCCGCGTCGGGGTCGAAGAAGCCATCGACGTCCCAGCCCCGGTCGGGCGGGAACTCGGTGACGCCGTCGCCGCCCTCGGCGACGAGCCGCCACAGCTCCTCGGGGGTCTTCACACCTCCGGGGTACCGGCAGCTCATCGCCACGATGGCGATGGGCTCCCGGTCCCGCTCCTCCACCTGTCGAAGTCGTCGACGAGCCTGACGCAGGTCAGCCGTCACCTTCTTGAGGTAGTCAAGGAGTTTTTCGTCTTCCGCCACTATCCCCAGCCCCTTGAAACACTCTGTGAGTTCCAGCTCGCCACGTCAGGACATTCCGAATTCGTCATCGATGAGTTTGAAGATCTCGTCGGCGGTGGCCGATTCGATCTCGCTGTCGTCGTCCAGGTCGTCGTCCACCGCGGTCGCGGTGCCGGACACCTGGCCGGTACCGCCGGCGGACCACTTCGCCACCAGACCCTGGAGCCGCGCCATGACCTGGGCGTGTGTCTCGCTGTCGGATTCGAGCGCCGACAGGGTGGATTCCAGCCGGTCGAGTTCTCCGAAGACGGGCTCGGTCGCGGGCCCGTCGGCGGGGGTGACCTCTTCGCGCAGGAATCGTGCGAGCGACGCCGGGGTCGGGTAGTCGAACACCAGGGTCGCCGGGAGCCGCGTTCCGGTGATCGCGTTGAGCCGGTTGCGCAGTTCGACGGCCGACAGGGAGTCGAAGCCCAGGTCCTTGAAGGCGTGTCCGGGTTCGATCGCCTGCCCCGACGCGTAGCCGAGGACGACGGCCACCTGGTCGCACACCAGGTCCACCAGGATGCGCTCGCGCTCCGTCTCGGACTTCCCGGCCAGGTGCTGCTTGAGCGCGGTGGCCGGATCGGCCGTGGTGCTCGTGGCCGCCGACTCCGCGGTCCGGCGCGCGGGTGCGCGCACCAGTCCGCGCAGGAGCGCGGGTACCGGCTCGCCCACCGAGGACATGTCCATCGTCATGGGCACCAGGACGGCACCGTCGAGATCGCGGGTCGCGTCGAACAGCGCGAGCCCGGCCTCGGGGGTGAGGGCGACCATGCCGGTCCTGGTCATCCGGGTGACGTCGGCGTCGGCCAGTTCCGTGGTCATGCCGCCGTCCTGCGTCCACGGCCCCCAGACGAGCGAGGCGGCCGCGAGGCCCGCTGCCCTGCGGTGCTGGGCGAGGGCGTCCATGAACGCGTTGCCCGCCGCGTAGTTGGCCTGACCCGCGCCACCGAAGGTTCCGGAGACGGAGGAGAACAGGATGAACGCGGAGAGGTCGAGGTCACGGGTCAGTTCGTGGAGGTGCAGCGCGGCGTCCACCTTCGGACGCAGCACCTTGTCCACCCGCTCCGGCGTCAGCGACTCCACCACACCGTCGTCCAGCACACCGGCCGCATGCACCACGGCCGACAGCGGACGCTCCGACCCGATACCCGCCAGCAGACTCGCCACCGAAGCACGGTCGGCGACATCACACGCCACCGCCTCCGCCACGGCGCCCAGCCCCGCCAGCTCCGCCACCAACTCCGCCGCACCCGGCGCCTCCGCACCACGACGACTCGTCAACACCAGTCGTTCGACGCCGTGTTCCACGACGAGGTGACGGGCCAGCAGCGCGCCCAGACCACCCGTACCACCCGTGATCAGCACCGTGCCCGGGCCGTCCAGTGTCCTCGGCATCGTCAGCGCCACCTTGCCGGTGTGGCGTGCCTGGCTGAGGAAGCGGAAGGCGTCGGGCGCCCTGCGGACATCCCAGGTGCGCACCGGCAGCGGTCGCAGTACCCCGTTCTCGAACAGTGAGATCAGGTCGTTCCACATCTCGTTGATGCGGTCGGGTCCCGCCTCGATCAGGTCGAACGCCTGGTAGGAGACACCGGTGTACTCGGCGGCCACCTCGTCCGGAATGCGGATGTCGGTCTTGCCCATCTCCAGGAACCGGCCGCCGCGCGGCAGCAGCCGCAGACCCGCGTCCACGAACTCCCGCGCCAGCGAGTCGAGCACCACGTCCATGCCGCGCCCGCCGGTCACATCGAGGAAGCGCTTCTCGAAGTCCAGGGTCCGGGACGACGCGATGTGCTCGTCGTCCAGACCCAGCGACCGCAGGGTGTCCCACTTGCCCTCGCTCGCGGTGCCGAAGACCTCGGCGCCGAGGTGTCGTGCCAGCTGGAGCGTGGCCATGCCCACACCACCGGCGGCGGAGTGCACCAGCACCGACTGGCCCGCCTTCAGACCGGCCAGGTCCACCATGGCGTAGTAGGCGGTCAGGAACACGATCGGGGTGGCGGCCGCCTGCTCGAACGTCCAGCTCTCCGGGACCCGGGCGACCACGCGCCGGTCGGTGATGGCCACCGGGCCGAACGACCCGCTGAAGATGCCCATCACCTTGTCACCGGGCACGAGGTCCTTCACCGCGGAGCCGACCTCGGTCACCACACCGGCGCCCTCACCACCGAGCGGCCCGGCCTCCCCGGGGTACATCCCCAGGGCGTTGAGCACATCGCGGAAGTTCAGGCCCGCGGCGCGCAGCGCCACCCTGATCTCGGTCGCGCCGAGCTCCTCCGTGGCGTCGGGGCTGGGCAGCAGCGCCAGGTTCTCCAAGGTGCCCTTGGCGTGCATGTCCAGCCGCCATTCCCGCACCCCGGCGGGCGGCAGCAGCGCGGTGCCCGAGGAGACCCGGGCCATGCGCTGGCCGAGCACCGTACCCTCGCGGACCACGGCCTGCGGCTCGTCGGTGGCGAGCACGGTGGGCAGTACCGCCTTGGACGCCTCGGCGGGCTCCTGCGGATCCAGGTCCACCAGGACGAAGCAGTTCGGGTTCTCCGACTGCGCGGACCGCACCATGCCCCACAGCGGGGCGTGGATCAGGTCCGGGGTCTCGTCGCGGTCCTCGGGTGCCATGGCGCCCGAGGTCACGAAGACCAGCCGGGAGGAGTCGAACCGGCGGTCGCCGAGCCAGCCCTGGATCATGCCGAGCGTGTGGTGCGTCACCGCGTGGATGGCGTCCGCGGGCTCCAGGCCCCGCTTGGCCTTGCTCCTGCCCTTGGCCCTGCTCTTCGCCTTGCTCTTGGGCTTGGACCGCGCCGCCTCGTCGTCGAGGCCCGGTGCGTAGGAGACCAGCACGGCCTCCGGGGCGGCGGCGCCGCCGTCGATCGCGGCGCCCAGGGCGTCGAGATCGGCGTAGGCGGTCACCTGGGCTCCGGCGATCGCACCGGTGGCCAGTCCGTAGTGGTCGGTGCCCACCACGGCCCATGTGGCCGTGGCCGCGTCGGCCGGGGCGATGGCCGGAACGGGGGTCCAGTCCAGCGTGAACAGCGAGTCGCGGAACGCCGATGTCCTGGCCGTGTCGATGTGATCCACGGACACCGGGCGCAGCACGAGGGATTCGATCGACGCCACCGGGCGGCCGGTTCCGTCGGCCACCGCGAGGGAGATGGAGTCCGGCCCCAGCTGGGTGAGGCGCACCCGCAGGGTGGACGCGCCACCCGCGTGGAGCGACACCCCGCTCCAGGAGAACGGGAGCCGGGAGAGCCCGACGTCCTCCAGGGCGACGAAGGTCACCGCCTGCACGGCGGCGTCCAGCAGCGCCGGGTGGAGGCCGAAGTCGGCCGCCAGTGAGGCGTGCTCCTCGCCGAGGCTGACTTCGACGTAGACGTCGTCGCCGGAGCGCCAGGCGGCCCGCAGGCCCTGGAACACCGGACCGTAGGCGAAGCCGGAGGCGGCGAAGCGCTCGTAGAAGTCGCTGATGTCCAGCGCTTCCGCGTCCGCCGGGGGCCATGCGCCCAGGTCGAACGACGGCTCGGGGCCGGCCGGGGCCAGCGCACCGGCCGCGTGCTGGGTCCACGGCTCGTCCGAGGACGCGTCGGCCGGGCGGGAGTAGAGGCTGAGCGAGCGGTGGCCCGTCTCGTCCGCGTCATCCACCCACAGCTGCACCTGGACCTGTTCGTTCTCGGGCAGGACCATCGGGGTGGCCAGGGTGACCTCCTCGACGCGGCCGCAGCCGACCTGGTCGGCGGCGCGGATGGCCAGTTCGAGGAATCCGGTCCCCGGGAACAGGGCCGCGCCCGCGATCGCGTGGTCGGCCAGCCAGGGCTGGCTCTGCACCGACAGCCTGCTGGTGAACAGGAATCCGTCGCTGCCCGCGAGTTCGACCCCGGCACCCAGCAGCGGGTGGTTGGGGGAGCTGAGTCCGACGGAGGCGACGTCCCCGGTCATGGGGCCGCCGGCCTTCGGCCAGTAGCGCTGCCGCTGGAACGCGTAGGTGGGCAGCTCGACCCGCCGTACGTCGTGCCCGGCGAACGCCGTCGACCAGTTCACGGTGGTGCCGTGGACGTGGAGTTCGGCCAGCGCCGTGGTCAGCGACCGGGTCTCGGGGCGGTTCTTGCGCAGCGCGGGGACGAGGGTGAGCGCGCCTCCGGCCTCGTCGGCCGTCAGGCAGTCCTGCGCCATCGCGGTGAGCACACCGTCGGGGCCCACTTCGAGGAACGAGGTCACCCCGAGCTTCTCCAGGGCCCGTACCCCGTCGGCGAAGCGCACCGCCTCGCGTACGTGCCGCACCCAGTACTCCGGCGAGCACACCTGCTCCGCACCCGCCGGCGCACCCGTGAGGTTGGAGACCAGGGAGATCGACGGTGCCTGGAAGGAGAGCCCCTCGACCACCTTGCGGAAGTCGTCCAGCATCGCGTCCATACGGGGCGAGTGGAAGGCGTGGCTGACCCGCAGCCGCCGGGTCTTACGACCCTGCTCGGACCAGTCCTCGGCGATCTCCAGCGCCGCGGCCTCATCACCCGCGATCACCACGGCCGTCGGACCGTTGACCGCCGCGATGCTCACCTCGGCCGCACGGCCGATCAGCGACGCCGCGATCTCCTCCTCCGACGCCTGCACCGCCACCATCGCGCCACCCTCCGGCAGCGCCTGCATCAACCGGCCACGCGCCGCGATCAGCGCACACGCGTCCTCCAGCGAGAGCACCCCGGCCACATGGGCCGCGGCGACCTCTCCCACCGAGTGGCCGATGAGCACATCGGCGGTGACGCCCCAGTGCTCCAGCAGCCGGAACAACGCCACCTCGATGGCGAACAACGCGGGCTGGGTGAACGCCGTCTGGTCGAGCAGCCCGGCGTCCGCGCCGCCCTCGTCGGCGAACATCACATCCCGCAGCGGACGGTCGAGCAGCACATCGAGATATGCGCACACCTCGTCCAGGGCGCGGGCGAACACCGGGAAGTCGTCGTACAGCTCCCGGCCCATGCCCAGCCGCTGCGCGCCCTGGCCCGAGAACAGGAACGCCGTCTTGCCGGCCGTGCCCACCGATCCCTGGACGACTCCGGGGGCCGTGGCACCCGAGGCGATGGCGTCGAGACCGCTCAGCAGCGCGTCCCGGTCGCCGCTCAGGAGCACGGCGCGGTGGTCGAAGACGGACCGGGAGGCCGCCAGCGAGTAGCCCACGTCGCCGAGGTCGAGCTCGGGGTGGTCCGCCACGTAGTCGTGCAGGTTGCGCGCCTGGGCGCGCAGCGCCTCGGCACCCTTGCCGGTGACCGTCCAGGGGAGCGTTCGCGAACCGGTCGAGGGGGCGTCCGTGACGGCCCGCTCCACCGCCTCCGGCTCCTCGGGCTCCGGGGCCTGCTCGATGATGGTGTGGGCGTTGGTACCGCTGATGCCGAACGAGGAGATGCCCGCCCGGCGCGGTTCGCCGTCCTCCGGCCACGCGATCGGCGCGGTCAGCAGCCGGACCTCACCGGCCGTCCAGTCCACGTGCGGCGTGGGCTCGTCCGCGTGGAGCGTCTTCGGCAGCACGCCCTCGCGCATGGCCATCACCATCTTGATGATGCCCGCGACACCGGCGGCGGCCTGGGTGTGTCCGATGTTCGACTTGATGGAGCCCAGCCACAGCGGCTGGTCCTCCGGGCGTCCCTGACCGTAGGTGGCCAGCAGCGCCTGCGCCTCGATCGGGTCACCCAGCCGGGTGCCGGTGCCATGCGCCTCGACCGCGTGCACCTGGTGGGCGGCGAGGTCGGCGCTGGCCAGTGCCTGGCGGATCACCCGCTGCTGGGACGGGCCGTTGGGTGCCGTCAGACCGTTGGACGCGCCGTCCTGGTTGACCGCCGAGCCGCGCACGATCGCCATGACCGGGTGGCCGTTGCGCCGTGCGTCCGACAGCCGCTCAAGCAGCAGCACGCCGACGCCCTCGCCCCAGCCGGTGCCGTCGGCCGATGCCGCGAACGCCTTGCAGCGCCCGTCCGACGACAGCCCCTTCTGGCGGCTGAAGTCCACGAACGAGCCCGGGGTGGACATGATCGTGACACCGCCGGCCAGCGCCATGGAGCACTCGCCCTGGCGCAGCGACTGCACGGCCATGTGCAGCGCCACCAGGGACGAGGAGCATGCCGTGTCCACCGTGAGGGCCGGTCCTTCGAGGCCGAAGGTGTAGGAGATACGGCCCGATACGACGCTGCCCGCGTTACCGGTTCCGAGGTAGCCGTCGGGGCCGCCCGGGGCGGTCAGCAGCAGGCCGATGTAGTCCTGGCCGTTGCTTCCCGCGAAGACACCCGTCCGGCTTCCCTTGAGCGACGCGGGGTCGATGCCCGCCCGCTCGAACGCCTCCCAGGAGGTCTCCAGCAGCAGCCGCTGCTGCGGGTCGATGGTCAGCGCCTCGCGCGGGGCGATCCCGAAGAACGCCGGGTCGAACTCATCGGCGTCGTAGACGAAACCGCCGCCGCTCGCGTAGCTGGTGCCCGTGTTCTCCGGGTCCGGGTCGTAGAGGTCGTCCAGGTCCCAGCCACGGTTGGTCGGGTAGGCGCTGATCACGTCGCTGCCCTCGGAGACCAATCGCCACAGGTCCTCCGGAGTGCGCACCCCGCCGGGGAAGCGGCAGCTCATCGACACGATCGCGATCGGGTCGTCGTCCACGACCGTGCCCGTCACCACCGGCAGGTCATCGGCCGGCGCGGGCGCGGTGCCCAGCACCTCGCCGAGGATGAACCGGGCGAGCACCGTGGGCGTCGGGTAGTCGAAGGCCATCGTGACCGGAAGGTTCACACCGGCCGCGGCGCTGAGCCCGTTGCGCAGCTCCACCGCGGTCAGCGAGTCGAACCCGATGTCCCTGAAGGCCCGCTCCGGCTCCACCGCGTCGGCGTTCGGGTACCCGATCACCTCGGCGGCGTGCGTCCTGACGAGGTCGAGGACCTCCACCTCGCGTTCGGCGGCCGACAGCCCTTCGAGGCGCACGGCCAGCCCGGAGAGCGCCGCGCCCAGCTCGGCCTCCGCCGCCTCCAGGGCCTGCCGCACCTCCGGCAGCTCGTTGAGCAGCGGACGCGGCCGGGCCGAGGCGAACCCGGGGGCGTAGCGCTCCCAGTCCACATCGGCGACGGTGACGTCCACCTCGTCGTGGTCGAGCGCCTGCTGAAGGGCGTCAACGGCCAGTTCGGGCACCAGCGGCGGCATACCGCGCCGCTTCAGCTGGGCCGCGGTGGCGTCGTCGACCAGACCGCCGCCGCCCCAGGCGCCCCACGCCACCGAGGTCGCGGCCAGCCCCTGGGCCCGGCGCTGCTGCGCCAGGGCGTCGAGGAAGGCGTTCGCGGCGGCGTAGCTGCCCTGACCGGCACCACCGACGGTTCCGGCGTAGGAGGAGAAGAGGATGAACGCGGACAGGTCCAGGTCCCGGGTCAGCTCGTGGAGGTTCACCACGGCGTCCACCTTGGGCCGGAAGACCCCCTGCGTCCTGGGGACGGTGAGGGTGTCGATGAGGCCGTCGTCCAGCACACCGGCCGCGTGCACCACCCCGGTCAGCGGGTACTCCGCGGGCAGCCCGTCGAGGAGCTCCCGCAGCGCGCCGCGGTCGGCGGCGTCACAGGCCGCGACGGTGACCCGCGCGCCCATGGCGGTCAGCTCGTCCCGCAACTCGGCCGCGCCGGGGGCGTCCAGGCCGCGGCGGCTGGTGAGCACCAGGTGTTCGGCGCCGCCACGGGCCAGCCAGCGGGCGAGGCGGCCACCGAGGGCACCCGTACCACCGGTGATCAGAACGCTGCCGCGAGGCTGCCAGGCGCGGGCCGGCCGGGCGTCGCCCAAGGGCGCCCGGACGAGCCTCCGGGCGAAGACCCCGGAGGCGCGCACCGCCACCTGGTCCTCGTCACCGGACCGTCCGATCAGGCCGACCAGGCGGTTCAGCGCCCGCTCGTCGAGCGCGTCCGGCGACTCGGGGAGGTCGACTAGACCGCCCCACCGCTGCGCGTACTCCAGGCCGACCACCCGGCCCAGACCCCACACCAGGGACTGCTTGACGCTGCCGACCCGGTCGGAGCGGCCCACGGACACGGCACCGGTGGTGGCGAGCCACAGCGGCACATCGATGTCGATGTCGGCGAGCGCCTGGACCAGGGCCACCGTGCCGGCGAAGCCGCGCGGAACGCCCGGGTGTCCGGCGAGCGCCTCCTCGTCGAGCGCGAGCAGGGAGAGCACTCCGTCGATCGCGGGCGTCCCGTCCTGCTCGGAACCGTCCGTGGCGGACGTGCCGGGGGCCGCGGCCCACAGGAGTTCGGTCAGCGAGGACCGCTCCGGCTCCGTGGCGTCCAGGTCGACCCGCACCATGCGGGCACCGTGGCGTTCCACGTCCCGCGCGATGCGCTCCGCCAGTTCACGGGCGGCGTCGACCGGCGGGACGACGACCATCCAGGTACCGGTGATCGGGGCGCCCCGCTCCTGTTCGGAGCCGGACGACGGCTGGTCGATGAGGGGCTTCCAGTTGATCCGGTAGCGCCAGTTGTCCACCGTGGAGCGGTCACGCCTGCCTCGCCGGTACGACGACAGGGCGGGCAGCACCGCGCTCAGCGGCGCCTCCCCGTCGAGCTCCAGCGTCTGCGCGAGTCCTTCGAGGTCCTCGCGCTCGACGGCCTCCCAGAAGCGGGCGTCCACCGAGTCGGCCTCGGAGACGGGGCCGCTGCCGAGCCCGCCGTCCTCGGCCGGCTGCGGCCAGTACCGCTGCCGCTGGAAGGCGTAGGTCGGCAGGTCGACCTGGCGGCCGCCGTGTCCGGCGAACACCTTCCGCCAGTCGACGTCGGCGCCGTTGACATGAAGCTCGGCGATCGAGGTCAGGAAGCGCTCCGGGCCGCCTTCGTCGCGGCGCAGGGTGCCGATGACCACGGCCTGTGCTTCGGCGGCCTCCACCGTCTGCTGCACGGGAAGGGTGAGCACCGGATGCGGGCTCACCTCGATGAAGATGGCGTGCCCGGTGTCGAGCAGGGTGCGGGTCGTGGCCTCCAGCTCAACGGTCTGCCGCAGATTCCGGTACCAGTACTCGGCATCCAGACCGGCCGTGTCCACCAACTCGCCGGACACCGTGGAGTAGAACGGCACCTCGGAGGTACGGGGCTCCAGATCCGCCAGAACCCTCAGCAACTCATCGTGGATCGCCTCCACATGGGCCGAGTGCGAGGCGTAGTCCACCGGAACCCGGCGGACCCGGATCTCCTCACCCTCCAGCTGGGCCACCATCTCGTCCAGCGCACCCGGGTCACCGGAGACCACGACCGAGCCGGGGCCGTTGACCGCGGCGACGGATATCGCACCGTCCCAGGCGGCGATGCGCTCCTTGGCCCGGTCGACCGGAAGGCCGACCGACACCATCCCGCCACGTCCCGCAAGACCCACCGCGATGGCCTGCGACCGCAGGGTCACCACCTTGGCCGCGTCCTCCAGCGACAGCGCACCCGCCACACACGCCGCGGCAATCTCGCCCTGGCTGTGACCCATCACCGCATCGGGCTCGACACCCACCGAACGCCACAGCTTCGCCAGCGACACCATCACCGCGAACAACACCGGCTGCACCACATCCACCCGATCGAAACCGGGAGCACCCTCGGCACCACGCAGGACCTCGGTCAGCGACCAGTCCGCATAAGCCGACAGCGCCGTCTCACACTCGCCGATCGCCTCGGCGAACACCGGCGAGGACTCCAGCAAACCGACCGCCATGCCGACCCACTGCGCCCCCTGACCGGGGAAGACGAACACCGAACGGCCCGGTGCCTCGATGGCGTTCGCACGGACCACGCCCGGCGCCTTCGCGCCCTCGGCCATCGCCTCCAGGCGTTCGAGGAGTTCCTCCCGCCCGGTGCCAGTCACCGCGCCCCGGTACTGGAACGCGGACCTGGTCGTCGCCAGGGAGAGCGCCACATCGGCTGCGCTCAGCTCCGGGCGCTCGGCCACGAACTTCCGCAGCGTGTCGGCCTGGTCCCGGAGCGCGTCGCCGCTCTTGCCCGAGACGACCCACGCCACCGGGCCGTCGACGGCCCCGGTCCCGGCGGGCTCGGCCGCCTCGACCGCCTCGGTCTCGGGAGCCTGCTCCAGGATGGTGTGCACATTGGTGCCGCTCATGCCGAACGCCGACACACCCGCACGCCGCGGATGCCCCGTCTCCGGCCACGGCCTGGCCTCGGCCAGCAGCTCGACGTCACCGGCCGTCCAGTCCACCATCGGCGAAGGCTCGTCGATGTGGAGGGTCTTGGGCAGAACGCCGTGGCGCATCGCCATCACCATCTTGATGACGCCGCCCACGCCCGCGGCCGCCTGCGAATGGCCGATGTTGGACTTGATGGCGCCCAGCCACAGCGGCTGGCCCTCGGGGCGCTCCTGGCCGTAGGTGGCCAGCAACGCCTGCGCCTCGATCGGGTCACCCAGCGAGGTACCCGTGCCGTGTGCCTCCACCGCGTCGACCTCGGCGGCCGACAGGCGGGCGTTCGCCAGCGCCTGCCTGATGACCCGCTGCTGAGAGGGGCCGTTGGGCGCCGTCAGACCGTTGCTCGCGCCGTCCTGGTTCACCGCGCTGCCCCGCACCACGGCGAGGATGGGGTGTCCGTTGCGGCGGGCGTCCGAGAGCCGTTCGAGGACGAGCATGCCGACACCCTCGGCCCAGCTGGCGCCGTCCGCGGCGGCCGAGAACGGCTTGCTGCGGCCGTCGGAGGCGAGCGCGCGCTGGCGGCTGAACTCGACCAGCGACATCGGTGTGGACATCACCGTCACACCGCCGGCGAGCGCCAGCGAGCACTCGCCCTGACGCAGCGCCTGCCATGCGAGGTGCAGGGCGACCAGCGACGACGAGCACGCGGTGTCCACCGTCACGGCGGGCCCCTCCAGGCCCAGGGTGTAGGAGATACGGCCGGAGAGCACGCTGGGCGAGACACCGGTGCCGATGTAGCCCTCGACGCTGTCCTGGGATCCGGCGAGTACACCGCCGTAGTCCTGGTAAGTCACACCCGCGAAGACACCGGTCTGGCTGCCCTTCGCGGAGACCGGGTCGATACCGGCCCGCTCCAGCGCCTCCCACGAGGTCTCCAGCAGCAGCCGGTGCTGCGGGTCCATCGAGAGCGCCTCACGCGGCGAGATCCCGAAGAACGCCGGGTCGAACTGGCTGGCGCCGTGCAGGAAGCCACCTTCCTGCGTGTAGCACTTGCCCGGCTCGTCCGGGTCCGGGTCGTAGAGGTTCTCCACGTCCCAGCCGCGATCGGTCGGGAAGGGCGAGATGCCGTCCCGGCCTTCGGCGACCAGGTTCCACAGGTCCTCCGGGGTGGCCACCTCTCCGGGGTAGCGGCAGCTCATCCCGACGATCACGATCGGCTCGTCGTTGCCCGCCACCGCGACCGGCACCGGCCGCACCTCTCCGGTCCGCGCGCCGAGCACCTCGGCACGGGTGAACTTGGCGAGTTCGGCGGGGGTCGGGTAGTCGAACACGGCCGTCGCCGGGAGCCGCAGGCCGATGGCCTTGCTCACCCGGTTGCGGAACTCGACGGCGGTCAGCGAGCTGAAGCCGAGGTCCTTGAACGCCTGCGAGCCCTGGACCGCGTCGGCGGAGGCGTGTCCGAGCACCGCCGCGACATGCGTACGGATCACATCGAGCAGCACCCGGTCCTGCTCGGGCTCGGAGAGCCCGGCCAGCCGCTCCCGCAGCGCGGCGAGCGGCCCGGAGTCCGGTCCGCCCCGCTTGGCGGCGCGCCGTGCGGTCCTGCGGCGGCGCGAGGGCTTGGCGGAGGTCTCCTCCACGGGGGTTTCGGCGGCCGCCTCGGACGAGGCGGCGGGCTCGGGCAGAGTCCCGGCCGCGTCCGCCGCCGGGGCGGCCTCCGGCTGCTCCGTGGCGACCTGGCGCAGGGTCAGCGTGTCGGCGGAGACCACGGCCTCCCCGGCTCCGTCGACCGCGGTCAGGGAGAGGGTCTCCGGACCCGTACGGGCCAGCCGGACGCGCAGCGCGGAGGCGCCGGAGGCGTACAGCGATATCCCGGCGAGGCTGAACAGCATGCGGCCGCGCCCCACACCGTCCAGCACCCCGAGGCCGAGCGGCTGCAACGCCGCGTCCAGAAGGGCGGGGTGCAGCCCGAACCGCTGGGCGTCCACAACGGACTCCTCAGCGAGGCTGACCTCGGCGAACACCTCGTCGTCGCGCTGCCACACCGCACGGAGGCCACGGAACGAGGGTCCGTAGACCAGGCCGTCGCCGGCGAGCAGTTCATACAGGCCGTCCACCTCGACGCGCTCGGCGCCGGGCGGGGGCCATGCGGCGAGGCCCGCCGCCGCCTCGGCGGACGTGGCGTCGTCCGGCTCCGGGGCGAGCACACCGCTGGCATGGCAGATCCACTCGTCCTCGCCCACGGGCTCGGCCGCTCGTGAGTACATCTCCAGCGAACGGGTGCCGGTCTCGTCCTCCTCGCCGAGGACGAGCTGGATCTGGACGCCGCCCCCTCGGGGGAGAGCCAGCGGCGCCTGGATGACGAGCTCTTCCACATGGCCGAGGCCGACCTCGTCACCGGCGCGAACGGCCAGTTCGACGAGGGCCGTGGTGGCCAGGACCGCCTCGCCGCGCAGAACGTGGTCCGCCAGCCAGGGCTGGGTGTGCAGCGAGAGCGTTCCGGTGAACACCAGGCCGTCGGCGCCCGCGAGGGGGACGGCTCCGCCGAGCAGCGGGTGGTCGGCCGGGTCGAGGCCGAAGGCGGCGGCGTCGCCCGCCGAGGCACCGGCCTCCAGCCAGTAGCGCTGGTGCTGGAACGCGTAGGTGGGAAGGTCCACGCGGCGGGCGCCGCGTCCGGCGAAGAAGGCCCGCCAGTCGACGGTTTCGCCGTGGACGTGGATCTCGGCGAGGGCCGCGACGAGTGCTTGCGGCTCGGGGCGGTCCTTGCGCAGCACCGGCACCAGCAGCGGGGCCGGTGTGTCCTCGGCCGCGATGTCGTCGGCCGGTTCGGTCAGGCAGTCCTGGGCCATCGCCGACAGCACACCGTCGGGGCCCACCTCGATGTACGCGGTGACGCCCTGCGCTTCGAGTGCCCGCACCCCGTTGAGGAAGCGGACGGTCTCCCGCACATGGCGCACCCAGTACTCCGGCGAGCACACCTCGTCGGCACCGGCCTGCTCACCCGTGACGTTCGAGATGAACGCGATGGACGGGCTGTTGTAGGCGAGCGTCCGCGCGACCGCGCGGAAGTCGTCCAGCATGGCGTCCATGTGCGGGGAGTGGAAGGCGTGGCTGACCCGCAGCCGCCGGGTCTTACGACCCTGCTCGGCCCACTGTTCGGCGATCTCCAGCGCGGCGGCCTCGTCACCGGCGATGACCACCGCGTTCGGGCCGTTCACTGCGGCGACGCTCACCCCGGCCGCACGACCGGCCAGCGACGGAGCGATCTCCTCCTCGGACACCTCGATGGCGACCATCGCCCCACCGGCCGGCAGGGCCTGCATCAGCCGGCCGCGAGCGGCGACCAGCGTGCACGCGTCCTCCAGCGAGAACACCCCGGCCACATGGGCGGCGGCGATCTCACCGATGGAGTGGCCGATCAGCACATCCGGAGTGACGCCCCAGGCGGACAGCAGCCGGAACAGCGCCACCTCGACGGCGAAGAGCGCGGGCTGCGTGAACGCCGTCTGATCCAGCAACTCGGCGTCGGCACCGCCCTCGGCCGCGAACATCACGTCCTTCAGCGGACGGTCAAGCAGCACATCCAGGTGTGCGCACACCTCGTCCAGCGCACGGGCGAACACCGGGAAGGCTTCGTACAACTCCCGTCCCATGCCCAGGCGTTGGGCGCCCTGGCCGGTGAACAGGAACGCGGTCTTGCCGCCGTTGGCCGCCTGCCCCTGGACGATGCCGGGGGCGTCGTCACCTGCGGCGACGGTCTCCAGGCCGCGCAGCAATGTCTCCCGTTCGGTGCCCAGCAGCACCGCGCGGTGCTCGAACACCGATCGCGTGGCGACCAGCGATCCGGCGATGTCCAGAACGCCGTGCTCGGCCCCTTCGAGAAGGTGGGTCCGCAGCCGCTCGGCCTGGGCGCGCAGGGCTTCCGGGCTCCGGGCGGAGAGCGTCCAGGGGGCCATGCCGTGGTCGTCGGCGGGGGCCGGGGCGGGCTCCGCCTCGTCCTCGACCGGCGGGGCCTGCTCGATGATGGTGTGCGCGTTGGTGCCACTGACACCGAACGCCGAGACACCGGCCCGGCGCGGCTGCCCGGTCTCAGGCCACTCGGTGGCCTCCGTCAGCAGCCGCACCTCACCCGCCGACCAGTCCACCTGCCGCGACGGCTCATCCACATGCAGCGACCGCGGCAGCACACCGTGCCGCATCGCCATCACCATCTTGATGATTCCGGCGACACCGGCGGCGGCCTGCGTGTGGCCGATGTTCGACTTGATCGATCCCAGCCACAGCGGCAGGTTCTCCGGGCGCTCCTGGCCGTAGGTGGCGAGCAGCGCCTGCGCCTCGATCGGGTCACCCAGCGTCGTTCCGGTGCCGTGTGCCTCGATCACCTGGATGTCGGCGGGCGACAGCTGGGCGTTGGCGAGGGCCTGCCGGATCACTCGCTGCTGCGAGGGGCCGTTGGGCGCGGTCAGTCCGTTGCTGGCGCCGTCCTGGTTGACGGCGGAGCCCCGCACGATGCCCAGCACCTGGTGGCCGTTGCGCCGGGCGTCCGACAGCCGCTCCACGAGCAGCATGCCCACGCCCTCGGACCAGCCCGTGCCATCCGCGGCGTCCGCGAACGGCTTGCACCGGCCGTCGGGGGCGAGCCCGCGCTGCCGGCTGAACTCCACGAAGGCGGCCGGGCTGGTCATCACGGTGACACCACCGGCGAGCGCCATGTCGCACTCGCCCTGGCGCAGCGCCTGCGCGGCCTGATGCAGGGCGACCAGCGACGACGAGCACGCCGTGTCCACCGTCAGCGCGGGACCTTCGAGACCCAGCGTGTAGGAGATGCGGCCCGACACGACCGAGGTGGCGCTGCCGGTCAGCAGCTGCCCTTCGAGGCCCTCGGGGATCTCGTGCAGCCCCGTTCCGTAGCCGGAGGTCGCGGCGCCGACGTAGACGCCGATCTGGTTGCCGCGCACGGACGCCGGGTCGATACCGGCCCGCTCGAACGCCTCCCACGAGGTCTCCAGCAGCAGCCGCTGCTGCGGATCCATGGCGAGCGCCTCACGCGGCGAGATCCCGAAGAAGGCCGCGTCGAACTCGCTCGCCCCGCCGAGGAACCCGCCTTCGCGGGCGTAGAACGTGCCCAGACGCTCCGGGTCGGGGTCGTACATCCCCTCGACATCCCATCCGCGGTCGGAGGGGAAGTCCGTGATGGCGTCCGTGCCGGCCGCGACGAGGTTCCACAGCTCCTCAGGGCTGCGCACACCGCCCGGGAAGCGGCAGCTCATCCCGACGATCGCGATCGGGTCGTCATCGACCGCGGCCACCGCCGCCGACGGCGTGGCCACCGCCCCCTGCGTCCCGAGTACTTCGGCCCGCAGATGGTCGGCCAGCACCGTGGCGCTCGGGTAGTCGAAGACCAGCGTGGCCGGAAGCACCAGCCCCGTCTCCGCGTTCAGTCTGTTGCGGAACTCCACCGCGGTGAGCGAGTCGAAACCCAGCTCCTTGAAGGCACGTCCGGGCTCGACCGCCTCCGCACCCGCGAAGCCGAGAACCGCGGCGGCGTGAGCGCGCACCAGGTCGAGAAGGGTCCGGTCGATCTCGGCCTCGGTGAGCCCGGTCAGCCGCTCCCGCAGTGCCGAACCGGCCGCGGCGCCGGCGCCCTCGGCGGTTCCGGCGTTGGCCAGCGCCCGCTGGACCTCGGGCAGTTCGCCGAGGAGCGGGCTGGGCCGCCCGATCGTGAACGCGGGGGCGAACCGCTCCCAGTCCACATCGGCGACCGTCATCACACCCTCGTCACCCGCGACCGCACCGTGCAGCGCGGCGATCGCCAGACCGGGCGCCATCGCGGGCAGACCGCGACGGGCCAGCTGGTCGCCGTCGTCCCCGGCCGCCATGCCGCCCTCGGCCCAGGGGCCCCAGGCCACGGCCGTACCGGCGAGACCCCGGCCGCGGCGGTCCTCCACCAACGCGTCCAGGTAGGCGTTGGCCGCACCATAGGCGGCCTGGCCGCCGCTGCCCCACACACCCGCGATCGAGGAGAAGACCACGAAGGCGTCGAGCTCACGGTCGCCCAGCAGCGCGTCCAGGTTGACGGCACCGGCCACCTTGCCGGAGATCACGGCGGCGGCGTCGGCCACCGTGGTCTCGGCCAGCGGCCCGGCCGCGTTGGCGCCCGCCGCGTGGACCACCGCCGTGAGCGGGTACTCCTCGGGTACGGCGGCCAGCACCGCGGCCAGTTGCTCACGGTCGGCCACATCACAGGCCGCCACGGTCACCCGAGCGCCCAGGGCTTCGAGCTCCTCGCGCAGCTCGGGCGCGCCCGGCGCCTCGAGGCCGCGGCGGCTGGTCAGCACCAGGTGCTCGGCGCCGTTGCGCACCAGCCAGCGGGCCACCTGGCCGCCGAGTGCGCCCGTGCCACCGGTCACCAGCACCGTGCCACGCGCCCGCCATGTCGCCGCGTCGGCGGCGGGCGCCGCCGACCGGGTCAGACGGCGTGCGAACACTCCGGAGCCGCGCACCGCCACCTGGTCCTCGGCGGCCTCGCCGACCTCGGCGGACAGCACACCGGCCAGCCGCGCGACCGCACGCTCGTCCAGTGACTCGGGCAGATCGACCAGACCGCCCCACAGCTCCGGCAGCTCCAGCGCGGCCACCCGGCCCAGCGCCCACACCATGGCCTGCGCCGGGTGGCTGAGCCGTTCGGAGCGGCCCACCGACACGGCGCCCCGCGTCGCGCACCACAGCGAAGCCTCGATGCCCGTGTCCGCCATGGCCCGCACCAGGGTCAGCGTCAGGGCGAGACCGCCCGGGAGCTCGGGGTGTCCGGAGCAGGGCTCCTCGTCCAGGGCGAGCAGCGACAACACACCGCCCACAGCGGGCGCGTCGGCGACCGCCGCGCGCAGCCGCTCCCCCAGCTCTCCGGCGTCGAGGTCGCGCTCGTCCGCCACCAGCGACACCACGTCGGCGCCATGGCGCCGAAGCCCGGCGACGGCCTCCGTCACCAGCTCGTCCTCGGCACGGGACGCCGGGACCACCACCAGCCACGTCCCCGACAGCGGCCCACCGGCCACGTCCGGGACGGGCTTCCACGCCACGCGGTAGCGCCAGTTGTCGATCGTGGACTGGTCACGCCTGTTGCGGTGGTACGTGGACAGCGCGGGCAGCACCGCACGCAGCGGCGTCTCGCCGTCGACGTCGAGCGTCTCGGCGAGCGCTTCGAGATCCTCGCGCTCGACCGCTTCCCAGAACCGCGCGTCCACCGAGTCCGCGGCGCCCTGGGCGTCCAATCCGCTCAGGGAGAGGGACACCTCGGGCCAGTAGCGCTCGCGCTGGAAGGCGTACGTCGGCAGCTCCACCGTCCGCGCACCGCGCCCGGCGAAGACGGACTCCCACTCCACCGAGGCTCCATGGACATGGAGTTCGGCCAGCGCCGTCGTCAGCGCCTGGGCCTCGGGGCGGTCCTTGCGCAGCACCGGCACCACGGCCGAGGCCGCGGCCTCGTCGCCCGTCAGGCACTCCCGCGCCATCGCGGACAGCACACCGTCGGGGCCGACCTCCAGGAACCTGGTGACGCCCTGGGCGCTGAGCGCCCGCATTCCGTCCGCGAACCGCACGGCCTCCCGGACATGGCGCACCCAGTACTCGGGCGAGCACACCTCGTCGGGGCCCGCCGCCTCGCCCGTCACATTCGAGACCAGGGCGATGGCCGGTGCCTGGAAGGACAGGCCGGTGACGACGTCACGGAAGTCGTCCAGCATCGCGTCCATGCGCGGCGAGTGGAAGGCGTGGCTGACCCGCAGCCGCCGGGTCTTACGACCCTGCTCGGCCCACTGTTCGGCGATCTCCAGCGCCGCGGCCTCATCACCCGCGATGACCACCGCGGTCGGGCCGTTGACGGCGGCGACGCTCACCTCGGCCTCACGACCGGCCAGCGACGCCGCGATCTCCTCCTCGGACGCCTCGATGGCGACCATCGCCCCGCCCTCGGGCAGGGCCTGCATCAGCCGACCACGCGCCGCGACCAGCGTGCACGCGTCCTCCAACGAGAAAACCCCCGCCACATGGGCGGCGGCGATCTCACCGATGGAGTGACCGATCAGCACATCCGGAGTGACGCCCCAGTGCTCCAGCTGCCGGAACAGCGCCACCTCGATGGCGAACAGCGCGGGCTGCGTGAACGCCGTCCGATCCAGCAACTCGGCATCCGCACCGCCCTCCGCCGCGAACATCACATCCCGCAGCGGACGGTCAAGCAGCACATCCAGATGCGCGCACACCTCGTCCAGCGCACGGGCGAACACCGGGAAGGTGTCGTACAACTCCCGCCCCATGCCCAGGCGTTGGGCGCCTTGGCCGGAGAACAGGAACGCCGTCCTGCCGCCCGTCACGGCCTGCCCCTGGACGACTCCCGAGGCGATGCCGCCCTCCGCGACGGCCCGCAGGCCGCGCAGCAGGGTCTCCCGGTCCTCGCCCACCAGCACGGCCCGGTGCTCGAACACCGACCTGGCCGCCAGTGTGTGCCCGACGTCCAGCACCTCGACGTCTTCGCGAGCCGCCACGTCCCCGTACAGCCGCTCGGCCTGCGCCCGCAGCGCCTCCCGGCTCTTCCCGGAGACCAGCCACGGCACCACGGCCGTCGACACCGGTGTCCCGGGCCCGGCCGCCTCCGAGGCCACGGCCTCTGCCGGCTCGGGGGCCTGCTCGATGATGGTGTGCGCGTTGGTCCCGCTCAGCCCGAACGAGGAGATACCCGCCCGGCGCGGCTGCCCGGTCTCGGGCCACGCGGTGGCCTCCGTCAGCAGCCGCACCTCACCCGCCGACCAGTCCACCTGCCGCGACGGCTCGTTCACATGCAGCGTCTTCGGCAGCACGCCCGCACGCATGGCCATCACCATCTTGATGACCCCGGCCACGCCCGCCGCGGCCTGCGTATGACCGATGTTGGACTTGATGGCGCCCAGCCACAGCGGGCGGCCCTCCGGGCGCTCCTGGCCGTACGTGGCCAGCAGCGCCTGTGCCTCGATCGGGTCGCCCAGCGTCGTACCGGTGCCGTGTGCCTCGACCGCGTCCACCTCGGCGGCGGACAGTCCGGCGGCGGCCAGCGCCTGCCGGATGACCCGCTGCTGGGACGGGCCGTTGGGCGCCGTCAGACCGTTGGACGCGCCGTCCTGGTTGATGGCGCTGCCGCGCACCACGGCAAGCACCGGGTGGCCGTTCCTGCGCGCGTCCGACAGCCGCTCCACGAGCAGCATGCCCACGCCCTCGGACCAGCCCGTGCCGTCCGCGCCCTCGGCGAACGGCTTGCAGCGGCCGTCGGGCGCCAGCCCACGCTGACGGCTGAACTCCACAAAGGCGCCCGGTGTCGACATCACCGACACACCACCGGCGAGCGCCAGATCGCACTCGCCCTGGCGCAGCGCCTGAACCGCCAGATGCAGCGCCACCAGCGACGACGAACACGCAGTGTCCACCGTCATCGCCGGCCCCTCGAGGCCGAAGGTGTACGAGATACGACCGGACACCACACTCGCCGCACTGCCCGTGCCCACATGGCCACCGAAGTCCTCGGGGGCGTCGAGCATGATCGCGGAGTAGTCCTGGCCGTTGGTGCCGACGAACACACCGGTACGGGTGCCGCGCAGCGAGGCCGGTTTGACGCCCCCGTATTCGAACGCCTCCCAGGACGTCTCCAGCAGCAGCCGCTGCTGCGGGTCCATGGCGATCGCCTCGCGGGGCGAGATCCCGAAGAAGGTGGGGTCGAACTGGGCCGCCCCGTAGAGGAATCCGCCCTCGCGGGCGTAGAACGTGCCCGGGTGCTCGGGGTCCGGGTGGTACATGCCCTCGACGTCCCAGCCACGGTCGCCGGGGAACCCGGCGATGCCGTCGCCGCCCTCGGCCAGGAGTCGCCACAGGTCCTGCGGGGTCTCCACGCCTCCGGGGAAGCGGCAGCTCATCGCCACGATCGCGATGGGGTCGTCGTCATCCGGCCGCACGCGGTGCGAGACCGCCGAGGTGGCGGCCTCGGCGTGGGTCCCGCCCAGCTCCTGGCGCAGATGGTCGGCGAGCACCTCGGCGGTCGGGTAGTCGAAGATGAGGGTGGCGGGCAGGCGCAGACCGGTGGCCATGTCGAGCCGGTTGCGCAGCTCGATGGCCGTGAGGGAGTCGAACCCGAGATCCCGGAAGGCGCGGCCCGGCTCGACGGAGTCCGCCGAGAAGTGGCCGAGTGCCGAGGCCGCGTGGGTGCGGATGAGGTCGAGCAGGAGGAGGCGCTGTTCCTCGTCCGACTGTCCGGCCAGTTGTCCGCGCAGGTCGTGGCCCGGTCCAGCCTGGCCGATGGTTCCGGCCGCGGCGGCCAGGAGCTCACGAGCCTCGGGGATGTCGCTGACGAGGGCGCTGGGGCCGGCGCTCAGCATGGAGGCCATGCCGGTCCAGTCGATGTCGGCCACGATCAGCGCGGCCTCGTCATGACCTGCGGCCCAGCCCAGCGCGTCCAGGGCGAGCGAGGGAGCCATGGGGGGCAGTGGGCCGCCGCGCGTCCGCTCCCCGGCGCGGCCGCTCGCGGCCATTCCGCCCTCGGCCCACGGGCCCCAGGCGACCGCGGTGGCGGCCAGGCCCTGGGCCCGGCGCCGCTGGGCCAGCGCGTCGAGGTAGGCGTTGGCCGCCGCGTAGGCGGCCTGGCCCGCGCCGCCGATGGCACCGGCGAACGAGGAGAAGAGCACGAACGCGTCGAGCGAGAGCTCCGCGGTCAGCTCGTGCAGATGGCGCGCGCCCTCGGCCTTCGCGGCCAGGGTCCCGGCGAGCTGGTCGACGGTCAGGCCGTCGAGCACACCGTCGTCCAGGATGCCCGCCGCGTGCACGACGGCGGTCAGCGGATACCGCTCCGGGACGGCGGCCAGCACCTCGGCCAGGGCCTCCCGGTCGGCGGCGTCGCAGGCCGCCACGGTCACCTCGGCGCCGAGTGCTTCGAGTTCCGCGGTGAGTTCGGAAACGCCATCGGCCGACGGGCCGCGACGGCTGGTCAGCACCACGTGTTCCGCGCCCTCGCGCACGGCCCAGCGCGCCACCTGGGCGCCCAGGGCGCCGGTGCCGCCGGTGACCAGCACCGAGCCCCGGGGCCGCCACACGCGCTCCGCGGACTCGTTGCTCACCGTGACGCGGGCCAGGCGCCGGGCGTACGCTCCGGAGCCGCGCACCGCCACCTGGTCCTCGCCGTCTCCGGCGGACAGTGCCCAGGCCAGTCGCGCGGCGGCGCGCTCGTCCAGCGTCTCGGGCAGGTCGACCAGACCGCCCCAGATCCGGGGGTGCTCCAGAGCGGCCACCCGGCCGAGCCCCCAGATTTCCGCCTGCACCGCGCTGGTGAGCTGGTCGGAACGGCCCACCGAGACGGCACCGCGGGTGGCACACCACAGCCGGGCCTGGATGTCCGCCTCGGCCAGTGCGCGCACCAGCATCAGGGTCAGCGCGAGGCCGCGCGAGACCACCGGGTGCTCGGCGCAGGGCCGCTCGTCCACACCCAGCAGGGACAGCACACCGCCGATCCCGGACGGCTCGGTGGCCATCTCACGCACCCGCTCGGCCAGCGCACCGGGAGCGAGATCGGTCTCGTCCGCCACCAGACGAACGACGTCGGCGCCGTGCCGCTGGAGCGCGGCGGACACCGACTCCGCGAACGTGTCATCGGCACCGGACGCGGGAACGACCACGAGCCAGGTACCCGACAGGGTGGCCGCGGGGGTCTCCGAGACCGGCTTCCACGAGATCCGGTACCGCCAGCCGTCGACCGTGGCGCGGTCACGCTGCTGACGGCGGTACGAGGACAGCGCGGGCAGCAACTCACCGAGCGAGCCATCGCCGTCGACGTCCAGCGCCTTTGCCAGCGCCTCCAGGTCCTCGCGCTCCACCGCGTCCCAGAACCGCGCGTCCACACTGTCCGCGGCGGCGGAAGCGCCCGAGGCTCCGCCGGTGCCCTCCAGCCAGTAGCGCCGGCGCTGGAAGGGGTACGTCGGCAGCTCCACCTTGCGGGCGCCCCGCCCGGCGAAAACCCGCTCCCAGTCCACCGTCACACCGTGGACATGGGCCTCGGTCAGCGCGGCCATCAGGGCCTGGGCGTCGGGGCGTCCCTTGCGCAGAACCGGCACCACTGCCGGGGCCGAAGCCGCCTCGCCCGCCAGGCAGTCCCGCGCCATCGCCGAGAGCACACCGTCGGGGCCCACCTCGATGTACGCGGTGACGCCCTGGGCCTGGAGGGAGCGAACGCCGTCGGCGAAGCGCACGGACTCGCGCACATGCCGCACCCAGTACTCCGGCGAGCACACCTCGTCGGCCCCGACCGGCTCTCCGGTGACGTTGGAGACCAGAGCCAGGGTGGGGGCCTGGAAGGTCAAGTCCCGCGCGACACGGCGGAAGTCGTCCAGCATCGCGTCCATGCGCGGGGAGTGGAAGGCGTGGCTGACCCGCAGCCGACTCGTCTTGCGCCCCTGCTCCGACCACTGTTCCGCGATCTCCAGCGCGGCGGCCTCGTCACCGGCGATGACCACGGCCGTCGGGCCGTTGACGGCGGCGATGCTGACCTCGGCCTCACGACCGGCCAGCGATCCGGAGATCTCCTCCTCGGACGCCTGCACCGCCACCATGGCGCCGCCCTCGGGCAGCGCCTGCATCAGCCGGCCACGGGCGGCCACCAGCGTGCACGCGTCCTCCAGGGAGAACACCCCGGCCACATGGGCGGCGGCGATCTCACCGATGGAGTGGCCGATCAGCACATCCGGGGTGACACCCCAGTGCTCCAGCAGCCGGAACAGCGCCACCTCGATGGCGAAGAGCGCGGGCTGGGTGAACGCCGTCCGGTCCAGCAGCTCGGCGTCGGCGCTGCCCTCGGCCGCGAACATCACATCCCGCAGCGGACGGTCCAGCACCATGTCCAGCCGTGCGCACACCTCGTCCAGCGCCTGGGCGAAGACGGGGAAGCTGTCGTACAACTCCCGGCCCATGCCCAGGCGTTGCGCACCCTGACCGGAGAAGAGGAACGCCGTCTTGACGGCAGTCCCGGCCACGCCCTGGAGCACGCCGGGAGCGGCCTCTCCGGACGCGACGGCCTCGAGTCCGGCGAGGAGTTCCGCACGGCTGGCGCCCGACACCACCGCGCGGTGCTCGAACATCGACCGCGTCGCCACCAGCGAGTGGCCGACGTCCAGTGCGCTCGACTCGACCCGCTCCAGCAGGAACGCCCTGAGCCGCGCGGCCTGGGCCCGCAGCGCGTCCGCGCCACGAGCCGACAGCATCCACGTGGCCACGCCACTGCCGGCGTCGGAGGCCGTGTCCTCCTCGGCCTCGTCCTCGTCCGGCGGGGCCTGCTCGATGATGGTGTGCGCGTTGGTGCCGCTCACACCGAAGGCGGAGACACCGGCCCGGCGCGGCTGCCCGGTCTCGGGCCATTCGGTGGCCTCCGTCAGCAGCCGTACCTCACCCGCCGACCAGTCCACCTGCCGCGACGGCTCGTCCACATGAAGGGTCTGCGGCAGCACCCCGTGCCGCATCGCCATCACCATCTTGATGATTCCGGCGACACCGGCCGCGGCCTGCGTGTGACCGAGGTTCGACTTCAGCGCGCCCAGCCAGAGCGGGCGGCCCTCCGGACGGTCCTGGCCGTAGGTGGCCAGCAGCGCCTGCGCCTCGATCGGGTCACCCAGGGAGGTACCGGTCCCGTGCCCCTCCACCACGTCCACATCGGACGGGGCCAGTCGGGCGCTCGTCAGCGCGTCCCGGATGACCCGCTGCTGGGACGGGCCGTTGGGCGCCGTCAGACCGTTGGAGGCGCCGTCCTGGTTGACCGCCGAGCCACGCACGATGGCCAGCACCGGGTGGCCGTTCTTCCGCGCGTCCGACAGCCGCTCCACCAGCAGCATGCCAGCGCCCTCGGACCAGCCCGTACCGTCCGCGGCGTCCGCGTACGGCTTGCAGCGGCCGTCGGGGGCCAGACCACGCTGGCGGCTGAACTCGACGAAGGCACCCGGTGTGGACATCACCGTCGCACCACCGGCGAGGGCGAGGTCACACTCGCCCTGGCGCAGCGCCTGAACCGCCAGGTGCAGCGCGACCAGCGACGATGAACACGCCGTGTCCACCGTCACCGCGGGCCCCTCGAGACCGAAGGTGTACGAGATACGGCCCGATACGACCGATGTCGCCGTGCCGGTCAGCAGGTGGCCCTCGATCTCCTCGGGGAAACCGTCTACGTCCGCCCCGTAGCCCGAGGTGGCGGCGCCCACGAACACACCGCCACGACGGCCCTTCACCGACCCCGGAGCGATGCCCGCCCGCTCGAAGACCTCCCATGAGGTTTCCAGCAGCAGCCGCTGCTGCGGATCCATGGCAAGGGCCTCACGCGGCGAAATCCCGAAAAAGCCCGCGTCGAACTCGTCCGCGTCGTGAAGGAATCCACCCTCACGGGAGTAGAACGTCCCCGAACTCTCGGGATCCGGGTCGTACATCCCGTCCACGTCCCATCCGCGATTGGACGGGAAATCGGAGATGGCATCACCACCGTCGGCCACCAGCCGCCACAAATCCTCGGGGCTCCCCACACCACCCGGGAAACGGCAGCTCATCGCCACAATCGCGATGGGCTCCTGCTCTCCTGCCTCCAGCTCGCGCAGGCGTTGGCGCGCTTGGTGCAGATCAGCTGTTACCCGCTTGAGGTAGTCCCGAAGCCTATCTTCGTTCACCATGAAAACCTTGCCTATTACGAGTCAAAGAAGACTGAAGAATGAAAGGAGGCCAGAGAACTGCACCTCGGCGCTCACGCTTAGCTGAGCTCATTTTCGATGAAATCGAAGAGATCGTCGTCGGACGCCCCGTCAAGCCGCTGCGTAATGCTCTCAGCGTCCTTCGCTCCGCCCTCGTCGCCATTCAGCCTGGCGAGGAGCACTTGGAGTCGGGCCGCGATGGCCATTCGCTCGGCACTGTCCGGCTCAGCCGTGGAGAGTGATGCCTCGAGTTTTTCCAGATCCGCGATCAACGGAGTGGCGGATGTCCCTTCGTCGGGCAGGACGCCCGCTCGTACATGCTCTGCCAGAGTCTTTGCGTTGGGATAGTCGAAGACCAGAGTGGTCGGCAGCCGTAGCCCGGTGTCCGCGTTCAGCCGGTTTCGGAATTCTACCGCCGTGAGCGAGTCGAATCCCAATTCCTTGAAGGCGCGGTCGGATTCCACGCCTTCCATACCGGAGAATCCGAGAACCGCGGCCGCGTGACCGCGTACCAGGTCGAGCACGGCACGCTCCCGCTCGCCCGGAGCCAGCGCGAGGAGCCTTTCCCTCAGGCGCGATCCGCCCTCCGCATGGCTCTCCTCGGCGGCACGGGCCTGCTCCAGGGCCGATACGACCTCGGGCAGTTCGCCGAGCAGCGGGCTGGGCCGCCCGATGGTGAACGCGGGGGCGAATCGCTCCCAGTCCACATCGGCGACCGTCATCACACCGTCGTCACCCGCGACCGCACCGTGCAGCGCGGCCATCGCCAGGCCGGGAGCCATGGCGGGCAGACCACGACGGGCCAGCTGGTCGCCGCCGTCGCCGGCCGCCATACCGCTTTCGGCCCAGGGCCCCCAGGCCACAGCGGTACCGGCGAGACCCCGGGCACGACGGTCCTCCACCAACGCGTCCAGATACGCGTTGGCCGCACCATAGGCGGCCTGACCACCGCTGCCCCACACACCCGCGATCGAGGAGAAGACTACAAAGGCGTCGAGCTCACGGTCGCCCAGCAACGCGTCCAGATGCCCGGCACCGGTCGCCTTCCCCGACACCACCGACGCCGCATCCGTCAGCCCCATCTGCGCGAGCTCCGCCGCCTGCTCCACACCCGCCGCATGGAAGACAGCCCTCAGCGGGAACTCCTCCGGAACGGTCTCCAGAACCGCCGCCAACTGCTCACGGTCGGCCACATCACAAGCCGCCACCGTCACCCGGGCACCCAGGGCTTCGAGTTCCCCGCGCAATTCGGCCGCACCCGGCGCCTCAGGACCGCGACGGCTGGTCAGCACCACATGCTCGGCCCCCTGACCCACAACCCAGCGAGCCACCCGAGCACCCAGCGCACCCGTACCACCCGTCACCAGCACCGTGCCACGTGCCCGCCACGACACCCCCTCACCCACAGCCGCCGCCGACCGCACCAGACGACGCACGAACACACCGGAACCGCGCACCGCGACCTGATCCTCACCACCCCCGCCCGACAGGACACCCACCAGCCGCCCCACCGCACGCTCATCCAACACCTCGGGCAGATCGACCAGACCACCCCACACCGCCGAATGCTCCAACCCCACCACCCGACCCAAACCCCACACCTGCGACTGCACCACACCAGCCAACCGATCCGAACGCCCCACCGACACCGCACCCCGCGACACACACCACAACAGGCTCTCGGCATCCACCTCGACCAACGCCTGCACCAGCGTCAGCGTCGAAGCAAAACCAGCAGACAGCGCCGGATGCCCCGGGCACGGCCCCTCATCCAGAGCGAGCAGCGACAGCACGCCACCCAACTCCGGTGCAGTGGCGAGGACCTCACGCAGCCGCTCGCTCAACAGCCGGGCGTCCAGGTCCCGCTCGTTCACCACCAGCGACACCACACCCGCACCATGCCGCTCAAGCCCCGAGACAACCCCGGCCACCAACTCGTCCTCGGCACACGACGCCGGAACCACCACCAGCCACGTCCCCGACAACGCCCCACCGGCCACATCCGCAACCGGCTTCCACGACACCCGATAACGCCAACCGTCAATCGTGGATTGCTCGCGATTGCTCCGGTGATATGCGGACAGCGCGGGCAGAACCGTGCTCAGCGGCGCATTGCCATCGACGTCGAGCGCCTCGGCAAGCGCTTCGAGATCCTCGCGCTCGACCGCTTCCCAGAATCGCGCGTCGACCGAGTCCGCGGACGTCGCACCGGAATCCCGGCCGCCACCGGCCGCGGATACCTCGGGCCAGAACCGTTCGCGCTGAAACGCGTATGTGGGCAGCTCCACCTTGCCGGCACCGCGTCCGGCGAATATCGATTCCCAGCCCACCGTGGCACCGTGCGTATGCAGTTCGGCAAGCGCCGTGATCAACGCACCCGCTTCGGGGCGCTCTTTACGCAGCACCGGGACCAGAACCGCCGCCGAAGTGCCCTTCGCGCTTTCCGCGAGGCAGTCCTGGGCCATGGCGGTGAGCACACCGTCCGGACCCACTTCCAGGAACCTTGTCACGCCCAACGCCTTAAGCGAACGTACTCCATCCGCAAACCGAACCGCCTCACGCACATGCCGAACCCAATAATCCGGAGAACATGTCTCCCCCTCCGAGGCCAGCTCGCCAGTGACATTGGACACCAGCGCCATGGTCGGCGGTTCAAAAGAGACCTCACGGACCACGTGGCCGAACGCGTCCAACATACTGTCCATGAGGCAAGAGTGAAACGCATGCGAGACCCGCAAACGCCTAGTCTTTGTCCCCTTCGCCGTCCATGTATCCGCCACCTTCTGGACCGCTTGCGCATGCCCGGCGATCACCACTGCCGTCGGTCCGTTGACCGCCGCGATGCTCATCTCGTGCTCACGGCCGGCGAGTGAGGCGGCGACCTCCTCTTCAGATGCCTGAATGGCCACCATCGCGCCGCCCTCGGGGAGCGCCTGCATCAGACGGCCGCGGGCCGCGATCAGTGTGCACGCGTCCTGAAGCGAGAACACCCCCGCCACATGCGCGGCGGCGATCTCCCCCACCGAGTGACCGATCACCACATCCGGAGTGACACCCCAGTGCTCCAGCAACCGGAACAACGCCACCTCGATGGCGAACAACGCGGGCTGAGTGAACCCCGTCTGATCCAGTAGCTCGGCATCCGCACCGCCCTCGACCGCGAACATCACATCCCGCAGCGGACGATCGAGCAGCACATCCAGGTGGGCGCACACCTCGTCCAGCGCACGGGCGAACACCGGGAACGCCTCGTACAACTCCCGCCCCATGCCCAGGCGCTGCGCACCCTGCCCCGAGAACAGGAACGCCGTCTTGCCGCCCGGCACCGCCTGCCCCTGCACCACACCGGAAGCGATCCCGCTCCCGGCCACGGCCTCGAGACCGCGCAGAAGGGCTTCCCGGTCCTCGCCGACCAGCACGGCACGGTGCTCGAACACCGACTTGGCCGCCAGCGAATACCCCACGTCCAGCACGCCGAGGTCGCCCCGGGCCGCCACATGCGCGGCGAGCCGCCCGGCCTGGGCGCGCAGCGCCTCCTGGCTCTTGGCCGAGACCAGCCATGGCACCACGACCGTCGACTCGACGGTCTCGGAAGCGGAAGAGGAAGCGGGAGCCGGAGCGGAAGCGGGGGCCACGGTGTCCGAAGCCGCGGGCCCCTCGGCCGCCGGCGCCTGCTCGATGATGGTGTGGGCGTTGGTCCCGCTCAGCCCGAACGAGGAAATACCCGCCCGGCGCGGACGGCCCGTCTCCGGCCATGCGGTGGCCTCGGTCAGCGGACGCACCTCACCCGCCGACCAGTCCACCTCGTGCGACGGCTCGTCCAGGTGGAGGATCTTCGGCAACACGCCCTCGCGCATCGCCATCACCATCTTGATCACACCGGCGACACCGGCGGCCGCCTGTGTATGACCGATGTTGGACTTGATGGCCCCCAGCCACAGCGGCTGGTCCTCAGAACGCCCCTGGCCATAGGTGGCCAGCAACGCCTGCGCCTCGATCGGGTCACCCAGCGTCGTGCCCGTGCCGTGCGCCTCCACCACGTCCACATCGGCCGTCGAGAGATGGGCACTGGCCAGCGCCTGCCGGATCACCCGCTGCTGGGAGGGGCCGTTCGGCGCCGTAAGGCCGTTCGACGCACCGTCCTGGTTGATCGCCGAACCGCGCACGATCGCCAGCACCGGGTGGCCGTTCTTCCGCGCGTCCGACAGCCGCTCCACCAGCAGCATGCCGACACCCTCGG
Organism: Streptomyces malaysiensis subsp. malaysiensis; assembly: GCF_040653035.1. Classification (NCBI taxonomy): domain Bacteria; kingdom Bacillati; phylum Actinomycetota; class Actinomycetes; order Kitasatosporales; family Streptomycetaceae; genus Streptomyces; species Streptomyces malaysiensis. Next base: position 174,770 of record NZ_JBEZNG010000007.1, read on the forward strand.
ACCACCCTGTACCGTCCGCGGCGTCGGCGAACGGCTTGCACCGGCCATCGGGCGCCAGTCCGCGCTGACGGCTGAACTCGACGAAGGCGCCGGGTGTCGACATCACCGACACACCACCGGCGAGGGCCAGATCGCACTCGCCCTGGCGCAGCGCCTGCATGGCCATGTGGAGTGCCACCAGCGATGACGAGCACGCCGTGTCCACCGTCACCGCGGGCCCTTCGAGACCGAAGGTGTAGGAGATGCGCCCGGACACCACGCTGGCCGCGCTGCCCGTGCCCAAGTGGCCTTCGAGGTCGCCCTGGGAGTCCACCCACAATCCGGCGTAGTCCTGGCCGTTCGTCCCGACGAACACACCCGCTCGGGCGCCCCTCAGCGACTCGGGAGCGATACCTGCGCGCTCGAACGCCTCCCACGAGGTCTCCAGCAGCAGCCGCTGCTGCGGATCCATGGCAAGGGCCTCACGTGGCGAGATCCCGAAGAACCTGGCGTCGAATTGCGGGGCGCCGTAGAGGAAGCCGCCCTCGCGGGCGTAGGACGTGCCGAGCCGCTCGGGGTCGGGGTCGTACAGCCCATCGAGGTCCCAACCGCGGTCGGTGGGGAACTCGGAGATGGCGTCGGCGCCTTCGGCCACCAGCCGCCACAGGTCCTCGGGCGTGTGGACATCCCCGGGGAAGTGGCAGCTCATCGCCACGATCGCGATGGGGTCGTGGTCCACGGCCACCGCGTTCGGCCGGGTGGTGTCGAGGGCCGGCTGGGCCGTGCCGAACGCCTCGGCGTCCAGGTAGTCGGCCAGTTCGGCGGCGGTCGGGTAGTCGAAGACGAGCGTCGCCGGGAGGCGCAGGCCCGTCGCGAGGTCCAGCCGGTTGCGCAGCTCGACCGCCGTGAGGGAGTCGAACCCGAGGTCGCGGAAGGCGCGGCCGGGCTCGATCGAGTCCGCCGTAGTGTGGCCGAGCACCGAGGCCGCGTGGCCGCGGACCAGCTCCAGCACGGCCTCGTTGCGCTCGGCCGCCGACAGTCCGGCCAGCTTTCCTGCGAAGGTGGCCGCCTCCGTAGCGGCGCCGCCGTCGTCCGTGGCCAGGTGCTTGTGCGCCTCGGGGATGTCGCTGACGAGAGTGCCGCCGCGGGCGGCGGCCAGCGACGGGGCCAGGCGCTCCCAGTCGACGTCCGCGATGACGAGCGACGCCTCTTCTTGGCCCACGGCCCAGCTCAGCGCGTCCACCGCCAGCGCCGGGGCCATCGCGGACACCGCGCCACCGCGCACCCGCTCCCCGGCGCGGCCGCCCGCAGCCATACCGGACTCGGCCCACGGTCCCCACGCCACCGCCGTACCGGCCAGCCCGGCGCCACGCCGCACCACGGCCAGCGCGTCCAGATACGCGTTCGCCGCCGCGTAGGCGCCCTGTCCGGCGCCGCCCACCACCCCGGCGAACGACGAGAACAGGACGAACGCGTCCAGTTCGAGGTCGGCCGTCAGCTCGTGCAGCAGCCGCGCGCCCTCGACCTTCGCGCCCAGCACCCCGGCGAGCTGATCGACGGTCAGGCCGTCCAGCACACCGTCATCCAGCACACCGGCCGCGTGCACCACACCACGCAGCGGGAAGCGCTCGGGAATCGCCGCCACCACCTCGACCAGCGCATCCCGATCCGCGGCGTCACAAGCCACCACCGACACGGCGGCGCCGAGCCCTTCCAGCTCCGCCCGCAGCTCGGAGGCGCCCTCCGCCGCGAGACCGCGGCGGCTGGTCAGCACCACATGCTCGGCGCCCTCACGCACCGCCCAGCGCGCCACATGCGCGCCCAGCGCACCCGTGCCGCCGGTGATCAGCACCGAGCCGCTCGGCCGCCATGCCTCGCCGCCCGTGGACGCCGTACCCACCAGCCGCCGGCCGAACACCCCGGAGCCGCGGATCGCCGTCTCGTCCTCGCCGCCCTCCGCGGACAGCACACCGGCCAGCCGCGACACCGCGCGCTCGTCCAGCGTCTCGGGCAGATCGACGAGCCCGCCCCAGATCTGCGGATGCTCCAGCGCCGCCACCCGGCCGAGGCCCCACATCTGCGCCTGCGCGGTGCTCGCGAGCCGGTCGGAACGGCCCACCGACACCGCGCCCCGCGAGGCACACCACAGCCGAAGGCCCGCGTCCAGCCCGGCCGCGGCCTGCACCAACCGCAGCGTCAGCGCGAGTCCGGCGGCGACCACCGGCTCCCCGGCACACGGCTCCTCGTCCAGCGCGAGCAACGACAACACACTCGCGTCGGACTCATCACCGAGCGCGCCCCGCAGCGCCTCGGCGAGCCCATCGCGGTCCATACCGCCGTCAACCGACACCGGTACGACATGAGCTCCGTGCTTCTCCAGCCCCTGCGTGATGGTGACGGTGAGCTCGCTGTCCGCGAGCCCTGCGGGCACCGCCAGCAGCCACGTACCCGACAGCGGCCCAGCCGCCGGCTCCGGGACCGGCTTCCAGGAGACCCGATAGCGCCAGCCGTCGACCGTGGCGCGGTCACGCTGCTGACGGCGGTACGAGGACAGCGCGGGCAGCAACTCGCCGAGCGAGCCACCGCCATCGACGTCCAGCGCCTTTGCCAGCGCCTCCAGGTCCTCGCGCTCCACCGCGTCCCAGAACCGCGCGTCCACACTGTCCGCGGCGGAGCCGCCCGAAGCCTCCGCGCGGTCCTCCAGCCAGAAGCTCTGATGCTGGAAGGCGTACGTCGGCAGCTCCACCGTCCGCGCACCGCGCCCGGCGAAGACCCGCTCCCAGCCCACCTCGACCCCGTGCACATGGAGTTCGGCCAGCGCCGCCGTCAGCGCCTGAACCTCCGGGCGGTCCTTGCGCAGGACGGGCGCCACGACCGAGGCCGAACCGGCGTCCGCCATCAGGCAGTCCCGTGCCATGGCGGACAACACACCGTCGGGGCCGACCTCGACGAACCGGGTCACGCCCAGCTTATCGAGGGTTCGCACCCCGTCCGCGAAGCGCACGGCCTCCCGCACATGGCGCACCCAGTACTCCGCCGAGCACACGTCATCGCCGCTCGCCGCCTCACCCGTCACGTTCGACACCAGCGCGATCGACGGCGTCTGGAAGGACAGCCCCTCGACGACCTTGCGGAAGTCGCCGAGCATCGCGTCCATACGCGGCGAGTGGAACGCGTGGCTGACCCGCAGCCGACGGGTCTTACGACCCTGCCCCGACCTCTGCTCGGCGATCTCCAGCACCGCGGCCTCATCACCCGCGATGACGACGGCGTTCGGGCCATTGATGGCGGCGATGCTCACCTCCGCCTCACGACCGGCGACCGACGGAGCGATCTCCTCCTCCGACGCCTGCACCGCCACCATGGCCCCGCCCTCGGGCAGGTCCTGCATCAGCCGGCCGCGCGCGGCCACCAGCGTGCACGCGTCCTCCAACGAGAACACCCCGGCCACATGGGCGGCGGCGATCTCACCGATGGAGTGGCCGATCAGCACATCCGGAGTGACGCCCCAGTGCTCCAGCAGCCGGAACAGCGCCACCTCGATGGCGAACAACGCGGGCTGCGTGAACGCCGTCTGGTCGAGCAGCTCGGCGTCCGCGCTCCCCTCCGCCGCGAACACCACATCCCGCAGCGGACGGTCCAGCAGCACATCGAGATGCGCGCACACCTCGTCCCACGCGTCGGCGAACACCGGGAACGCCTCGTACAACTCCCGGCCCATGCCCAGGCGCTGCGCACCCTGGCCCGAGAACAGGAACGCCATCACACCCGACGCGTTCGCGACGCCCTGGACCACCCCGGGGGCCACTTCACCGGACGCGACGGCCTCGACGCCGCGCAGCAACTCCGCACGGTTCGCACCCGCGATCACCGCGCGGTGTTCATGCACCGCGCGCGTCGCCACCAGCGAGTGGCCCACGTCCAGCGCGCCCAGCTCGGCACGCTCGACCAGATACGACCGCAACCGCTCAGCCTGGGCGCGCAGAGCCTCCGCGCTCCGGGCGGAAAGCGCCCAGGGCACGATGCCGTGATCCTCGGGCGGGGCCGCCGGGGCGGGCTCCGCCTCGTCATCCGCCGCCGGGGCCTGCTCGATGATGGTGTGCGCGTTGGTGCCACTCACGCCGAACGCCGAGATCCCGGCCCGGCGCGGATGCCCGGTCTCGGGCCACTCCATGGCCTCGGCCAGCAGCCGCACCTCACCCGCCGACCAGTCCACCTCGCGCGAGGGCTCATCCACATGCAGCGTCCGCGGCAGCACACCGTGCCGCATCGCCATCACCATCTTGATGATTCCGCCCACACCGGCGGCGGCCTGCGTATGGCCGATGTTCGACTTGAGCGCGCCCAACCAGAGCGGAAGGCCCTCCGGCCGCTCCTGGCCGTAGGTGGCCAGCAGCGCCTGGGCCTCGATCGGGTCACCCAGCGTGGTACCGGTGCCGTGCGCCTCCACCACGTCCACCTCGGCGGCCGACACTCCGGCGTTGGCGAGGGCCTGGCGGATCACCCGCTGCTGCGAGGGGCCGTTGGGCGCGGTCAGACCGTTCGAGGCGCCGTCCTGATTGACGGCCGAGCCCCGTACGATCGCCAGCACCTGGTGACCGTTGCGCTCGGCGTCGGACAGCCGCTCAACCAGCAGCATGCCCACGCCCTCGGACCAGCCCGTGCCATCCGCGGCGTCCGCGAACGGCTTGCACCGGCCGTCGGGGGCCAGACCACGCTGGCGGCTGAACTCCACGAACGCTCCAGGGGTGGCCATCACCGTCACACCACCGGCGAGCGCCATCTCGCACTCGCCCTGGCGTAGCGCCTGCGCGGCCTGGTGCAGGGCGACCAGCGACGACGAGCACGCCGTGTCCACCGTCAGCGCGGGCCCCTCAAGACCCAGCGTGTAGGAGATACGACCGGAGACGACCGATGTCGCGTTGCCGGTGAGGATCTGCCCTTCCAGCTCCCCGGCCGCGCCGTCGTGCCCGACTCCGTAACCCGAGGTCGCGGCTCCCACGAACACGCCGATCTGGCGGCCGCGTACGGAGGTGGGGGCGATACCGGCCCGCTCGAACGCCTCCCACGAGGTCTCCAGCAGCAGCCGCTGCTGCGGATCCATGGCGAGCGCCTCACGCGGCGAGATCCCGAAGAATCCGGCGTCGAACTCGCCCGCGTTGTGCAGGAAACCGCCCTCGCGCGCGTAGAACGTGCCCAGACGCTCCGGGTCGGGGTCGTACATCCCGTCCACGTCCCACCCACGGTTGGACGGGAAGTCGGAGATGGCGTCACCACCGCCGGCCACGAGCCGCCACAGGTCCTCGGGGCTTCCGACGCCGCCCGGGAAGCGGCAGCTCATCCCGACGATCGCGATCGGGTCGTCATCGACCGCGGCCACCACCGCCGACGGCGTGGCCACCGCCCCCTGCGTCCCCAGCACCTCGGCACGCAGATGGTCGGCCAGCACCGTGGCACTCGGGTAGTCGAAGACCAGCGTGGCCGGAAGCACCAGCCCCGTCTCCGCGTTCAACCGATTACGGAACTCCACCGCGGTGAGCGAGTCGAAACCCAGCTCCTTGAACGCCCGCCCGGGCTCAACCACCTCCGCACCCGTGAAACCGAGCACCGCGGCGGCCTGGCCGCGCACGAGGTCGAGCAGGGTCCGATCGATCTCGGCCTCGGTCAGTCCGGCCAGCCGCTCCCGCAGACCCGTCGATGCGTCGCCCGCCTGGCCGGGCGAGGTCGCGGTGTCGAGTGCCCTGCGGACCTCGGGCAGGTCGCCGAGCAACGGGCTCGGTCGCTCCAAGGTGAACAAGGGGGCGAACCGCTTCCAGTCCACATCGGCGACCGTCACCACACCGTCGTCACCCGCGACCGCTCCATGCAGCGCGGTCAGGGCCAGCGTCGGGGGAATGACCGCCAGGCCACGACGGACGAGCTCCCCTTCCATCCCCTCCGAAGTGGCCATACCGCCCTCGGCCCAGGGCCCCCAGGCCACGGCCGTACCGGCGAGACCCCGTGCACGGCGGTCCTCCACCAACGCGTCCAGATACGCGTTCGCCGCACCATACGCGGCCTGACCACCACTGCCCCACACACCCGCGATCGAGGAGAAGACCACAAACGCGTCCAGCTCACGGTCGCCCAGCAACGCGTCCAAATGCCCGGCACCGGTCGCCTTCCCCGACACCACCGACGCCGCATCCGCCAAACCCATCCCCGCGAGCTCCGCAGCCTGCTCCACACCCGCCGCATGGAAGACAGCCCTCAGCGGGAACTCCTCCGGAACGGTCTCCAGCACCGCCGCCAACTGCTCACGGTCGGCCACATCACAGGCCGCCACCGTCACCCGGGCACCCAGCGCTTCGAGCTCCCCGCGCAATTCGGCCGCACCCGGCGCCGAAAGCCCCCGACGGCTGGTCAGCACCACATGCTCAGCCCCCTGACCCACAACCCACCGAGCCACCCGGCCACCCAACGCACCCGTACCACCCGTCACCAACACCGTGCCACGCGCCCGCCACGACACCCCCTCACCCACAGCCACCGCCGACCGCACCAAACGACGCACAAACACACCGGAACCCCGCACCGCGACCTGATCCTCACCACCCCCACCCGACAGGACACCCACCAGCCGCCCCACCGCACGCTCATCCAACACCTCAGGCAGATCCACCAGACCACCCCACACCGCCGAATGCTCCAACCCCACCACCCGACCCAAACCCCACACCTGCGACTGCACCACACCAGCCAACCGATCCGAACGCCCCACCGACACCGCACCCCGCGACACACACCACAACAAGCACTCGGCACCCACCCCGACCAACGCCTGCACCAACGTCAACGTCGAAGCAAAACCAGCAGACAACGCCGGATACCCCGGGCACGACCCCTCATCCAGAGCGAGCAGCGACAACACACCACCCAACTCCGGCACCTCAGCGACAACCTCACCCAGCCGCTCCCCCAGCACCCCGGCGTCCAGGTCCCGCTCATCCACCACCAGCGACACCACACCCGCACCATGCCGCTCAAGCCCCGAGACAACCCCGGCCACCAACTCGTCCTCGGCACGAGACGCCGGAACCACCACCAGCCACGTCCCCGACAACGCCCCACCGGCCACATCCGCAACCGGCTTCCACGACACCCGATAACGCCAACCATCGATGGTCGACTGATTGCGGCTGCTGCGTCGGTACGCCGACAGCGCGGGCAGCACCGCGCCCAGCGTCGCCTCGTCATCGAAGTCGAGGGTCTTGGCGAGCGATGCGAGATCCTCGCGCTCCACGGCCTGCCAGAACCACGCGTCCACCTCGTCCCGGATACCGGCATCGACACCGGTTCCGTCGGCGGACTTCTCTATCCAGTAGCGCTGACGCTGGAAGGGGTATGTCGGCAGGTCGACCCGGCGGGCTTCGAGACCGTCGAACGCCGGCCGCCAATCGACGACGGAGCCATGAACATGCAGCCGGGCCAGCGCCGTTGTCAGGGCGACGGCCTCCGGGCGATCCTTGCGCAGCACCGGCAGGGCCACGGGCGCCGAGTCCTCCCCGGCCCGCTCCGCCAGGCAGTCCTGCGCCATCGCCGAGAGCACACCGTCGGGGCCCACCTCCAGGAAGGTGGTCACGCCTTGCGCGTCGAGCGTCCGTACCCCGTCCGCGAACCGCACCGCCGCACGGACATGGCGCACCCAGTACTCCGGCGAGCACACCTCCGCGTCCGCCACCTTGCCGGTGACGTTGGAGACGAGATCGATGGAGGACGGGGCGAACGACAGGGCTTCCACGACGCGCCGGAAGTCGTCCAGCATCGCGTCCATGCGCGGCGAGTGGAAGGCATGGCTGACCCGCAGCCGACGGGTCTTACGACCCTGCTCCGACCACTGCTCGGCGATCTCCAGCACCGCGGCCTCATCACCGGCGATGACCACGGCCGTCGGGCCATTGACGGCGGCGATACTCACCTCGGCCTCACGACCGGCCAGCGACGGAGCGATCTCCTCCTCCGACGCCTGCACCGCCACCATCGCGCCGCCCTCGGGGAGCGCCTGCATCAGTCGGCCGCGGGCCGCGATCAGTGTGCACGCGTCCTGAAGCGAGAACACCCCCGCCACATGCGCGGCGGCGATCTCCCCCACCGAGTGACCGATCACCACATCCGGAGTGACACCCCAGTGCTCCAGCAACCGGAACAACGCCACCTCGATGGCGAACAACGCGGGCTGAGTGAACGCCGTCTGATCCAGCAACTCGGCGTCGGCACCGCCCTCGACCGCGAACATCACATCCCGCAGCGGACGGTCCAGCAGCACATCCAGGTGGGCGCACACCTCGTCCAGCGCACGGGCGAACACCGGGAACGCCTCGTACAACTCCCGCCCCATGCCCAGGCGCTGCGCACCCTGACCCGAGAACAGGAACGCGAGGGTGTCCTCGATCCGTGCCACGCCCTGGACGACCTGGGCCGCGTTCTCGCCGTTGGCCAGAGCCTCCAGACCGCGGAGGAGGCCATCGCGGTCCTCGGCGATCACGGCCGCGCGGTGCTCGAAAGCCGAACGGGTCGTGGCCAGGGAGAAGGCCATATCGGCCGGCGACAACTCCGGATGCGCACTCATGTGGGCATGGAGCTGGCTCGCCTGGGCGCTGAGCCCCTCCGCGCTCTTGCCGGACACCAGCCACGGCAGGACGACGGACTGCTTCGCCGCGTCGGCCCGGGGGGCGGTTGCCTCCTGTTGTTCATCGGGGTCGGCTGTCGGAGCCTGCTCGATGATGGTGTGCGCGTTGGTCCCGCTCAGCCCGAACGAGGAGATACCCGCCCGGCGCGGCTGCCCGGTCTCGGGCCACTCGGTGGCCTCCGTCAGCAGCCGCACCTCACCCGCGGACCAGTCCACCTGCCGCGACGGCTCATCCACATGCAGGACCTTCGGCAGGATGCCGTGCCGCATGGCCATCACCATCTTGATGATTCCCGCGACACCGGCGGCGGCCTGGGTGTGACCGATGTTCGACTTGATGGCCCCCAGCCACAGCGGCTGCTCCTCGGGCCGCCCCTGACCATAGGTGGCCAGCAGCGCCTGCGCCTCGATCGGGTCGCCCAGCGTGGTGCCCGTACCGTGCGCCTCGACCGCGTCCACCTCGGTGGCCGACAGTCCCGCGCTGGCCAGTGCCTGGCGGATCACCCGCTGCTGGGACGGGCCGTTGGGCGCCGTCAGACCGTTGGAGGCGCCGTCCTGGTTGACCGCCGAACCGCGGACGATGGCCAGCACCGGGTGGCCGTTCTTCCGCGCGTCCGACAGCCGCTCGACCAGCAGCAGGCCCACGCCCTCGGACCAGCCCGTGCCGTCCGCGCCCTCGGCGAACGGCTTGCAGCGGCCATCGACCGCGAGCCCGCGCTGCCGGCTGAACTCGATGAACGAACCGGGCGACGACATGACCGACACACCACCGGCAAGCGCCAGATCACACTCGCCCTGACGCAGCGCCTGCACCGCGAGATGCAGCGCCACCAGCGACGACGAACAGGCGGTGTCCACCGTGACGGCCGGTCCTTCGAGGCCGAAGGTGTAGGAGATACGGCCCGACACCACGCTGGCCGCACTGCCCGTCAGATAGCCCTCGAGTTCGCCTCCCACCTCATAGAGATGGGTCGCGTAGTCCAGGCCACTCGTGCCGACGAAGACCCCGACCGGCCTGCTGCGCAGGGAGACGGGGTCGATACCGGTCCGCTCGAACGCCTCCCAGGAGGCTTCCAGCAGCAGCCGCTGCTGTGGATCGGTCGCCAGTGCCTCACGCGGGGACATCCCGAAGAACTGCGGGTCGAACTCGTCGGCGTCGTAGAGGAAGCCGCCCTCACGGGTGTAACTCGTCCCCGGGTTGTCCGGGTCCGGGTGGTACAGCGTCTCGTTCTCCCAACCGCGGTCGGTCGGGAACTCGGAGATGGCATCGACGCCATCCACGACGAGTTGCCAGAGTTGCTCGGGGGTGCGCACACCCCCGGGGAAGCGACAGCTCATACCGACGATGGCGATGGGCTCTTTCGAGGCCGCGACCAGACGCTGGTTCTGTAGCTTGAGGCGGTCGTTTTCCCGCAGAGAAGCGCGCAGCGCTTCGACAACTCTTTCGGAGGACGTAGCCATCAGTAGCTCCACACTTCCAACAACATCAAAGGTCAGCGCCGCCCAGAGCCCTCTGGACGAGGTCATCGACATCCATCGTGTCGACCGCGCTACTCAGTTCTTCTTGCGGCGCCGACTCAGAACCGCTCTCCGGTTTCCGCGCGAGTTCGAGCAGGGTGTCCATGAGTCCGGCTTCACGGAAACGCGCGAGCGGAATGGAAACCAACGCCTCGCGTATCCGGTCCTCTTCCGAGTCGTTCTGCTCAGCCCCATCACCTTGCGGGAACATGCCCGTCTCCAGGTGCTCGGCCAGGGCGATGAGGTTCGGGTAGTCGAATGCCAAAGTGGTCGGCAGTTCCAGGCCGGTGATCGCGCCCAGCCGGTTGCGTAGCTGAACGGCCGTCAGCGAGTCGAAACCGAGCTCGGTGAACGACCGATCGTTCTCGATGGCGTCAGGGGTGGTGTGCACCAGGACCGCGGCGACGTGCTGACGCACCAGCTTGCGCAGCTGGCGCTGACGCTTCGCCGAGGGCAGCGCCTCCAGGCTCGCGCGCAGCTCGGCCGCCGCCGACTCGGTCGCCGCCGGGTCGGAAGGTGTCAGTGATGCCGTCGGCCGCTGCCGCTCGGTCAGCTCGCTCAGCAGCGGTATCGGCCGGTCTGCTCCCAGCTCACCCGCGAGCCGCTCCCAGGCGGCATCGGCCACGAGGAGGAAGGTCTCGTCCAGGTCCAGCGCGCGCTGAAGCGCGGAGATGGCAAGGTCCGGTTTCATCGGGGCCATGCCGCCCCGCCTCATCTGCTCTTCGAGCTCCCCGTCGACCGCCATTCCGCTTCCGGCCCAGGCGCCCCAGGCGATGGAGGTGGCCGGAAGGCCATCCGCACGCCGCTGCGACGCCAACGCGTCGAGATAGGCATTACCCGCCGCGTAACTCCCCTGACCCGGACCACCCAACGTACCCGCCGCCGAAGAGAACAACACAAACGCCGACAGATCCATCCCCGCCGTCAACTCATGCAGATTCCACGCCGCATCCACCTTCGGACGCAACACCCCAGCCGCACGCTCCACCGTCAGGGCATCCAGCACACCGTCATCCAGCACACCCGCCGTGTGCACCACGGCGGTGAGCGGCAGCTCCGAAGGAATCGCCTCCAGCACCGCGGCCAGTGCGTCACGGTCCGCCGCGTCGCACGCCGCCACCGTCACCCGGGCCCCGAGCTCCTCCAACTCCGCCTTCAACTCGACGGCACCCTCGGCCTCCATGCCACGACGGCTCGTCAGTACGAGATGCTCGGCGCCCGTACGCGCCAGCCAGCGGGCCACATGACCACCCAGCGCACCCGTACCACCAGTCACCAACACCGAACCACCCGAACGCCACCCATCAACGCCGGTGGCCTCAGACGCGGAAGCCCGCACCAGCCGCTTGACGAACACACCCGAACCACGCACCGCGACCTGATCCTCACCGCCCTCCGCGGACAGCAGCCCGACCAGTCGCGACACGGCGCGCTCGTCCAGCGTCTCGGGCAGATCGACGAGCCCGCCCCAGATCTGCGGATGCTCCAGCGCCGCGACCCCGCCGAGGCCCCACACCTGCGCCTGCGTGGCGCTCGCGAGCCGGTCGGAACGACCCACCGACACCGCGCCCCGCGAGGCACACCACAGCCGAGCGCGCACGCCCAGCCCCGCCACGGTCTGCACCAGCCACAGAGTCAGCGCGAGTCCGGCAGCGACCGCCGGCTCCCCGGCCATCGGCTCCTCGTCCAACGCGAGCAACGACAACACCCGGACATCGGATTCGCCGTCGACCGCGGTCAGCAGTGTCCGGGCGAGCCCGGCGCGGTCCGCGCCCGCGTCCACCGCCACCGGTACGACACGGGCACCGGACTTCTCGAGCCCTTGGGAAATCGTCCCGGTGAGCGGGCTGTCCGCGAGCCCGGCGGGCACCACCAGGAGCCAGGTGCCCGACAGCGAGCCCGCCGCCACCTCCGGGACGGGCTTCCAGGAGACCCGGTGCCGCCAGCCGTCGACCGTGGTCCGCTCACGCTGCTGACGGCGGTACGACGACAGCGCGGGCAGCAGCTCGCCGAGCGAACCGCTCCCGTCGACGTCCAGCGCCTCCGCCAGCGTCTCCAGGTCCTCGCGCTCCACCGCGTCCCAGAACCGCGCGTCCACGCTGTCCACCGCGGCGGAACCGCCCGGCAGGGAGCCGGCCGACGTCTCCGCGCGGTCCTCCAGCCAGTAGCGCTGACGCTGGAAGGCGTACGTCGGCAGCTCCACCGTCCGCGCACCGCGCCCGGCCAAGACCCGCTCCCAGCCCACCTCGACACCGTGCACATGGAGTTCGGCCAACGCCGCCGTCAGCGCCTGAACCTCCGGGCGGTCCTTGCGCAGAACGGGCGCCACGACCGAGGCCGAAGCCCCGCCCGCGATCAGACAGTCCTGCGTCATCGCGGTGAGCACACCGTCGGGGCCCACTTCGAGGAACGAGGTCACCCCGAGCTTCTCCAGCGCCCGGACCCCGTCCGCGAACCGCACCGCCTGCCGCACATGGCGCACCCAGTACTCCGCCGAGCACACGTCATCGCCGCTCGCCGCCTCACCCGTCACGTTCGACACCAGCGCGATCGACGGCGTCTGGAAGGACAGCCCCTCGACGACCTTGCGGAAGTCGCCCAGCATCGCGTCCATACGCGGCGAGTGGAACGCGTGACTGACCCGCAGCCGACGGGTCTTACGACCCCGCTCCGACCACTGCTCGGCGATCTCCAGCGCCGCGGCCTCATCACCCGCGATCACCACGGCCGTCGGGCCATTGACCGCCGCGATGCTCACCTCGGCCTCATGACCGGCGAGCGACGCCGCGATCTCCTCCTCCGACGCCTGCACCGCCACCATCGCGCCACCCTCCGGCAGCGCCTGCATCAACCGGCCACGCGCCGCGATCAGCGCACACGCGTCCTCCAGCGAGAAGACCCCGGCCACATACGCGGCGGCGACCTCGCCCACCGAGTGGCCGATGAGTACATCCGGGGTCACACCCCAGTGCTCCAACAGCCGAAACAGCGCCACCTCGATGGCGAACAGCGCCGGCTGGGTGAACGCCGTCTGATCCAGCAGCCCGGCGTCCGCGCTCCCCTCCGCCGCGAACACCACCTCCCGGAGCGGACGGTCGAGCAGCACATCGAGATGCGCACACACCTCGTCCAGAGCCTGGGCGAACACCGGGAACGCCTCGTACAACTCCCGACCCATACCGAGGCGCTGCGCACCCTGGCCCGAGAACAAGAACGCCCGCGGGCCGGACGCGTTCGCGACGCCCTGAACCAGTCCCGGGGCGACCTCACCGGATGCGACGGCCTCGAGCCCGGCGAGAAGCTCCGCACGGTCCGCACCCGATACCACCGCACGGTGCTCGAACATCGACCGCGTCGCCACCAGCGAATGGCCGACATCCAGCGCGCTCAGCTCGCTCCGCTCCAGCAGGAACGCCCTGAGCCGTGCCGCCTGGGCTCGTAGCGCATCCGCGCCACGAGCCGACAGCAGCCATGCGGCCACACCGCTGTCGGCGCCGGAAGCCGGGCCTTCCTCGGCCTCGCCCTCGCCCTCGTCAACCGGCGGGGCCTGCTCGATGATGGTGTGCGCGTTGGTGCCACTGACACCGAACGCCGAGACACCGGCCCGGCGCGGCTGCCCGGTCTCGGGCCACTCGGTGGCCTCCGTCAGCAGCCGCACCTCACCCTCCGACCAGTCCACCTCCCGCGACGGCTCATCCACATGCAGCGTCTGGGGCAATACGCCATGCCGCATCGCCATCACCATCTTGATGACACCGGCGACACCGGAAGCCGCCTGCGTATGGCCGATGTTCGACTTCAACGCGCCCAACAGCAGCGGCCGGCCCTCAGGCCGCCCCCGTCCATAGGTCACCAGCAGCGCCTGCGCCTCGATCGGGTCACCCAGCGTCGTACCCGTACCGTGCGCCTCCACCACGTCCACATCGGCCGCCGACAGACGAGCACTCGACAGCGCCTGCCGGATCACGCGCTGCTGCGAGGGACCGTTCGGCGCCGTAAGGCCGTTCGACGCACCGTCCTGGTTGACCGCCGAACCCCGGACGACCGCCAGCACGGGGTGGCCGTTGCGCCGGGCGTCGGACAGCCGCTCCACGAGCAGCATGCCCACGCCCTCGGACCAGCCCGTGCCATCCGCGGCGTTCGCGAACGGCTTGCAGCGGCCGTCCGCGGCGAGGCCACGCTGTCTGCTGAACTCCACGAACGCGCCGGGCGACGACATCACCGAGACGCCGCCGGCGAGCGCCAAATCGCATTCGCCCTGGCGCAGCGCCTGCGCCGCCAGATGCAGCGCGACCAGCGACGACGAGCACGCCGTGTCCACCGTCACCGCGGGCCCCTCAAGGCCGAGCGTGTACGAGATCCGGCCGGAAGCCACGCTTCCAGCGCTTCCGCTGCCGAGCGACCCCTCGAAGCCCTCGGGAACCTGCCGCAGCCGGGTGCCGTAGTCGTTGTACATCACGCCCACGAACACACCGGACCGGCTGCCTCGCTTGGTCGTGGGGTCGATACCGGCCCGCTCGAACGCCTCCCAGGAGGTCTCCAGCAACAGCCGCTGCTGCGGGTCGGTCGCCAGCGCCTCGCGCGGGCTCATGTCGAAGAAGGCGGGGTCGAATTGGTGCGCGTCGTAGAGGAACCCACCGTTCTGGGCGTAGTACGTGCCTTCCCGGTCGGGGTCCGGGTCGTACAGGCGCTCAAGGTCCCACCCGCGGTCGGACGGGAACTCGGACATCGCGTCCGTGCCCGCCATGACCAACTGCCACAGCTCTTCGGGGGTCCGCACGCCACCCGGGAAGCGGCAGCTCATGCTCACGATCACGATGGGATCGCTGTCCACCGGCGCGCCCGGCGCGGCCACCGCCGCCGCGCCCGCCGACGAGGGAGTGCCGTCCCCGCCCAGGATTTCGTCGCGGATATGGCCGACGAGTGCCATCGGGGTCGGATAGTCGAAAACCAGCGTGGCGGGGAGCCGTAGACCGGTCTCCGCGGTGAGCCGATTCCTGAGATCGACCCCCATCAGCGAGTCGAAGCCGAGCTCCTTGAACGGCCGTCGTGTGTTGACGGTCTCGGGGGTGGCGTGCCCGAGGGCCGCCGCGGTCTGCACGCGGACCAGCTCCAGCAGCATCTGGTCCTGCGCTGTCCGTGGCAGACCCGCGAGGCGCCGGCGCAGTTCATCGGGAAGGCTCTCGTCCTGCTCCGATCGTGCGACACGCCGCGCCGTCGCGGTGGGCACGACATTGCGGAAGAGGGCGGGGAGTTCGGCGCCCTGCGCACGCAGCGCCGCGATGTCCAGCCGCACCGGAACGGGCACGGTCTCATTCGCCACCAGGGCCGCGTCGAACAGCTCGAGCCCCTCGTCGGAGGAGAGCGGCACCAGACCGGAACGCGACACCCGACGCAGGTCCCGCTCGCCGAGGTGTCCGGTCATGCCACTGGCCTCGGCCCACAGACCCCACGCCATCGACACACCCGGCAGCCGCTGAGCCCGCCGCCACGACGCGAGACCGTCCAGGAACACATTCGCCGCCGCGTAGCTCCCCTGGCCCGGACCGCCCAACGTGCCCGCCGCCGAGGAGAACAGCACGAACGCCGACAGGTCCATCCCGGCCGTCAGCTCATGCAGATTCCACGCCGCGTCCACCTTCGCCCGCAACACCGGCTCAACCCGCTCACGCGTCAACGACGTGAGCAGTCCGTCGTCGAGCACACCCGCCGCATGCACCACACCGCTCAGCGCAAAACCCTCGGGCAACCCGGCCAACACCCCGGCCAGAGCCTCACCATCCGCGGCATCACACGCCGCGATCACCACCTCAGCACCCGCCCCCTCCAACTCCGCCCGCAACTCCGCCGCGCCCTCGGCCTCCGCACCACGACGCGACAACAACACCAGCCTGCTCACCCCATGCCGCACCACCAGATGCCGCGACACCACACCACCCAACACACCCGTACCACCCGTCACCAACACCGCACCCGAACCAAACCCACCCGACTCCGACGGATCCGGCACCGGCACCCGGCCCAGGCGCGGCATCCGCAGCACACCGGAACGCACCAGGACCTGCTCCTCGCCCAGAGCCAGCACTCCGGGGAGCAGACTGTCGACGCCGTCCAGGTCATCGGTGTCCAGCAGCACCAGACGCCCGGGGTTCTCCGACTGCGCGGACCGCACCAGCCCCCACACCGCCGCCCCGGCCATGTCCTCCACACCATCACCCGCATCAACAGCACCCCGCGTCACCACCACCAACCGCTCACCCGCGAGGCCCTCATCCGCCACCCACGCCCGCACCCGCTCCAGGACCTCAAGGACCCGGCCATAGACCTCACTCACCACATCCGGACCGTCTGAGACGACCCGTACGACCTCGGTCCGCGGCGCCACCTCACCCACCGCTGCCACGGCCCCAGGCGCGTCCACCCACTCGAGCCGGAACAGCGCGTCGCGCGCCGCTCCGCCGACCGCGTTCAGCTGATCCGCGTCGACCGGGCGCAGCACCAGCGATTCGACCGAGGCCACCCCACGCCCGGACTCATCCCCCACCAGCACCGACACCGCATCCGACCCAACACCCACCGACGCCAACCGCACCCGCAACGACGTCGCACCCACCGCCTCCAAAGCAAACCCACGCCACGAGAACGGCAACAAACTCCCCGAACCACCCGCAAGAACCCCACTCACACCCAACGCATGCAACGCCGCATCGAACAACGCCGGATGCAAACCAAACTGACCCGCCCGCTCCCGCTCCCCCTCCGGAAGCCCAACCTCAGCAAACACCTCACCATCACGCCGCCACGCACGCCTCAACCCCTGAAAAACAGGCCCATACTCCAACCCGTTCTCCGCAGCCCGCACATACTCACCCGACACATCAACCAACTCAGCCCCCACCGGAGGCCACACACCGAAGTCGAAGGAAGCCGCCTCGGCACCTGCCATCGGCGCGAGCACACCACGGGCATGGCACGTCCATACCGCGCCCTCGCCCTCCGCCTCCTCCCGTGAGAACACGCTCACCTCACGGAAGCCGGAAGCGTCCGCCTCCCCGGCCTCGACCTGGATCCGCACCCCACCGTGCTCGGGCAGGATCAGCGGCGCCTCGATGACGAGTTCCTCGATCCGGCCACAGCCGACCTGGTCCCCGGCCTGCACCACGAGCTCGACGAACGCCGTCCCCGGCAGCAGCATCACCCCGTGTACGGCGTGGTCCGCCAGCCACTCATGCGTGGCCAACGACAACCGCCCACTCAGCAGCACCCCACCACCACTCGCCAACGACACCACCGCACCCAGCAACGGATGCCCCAGCGAACCCAACCCCACCGAACCCACATCACCCGTACCCGCGGGGACGTCAAGCCAGTAACGCTCGCGCTGGAAGGCATACGTCGGCAGCTCAACCTGCCGACCGCCCCGGTTCTCCAGCACGGCGGCCCAGTCCACCTCGGCGCCGTTCACGAACACCTCGGCGGCGGAGGTCAGGAACCGCTCCAGGCCACCCTCGTCACGCCGTAGCGTGCCGACGACCACGGCCTGTGCCTCGGCGGCCTCGACCGTCTGCTGCACCGGCACGGTCAGCACCGGATGCGGGCTGACCTCGATGAACACACCATGCCCGGCATCGAGCAGGGTGCGGGTGGTGGACTCCAGCTCAACGGTCTGGCGCAGGTTCCGGTACCAGTACTCGGCGTCCAGCTGAGCCGTGTCCACCAGCTCACCGGTCACCGTCGAGTAGAACGGCACCTCCGAGGACCGGGGCTGAAGGTCCGCCAGAACCCTCAACAGCTCCTCACGAATCCCCTCCACATGGGCGGAATGCGAGGCATAGTCCACCGGAACCCGACGGACCCGCACCTCCTCACCCTCCAGCTCCGCGACCATCTCATCCAGCGCCCCCGGATCACCCGACACCACCACGGAACCCGGGCCGTTCACCGCCGCCACCGAAATCGCCCCACCCCACCGGGCGATACGCTCCTCCGCCTGTTGCGCCGACAGCCCGACCGACACCATGCCACCACGACCAGCAAGCCCCACCGCGATCGCCTGCGACCGCAACGCCACCACCTTCGCCGCATCCCCCAGCGACAACCCACCCGCCACACACGCCGCAGCAATCTCACCCTGACTATGACCCATCACCGCATCCGGCTCCACACCCACCGAACGCCACAACCGCGCCAACGACACCATCACCGCAAACAACACCGGCTGCACCACATCCACCCGATCAAAACCAGGCGCACCCTCAACACCACGCAACACACCCGTCAACGACCAATCGACATACGCCGACAGCGCCGCCTCACACTCGCCAACCGCCTCCGCGAACACCGGCGAGGACTCCAACAACCCCACCGCCATACCCACCCACTGCGCCCCCTGCCCCGGGAACACAAACACCGAACGACCGGGAGGCGCGCTCTCGCCCACCACCACGCCCGGAAGAGCGGACTTCTCCGCGACGGCGCCCAGTCCGGACAGCAACTCGTCCCGGTCCCGGCCCACCAGCACCGCGCGGTGATCCAGCACCGACCGGGTCATCACCAGCGACCGCGCCACATCGGCGGCGCCCAGCTCCGAACGCCCGGCCACGTATGCCCGCAGCCGCTCGGCCTGGGCCCGCAGCCCCTCGGCACCGTGGCCCGACACCACCCAGGCCACCGGACCGTCGGCGGCCTCGGGCTCAGCGTCCCCGGCCGCCTCGGCCTCCGGCGCCTGCTCCAGGATCACATGCGCGTTCGTCCCGCTCACACCGAACGAGGACACACCGGCCCTGCGCGGCTCACCCGTCTCCGGCCACGGGGTCGACTCGGTCAGCAGCGACACCGCCCCCGCCGACCAGTCCACGTGCTCCGACGGCTCCTCCACATGCAGGGTCTTCGGCAGCACACCGTGCCGCATCGCCATCACCATCTTGATGACGCCACCCACGCCCGCGGCCGCCTGCGTGTGGCCCACGTTCGACTTGAACGAGCCCAGCCACAACGGCCGATCGGCTCCGGCGCGCTCCTTGCCGTAGGTGGCCAGCAGCGCCTGTGCCTCGATGGGGTCGCCCAGCGGTGTTCCGGTGCCGTGTGCCTCCACCGCGTCCACATCCGCCGCGGACAGACCGGCGTTGCGCAGCGCGTCGCGGATCACCCGCTGCTGCGAGGGGCCGTTGGGAGCCGTCAGCCGGCTGCTCGCCCCGTCCTGGTTCACGGCGGCGCCCCGTACCACGGCCAGCACCTGGTGTCCGTTGCGCTGGGCGTCGGACAGCCGCTCCAGCAGCAGCACACCGGCGCCCTCGGACCATCCGGTGCCGTCGGCCGCGTTCGAGAACGACTTGCAACGTCCGTCCACGGCGAGTCCGCGCAACCGGCTGAACTCGATGAACACCCCTGGTGTCGCCATCATGGCCACGCCACCGGCGAGCGCGAGCGAGCAGTCGCCCTTGTGGAGCGCCTGGACGGCCAGTTGGAGCGCCACGAGCGACGAGGAGCATGCCGTGTCCACGGTCACGGCGGGGCCTTCGAAGCCGAAGGTGTAGGAGATGCGGCCGGAGGCGACGCTTCCGGCGCTGCCGTTGCCGAGGTGGCCTTCGAGACCCTCCGGTATGGACTGGATGCGGGAGCCGTAGTCGTTGTACATCACGCCGACGAACACGCCGGTTCGGCTGCCACGCGCGGACGCCGGGTCGATGCCCGCGCGCTCCAGCGCCTCCCATGAGGTCTCCAGCAGCAGCCGCTGCTGCGGGTCGGTCGCCAGCGCCTCACGCGGACTCATGCCGAAGAAGGAGGCGTCGAAGCCGTTCGCGTTGTGCAGGAACCCGCCCTCACGCGTATAGCTCTTGCCCGGCTTCTCCGGGTCGGGGTCGTACAGGTCCTCGTCCCACCCACGGTCCACGGGGAAGGTGGACACCGCGTCGGTGCCCGAGGCGACCAGCTCCCACAGGTCTTCGGGCGACTCCACCCCGCCGGGATACCTGCACCCCATGCCGACGATCGCGATGGGTTCCCGGTCCCTGTCCTTGAGTTCCTTCAGCTCTTGACGAGTTTCGTGCAGGCTGGCCGTCGCGCGCTTGAGGTAGTCGCGCAGCTTGGTCTCACTCACCGCTTCTTGTCACTCCTCTGAGCACCCCGGACAGGGGTGGAAAGCCTTCGGCCGGTAACTTCCGGGGACGGGGGCGTCCGCGTCACGAGAGCTCCTCGTCGAGGAAGTCGAAGATCTCGTCGTCGGTGGCCGACTCGAACTTGTCGGCGGCGACGACCCCACCGTTCGCGGTCTCCGTCTGCTGCCCCGCCGTCAGCTTCGCCAGGACCTGCTGCAAGCGCGAGGTGAGACGTGCCGTGGCGGCTTCGTCCGCCACCACCTCGGCGAAGGAGCGCTCCAGCTTCTCCAGCTCCGACAGAACCGGCAGCACCAGCGATGCGTCCGGCCCTTCCGCGACGAGCTCCTGCGCCAGGTAGCCGGCCAGCGCCCTGGACGTCGTGTAGTCGAACAGCAGGGTGGCGGGGAGCCGCAGACCGGTCACCGTGCCCAGCTGGTTGCGCAGTCCGACCGCGGTCAGCGAGTCGAAGCCGAGCTCGAGGAAGCCACGGTCGGGGGCGATCATGCGGGGGCTGTCGTGGCCCAGGGCCATGGCCGCGTGCTCCGTGACCAGTTCGAGGAGCGCCTGCTGCCGGGCGGCGGGGTTCATCGAGCCGATCCGGCGGCGCAGTTCGGCGGGGTCGGCACCGGAACCGCCCGTGGACGCCTTCGCGGGGCCGCGCCGGGCCGTGGTCCGGATGATGCCCCGCAGCAGCGCCGGGATCGGCCCGTCCTGGGCTCGCCACGCCGCGGCGTTGAGCCGTGCCGGGACCAGAGTGGCCGCGTCGATGCCGCGGGCGGCGTCGAACAGGGCCAGTGCCTCCTCGGAGGACATCGGGGTCACGCCTTCGCGGGCGAGGCGCCGCATATGGGCCTCGTCCAGCTTGCCCGTCATACCGCTGCGCTCCTCCCACAGGCCCCAGGCGAGCGACTGGGCGGGAAGGCCCTCGGCCCTGCGCCGGTGGGCGAACGCGTCCAGGAAGGCGTTGGCGGCCGCGTAGTTGGCCTGGCCGGTGCCGCCGAGGGTTCCGGAGAGCGAGGAGAAGAGCACAAACGCGGACAGGTCGAGACCGGCGGTCAGCTCGTGCAGATTGAGCACCGCGTCCACCTTGGGCCGCAGCACACGGTCCACCCGCTCGGGCGTGAGGGCTTCGACGACGCCGTCGTCCAGCACTCCGGCGGTGTGCACCACGGCGGTGAGCGGGTGTTCGTCCGGCAGGGAGGCCAGAAGCGCGGCGAGGGAGTCGCGGTCGGCGGTGTCACAGGCGGCGACCACGGCGTGGGCACCGAGGTCCGTCAGCTCCGTCCGCAGTTCGGCCGCGCCGTCCGCGGCGAGGCCGCGGCGGCTGACCAGCACGAGGTGGCGGACGCCGTGCTCGCCGACGAGGTGCTTGGCGACCAGGCCGCCGAGGCCGGATGCCGCCCCGGTGACCAGGACGGTGCCCTGCGGGTCCCAGGTGACGCCGGTCGTGACCGACCGTGCGTCGCCCTGCTCGGACGCGCTGCCGTGCGCCGCCACCCGGGCCAGCCGGCCGGCCAGGACCGTGCCGTTCCGGACCACGATCTGTGGTTCGTCGGTGGTGAGCGCCGCCGGGAGGATCCGGCGCGAGCCTTCCCTGTCGTCCAGGTCGGCCAGGACGAACCGGCCGGGGTTCTCGGACTGGGCCGAACGCACCAGGCCCCAGACGGCCGCACTGGCGGGGTCGGCCACATCGGTGTCATCGCCCGCGGCGATGGCCCCCCGGGTGAGGAAGACCAGCCGGGAGCCGCCGAGGCGGTTGTCGGCCAGCCAGCTCTTGAGCAGGTCGAGGGCGTGGTGGCCGGCTTCCCGTACCGCCTCCGCCAGTTCCCGCGTCCGGCCGGTGCGGGACACGTTCGCGGCGAGTACGACGTCGGGCGCGGTCGCGCCCGCGTCGATGGCCTCGGCCAGGGCCGCGAGGTCCGGGTAGGTGTCCACGGTGACATCGGCCGATCCGAGGGCGCCGGTCAGCTCGGCCCGGTCGGGTCCGACGAGCGCCCAGCGCCCGGCGGCCGCGCCGCTCGTCTCCGGGGCGGTCGGCACCCAGTCGACCTGGTACAGCGACTCGTGCGGCTGGGCGGAGTTGACCTGCTCCGGGGCCACGGGCCGCAGTACGAGCGAGTCGACCGAGGCGACGAGCGCACCGGAGACGTCGGTGACGTGCAGGGAGACCGTGTCCTCGCCGACGCTGGTCAGCCGCACCCGCAGCGCGGACGCGCCGCTTGTGTGGAGGGTCACCCCGTTCCACGAGAACGGGAGGGTGCTGCCGTCGCTGCCGGACGGCTTGAACGCCACGGTGTGCAGCGAGGCGTCGAGCAGCGCCGGGTGGAGACCGTAGCGCGCGGCCTCGCCCTCCTGCGCCTCGGGCAGGTCGACCTCGGCGAAGACCTCGTCGCCACGGCGCCAGGCGGCGCGCAGCCCCTGGAAGGCCGGGCCGTAGGCGAAGCCGACGTCGATGAACCGGTCGTAGAGATCGGCCACGTCGATGGCCTCCGCCTCCGCGGGCGGCCACACGGCGAAGTCGGCGGCCACGGACTCCGGGGCCGTGGTGGACGGGTCCCTGCTGAGCAGGCCGGTCGTATGGCGCGTCCAGGGGTCGTCCGGGTGGGCGTCCTCGGGCCTGGAGTACAGATTGAGCGAACGGGCGCCGGACTCGTCCGGCTCGCCCACGGCGAGCTGGATCTGGACCGCGCCCCGTACGGGCAGGACCAACGGCATTTCGATGGTCAGTTCCTCCACCCGCTCGTAGCCCACCTGCTCGGCCGCGCGCAGGGCCAGTTCCACGAAGGCCGTGCCGGGGAAGAGCACGGTGTCCGCGAAGGCGTGGTCGGCCAGCCACGGCTGGGTGGCGACCGACAGGCGCCCGGTGAACAGGTAGGTGTCGGTGTCGGCCAGGGCGACGGCGGCGCCGAGGAGCGGATGGTCGGGCGAGTCCAGGCCCGCCGATGTCACATCTCCACCGGCGGCCGGCGCGGCTTCGAGCCAGTAGCGCTGCCGCTGGAAGGCGTAGGTGGGCAGCTCCACCCGCTGGGCGCCACGCCCGGCGAACACCGCGTCCCACTTCACCGTGGCGCCGTGCACATGGAGTTCGGCCAGCGCCATGGTCAGCGACTGAAGCTCGGGCCGGTCCTTGCGCAGTACGGGCACGAGGGCGGGAGCCACCGCGCCACCGGGTTCTGCGGCCGTCAGGCAGTCCTGCGCCATCGCGGTGAGCACACCGTCCGGGCCCACCTCGACGAACGAGGTCACGCCCAGGTTCTCCAGGGTCCTTACCCCGTCCGCGAACCGCACGGCCTCGCGCACATGCCGGACCCAGTACTCCGGCGAGCACACCTCGTCCGCGTCGGCCGGGGCGCCGGTGACGTTGGACACCAGGGAGATGGTCGGCGGGGCGAACAACAGCCCCTCGACAACCTTCCGGAAGTCACCGAGCACACCGTCCATGCGCGGGGAGTGGAAGGCGTGGCTGACGCGCAGGCGGCGTGTCTTACGGCCCTCCCGCTCCCACTGTCCGGCGATCTCCAGCACGGCGGGCTCGTCGCCCGCGATGACCACGGCGGTGGGGCCGTTGATGGCCGCGATGCTCACCTCGGCCTCACGACCGGCCAGCGACGCGGCGATCTCCTCCTCGGGCGCCTGGACGGCCACCATCGCGCCACCTTCGGGCAGCGCCTGCATCAGGCGGCCACGGGCCGCCACCAGGGCGCACGCGTCCTCCAGGGAGAACACCCCGGCCACATGGGCGGCGGCGACCTCACCAATGGAGTGGCCGATCAGCACATCCGGGGTGACACCCCAGTGCTCCAGCAGCCGGAACAGCGCCACCTCGATGGCGAACAGCGCGGGCTGGGTGAACGCCGTCTGGTTCAGCAACTCGGCGTCGGCACTGCCCTCGACCGCGAACATCACCTCGGTCAGCGGCCGGTCGAGCAGCACATCGAGGTAGGCGCACACCTCGTCCAGCGCCTGGGCGAACACCGGGAAGGCGTCGTACAGCTCCCGGCCCATGCCCAGCCGCTGCGCGCCCTGGCCCGAGAACAGGAACGCCGTCTTGTGCTCGGCCCGTGCCACGCCCTGGATCAGCGTGGCCGCGTTCCCGCCCGCCGCCAGCGCTTCGAGCCCGGAGCGGAACTGCGCCGGGTCCTCCGCGACCACAGCGGCGCGGTAGGGCAGTGCGGAACGGGTGGTCGCCAGCGAGTAGCCGATGTCGGCGACATCACCGGCCCGCGCGGTGCGCACACCGTCGAACTCGCTCAGCCGCCCGGCCTGAGCGCTCAGCGCATCGGGGTTGCTGCCCGAGAGCAGCCAGGGAACCACCGTGATACCCGCGGGCGAACCGGTGGCCTCGCCACCCGTCTCCGGCGACGGCGACTCAACGGGGTCGGCCGCCTCGATGATCGTGTGCGCGTTGGTGCCGCTGATCCCGAAGGACGAGACGGCCGCCCGGCGCGGGCGGTCCGTCTCCGGCCACGCGGTCGCCTCGTTCAGCAGCGACACGGCGCCACTGGTCCAGTCGATATGCGGCGAGGGCTCGTCCGCATGGAGCGTCTTCGGCAGCACACCCTCGCGCATGGCCATCACCATCTTGATGACACCCGCGACACCGGCCGCGGCCTGCGTGTGCCCGATGTTCGACTTGATCGAGCCCAGCCACAGCGGCTGGTCCTCGGAACGCGCCTGGCCATACGTGGCCAGCAGCGCCTGCGCCTCGATCGGGTCACCCAGCGAGGTGCCCGTGCCATGGGCCTCCACCGCGTCCACATCGGCGGCCGACAGACCCGCGTTTTCAAGGGCCTTGCCGATCACACGCTGCTGCGACGGGCCGTTCGGCGCCGTCAGACCGTTGGACGCGCCGTCCTGGTTGATCGCCGAACCCCGGACGACGGCCAGCACCTTGTGGCCGCGGCGCCGGGCGTCCGACAGCCGCTCCACCAGCAGCAGGCCCACACCCTCGGACCAGCCGGTGCCATCGGCCTCGGCGGAGAACGCCTTGCACCGTCCGTCAGGCGACAGCACACGCTGGGCGCTGAACTCGACGAACGTGCCCGGCGTGGCCATGATCGTCACACCGCCGGCCAGCGCCATGTCGCACTCGCCCTGGCGCAGCGACTGGCAGGCCAGGTGCAGGGCGACCAGCGACGACGAACACGCGGTGTCCACCGTCACGGCCGGGCCCTCGAAGCCGAAGGTGTAGGAGAGGCGGCCGGAGGCGACGCTGGACGCGCTGCCGAGTCCGAGGTAGCCCTGCACACCGTCCGGCGCGCTGATCGCCCGGCCGCTGTAGTCCTGGTAGTTCGAGCCGATGAAGACGCCCGCCTGGCTGCCGCGCAACGCCGCCGGATCGATTCCGGCCCGCTCGAACGCCTCCCAGGACGTCTCCAGCAGCAGCCGCTGCTGGGGGTCCATGGCCAGGGCCTCACGCGGTGAGATGCCGAAGAAGTCCGGGTCGAAGTCGGAGACGTTGTCCAGGAACCCGCCGGTGAGCGCGTAGGTCTTGCCCGGCTTGTCGGGGTCGGGGTCGTAGAGCCCGTCGAGGTCCCAGCCACGGTCGTCGGGGAACCCGGAGATCGTGTCGACTCCGGCGTTCACCACGTCCCACAGCTGTTCAGGGGTCCGCACACTGCCCGGGAAGCGGCAGCTCATCGCCACGATCGCGATGGGCTCGTCGAACGATTCCGATCGGGTCGGCGTGACCTCGGCGGCGCCGCCTTCCTCGGTGCCGAACATCTCACCGTTCAGGAACCGCGCCAGCACCGTGGGCGTGGGGTAGTCGAAGACCAGGCTGACCGGCAGCCGCAGCCCGGTCGCCGCGCCGATCCGATTGCGCAGTTCAACGGCGGTCAGCGAGTCGAAGCCGAGGTCGCGGAAGGCACGGTCCGACGCGACCGCGTCCGCGCTGTCGTGAGCGAGGACATCGGCGGCCTGGGCGCGCACCAGATCGCGCAGCGCGGCTTCGCGCTTCTCCCGGGGCAGGGCTTCCAGCCGGTCGTGGAGTTCCGCCCGCCCGGGGTCGGCGCCACCCGGTGTGGACTGCTTCCCCGTGGCCGTGGTCCGCGCGCCGCGCAGCTCGCGGAAGAGGGGGCTGTCGACGGAGTCCGCTTCGAAGCGTGTCCAGTCGATGTCGGCGACGGCGAGGAATGTCTCGTCGTGGTCCAACGCCTGGTGCAGCGCCGAAATCGCCAGCTCGGGGGACATGGCCAGCATCCCCGAGCGGCTCATCTGCTCGCCGACCGCACCGGAGACGAGGCCACCGCCGGCCCAGGCGCCCCAGCCGATGGAGGTGGCCGGAAGGCCATCCGCGCGCCGCTGCGACGCCAGCGCGTCGAGATAGGCATTACCCGCCGCGTAACTCCCCTGACCCGGACCACCCAACGTGCCCGCCGCCGAAGAGAACAACACGAACGCCGACAGATCCATCCCCGCCGTCAACTCATGCAGATTCCACGCCGCATCCACCTTCGGACGCAACACCCCAGCCGCACGCTCCACCGTCAGGGCGTCCACGACGCCGTCGTCCAGCACACCGGCCGTGTGCACCACGGCGGTGAGCGGCAGCTCCGAAGGAATCGCCTCCAGCACTCCGGCCAGCGCCCCACGGTCCGCCGCATCACACGCCGCCACCGTCACCCGGGCCCCGAGCTCCTCCAACTCCGCCTTCAGCTCGGCGGCACCCTCGGCCTCCATCCCGCGACGACTCGTCAGCACCAGATGCTCGGCACCCGTACGCGCCAGCCAGCGAGCCACATGGCCACCCAGCGCACCCGTACCACCGGTCACCAACACCGACCCACCCGAACGCCACCCACCGACACCGGTGGCCTCAGACGCGGAAGCCCGCACCAGCCGCTTGACGAACACACCCGAACCACGCACCGCGACCTGATCCTCACCGCCCGCGCCTGCCAGCACTCCGGCCAGCCGGACCAGCGCCCGGCTGTCCATGGTCTCGGGCAGGTCCACAACACCGCCCCAGCGCTGGGGATACTCCGCCCCCACGATCCGGCCCAGGCCCCACACCATCGACTGCACCGGGCTCACCAGCCGGTCGGAACGACCCACCGACACCGCGCCCCGGGTACCACACCACAGCGGAGCCACCACACCCGCATCGCCCAGCCCCTGGACCAGACCCACCATCGCGGCCAGACCACCCGGCACCACACCGAACGCCGGATGCCCGGACTCGTCCAGCGCCAGCAGCGAGAACACACCCGCCACGTCCGACGGCTCCACCGCCACGCCGTCAAGCGCCACGCGCAGCCGCTCCGCAACCGCCTCGCGGTCATCCGCGGCCCCGACGACCACGGAGACCACATGCGCGCCGCGACCGGTCAAGCCGTCCAGCACGGTGGCAGCCAGGGTCTCGTCACCACAGGCTTCCGGAACGGCCACGAGCCAGGTGCCCGAGAGCGTCGACTCGGACGCGGACGCCAGGGGCTTCCAGACCGCCTTGTAACGCCAGCTGTCCACCGTGTTCTGCTCACGCCGCTGACGGCGCCAGGACGACAGCGCGGGAAGCAGCGCCGTCAGCGACGACTGCTGCTCCTCGTCCTCCACCTCCAACGTCCGCGCCAGCGCCTCCAGATCCTCGCGCTCCACCGCCTCCCAGAAGCGCGCGTCCACCGCATCGGCGCTCAAGCCGTCACCGGCGGCCGCCACCTCAGCGGCCGAGAGGGCGTCCAGCCAGTACCGCTGGCGCTGGAAGGCGTAGGTCGGCAGCTCGACACGGCGGGCACGGTGTCCGGCGAACACCTTCCGCCAGTCAACCGTGGCCCCATTGACATGGAGCTCGGCGGTGGAGGTCAGGAACCGCTCCAGACCACCCTCGTCACGCCGCAGCGTGCCCACGACCACGGCCTGTGCCTCGGCGGCCTCCACGGTCTGCTGCACGGGAAGGGTGAGCACCGGATGCGGGCTCACCTCGATGAACACGCCGTGCCCGGTGTCGAGCAGGGTGCGGGTGGTGGCCTCCAGCTCAACGGTCTGCCGCAGATTCCGGTACCAGTACTCGGCATCCAGACCGGCCGTATCCACCAGCTCACCGGACACCGTGGAATAGAACGGCACCTCCGAGGAGCGGGGCTCCAGATCCGCCAGGACCCTCAGCAGCTCCTCGCGGATCCCCTCCACATGCGCGGAGTGCGAGGCGTAGTCCACCGGAACCCGGCGGACCCGCACCTCCTCACCCTCCAGCTCCGCCACCATCTCATCCAGCGCACCCGGATCACCCGAGACCACGACGGAACCCGGACCGTTGACCGCGGCCACCGAGATCGCACCGTCCCAAGCGGCGATGCGCTCCTTGGCCCGGTCCGCCGACAGTCCAACGGACACCATGCCACCGCGGCCCGCCAGACCAGCGGCGATGGCCTGCGACCGCAGCGCCACCACCTTCGCGGCGTCCTCCAGCGACAACGCACCCGCGACGCAGGCCGCGGCGATCTCACCCTGGCTGTGACCCATCACCGCATCCGGCTCCACACCCACCGAACGCCACAGCTTCGCCAGCGACACCATCACCGCGAACAACACCGGCTGCACCACATCCACCCGATCGAAACCGGGAGCACCCTCGCCACCACGCAGCACCTCGGTCAGCGACCAGTCCACATACGCCGACAGCGCCGTCTCACACTCGCCGATCGCCTCCGCGAACACCGGCGAGGACTCCAGCAGGCCCACCGCCATGCCCATCCACTGCGCCCCCTGGCCGGGGAAGACAAACACCGAACGGCCCCGCGCATCAGCCACGCCACGCGTCACACCCGAGGCCACCTCGTCCCCGGCCAACGCGCCCAACCGCTCCAGGAGCTCCGCACGGTCAGCTCCTGTCACCACCCCGCGGTGCTCGAACACCGAGCGCGACGTCACCAGCGAGAACGCCACAGCGGCGGCGTCCAGCTCCGGGCGCTCGGTCACGAACTCCCGCAGCCGCTCGGCCTGCGCCCGCAGGCCCTCCGGGCTGCGGCCGGACACCAGCCACGCCACCGGACCGCCGACGGCCTCGGCCTCGGCATCCTCGGCCGCCTCGACCTCCGGGGCCTGCTCCAGGATCGCGTGCGAGTTGGTCCCGCTCACGCCGAAGGACGACACGCCGGCGCGGCGCGGGTGGTCCGACTCCGGCCAGGCGGTGGCCTCGGTGAGCAGCGCGATGTCGCCCGCCGACCAGTCCACGTGCTGTGACGGCTCATCGATGTGCAGCGACTTCGGCAACACGCCGTGCCGCATCGCCATCACCATCTTGATGACACCGGCCACACCGGCCGCCGCCTGCGAATGGCCGATGTTCGACTTCACCGATCCGAGCCACAGCGGCTGGTCCGTGGGCCGGTCCTGGCCGTAGGTGGCCAGCAGAGCCTGCGCCTCGATCGGGTCACCCAGCGACGTACCCGTACCGTGCGCCTCCACCGCGTCGACCTCTGCGCCCGACAGCCGGGCGGTCTTGAGCGCCGCGCGGATCACCCGCTGCTGGGACGGGCCGTTCGGCGCCGTCAGACCATTGGACGCACCGTCCTGGTTGACCGCCGAGCCCCGGACGAGGGCCAGCACCTCGTGGCCGTTGCGCCGGGCGTCCGACAGCCGCTCGACGAGCAGCAGCCCGACGCCCTCGGCGAAGCCGAATCCATCGGCGTCATTGCTGAACGCCTTGCACTTGCCGTCGGCGGACAGCGCGCGCTGACGGCTGAAGTCCACCAGTCCGGCCTGTGTGGACATCACCGTCGCGCCACCGGCGAGCGCCAAGTCGCACTCGCCCTGGCGCAGCGCCTGGACCGCGAGGTGCAGCGCGACCAGCGACGACGAGCACGCGGTGTCCACCGTCACGGCGGGCCCCTCCAGGCCCAAGGTGTAGGAGATACGGCCCGAGGCCACGCTGCCCGCGCTGCCGGTGCCGAGGTAGCCCTCAAAGCCTTCGGGGGCGTTGCCTTGCAGCCGGGTGCCGTAGTCGTTGTACACAACGCCGACGAAGACGCCGGTCCGGCTTCCCTTCGCCGACTCGGGGTCGATACCGGCCCGCTCGAACGCCTCCCACGAGGTCTCCAGCAGCAGCCGCTGCTGCGGGTCCATCGACAGCGCCTCACGAGGCGAGATCCCGAAGAACGCCGGGTCGAACTGGTCCGCGTCGTAGAGGAAGCCACCGTTGCGGGCGTAGTACGTGCCCTCGCGCGCGGGGTCCGGGTCGTATGTCGTCTCGAGGTCCCAGCCACGGTTGGACGGGAGCGAGGCGGTGGCGTCGGTGCCCCCCATCACCAGGTGCCACAGTTCCTCGGGCGTCCGCACACCACCGGGGAATCGGCAGCTCATGGAGACGATCGCGATCGGATCGTCGTCCGTGCGGGACAGGGCCTCGGCTGGTCCGCCCGCCGCCGGTGCCGCGGTGGCCGTGCCCTGGGACCCGAGGATCTCCGAACGCAGATGGCCCGCCAGTACCGTCGGGTTCGGGTAGTCGAAAACGAGCGTCGCGGGGAGCCGCAAACCGGTTTCCGCGCTCAGCCGGTTGCGCAGTTCCACGGCGGTGAGCGAGTCGAAGCCCAGCTCCTTGAAGGGCCGTCCCACCTCGACGGTGTCCGAGTTCGCGTGGCCCAGGGCGGCGGCCACCTGGATACGGATGAGCTCCTCCAGCAGGAACTGCTCCTGGTCCGCCTCGGACATGCTGACCAGTCGCCGCCGCAGGCGGGCGGCGATGTCGTCCACGTCCGCGTCTCCGGCACCGGCGACGCGCCGGACCGTCATCCCCGGTACGACATTGCGGAAGAGGGCGGGGAGTTCGGCGCCCTGCGCACGCAGCGCCGGGATATCCAGCCGGAAGAGAACCGGGACGACCGCGTCCGAGACCAGGGCGGCGTCGAACAGCTCAAGGCCCTCGTCCGTGGCCAGCGGCAGCACGCCCGAGCGGGATATTCGCTGGATGTCGTCCTCGTCGAGGTGTCCGGTCATGCCACTGGCCTCGGCCCACAGACCCCACGCCATCGACACACCCGGCAGCCCCTGAGCCCGCCGCCACGACGCGAGACCGTCCAGGAACACATTCGCCGCCGCGTAGTTGCTCTGCCCGGCACCACCCAGCACACCAGTGGCCGAGGAGAACAGCACGAACGCCGACAGGTCCATCCCCGCCGTCAGCTCATGCAGATTCCACGCCGCGTCCACCTTCGCCCGCAACACCGGCTCAACCCGCTCACGCGTCAACGACGTCAGCAACCCGTCATCCAGCACACCCGCCGCATGCACCACACCGCTAAGCGCAAAACCCTCCGGCAACCCCGACAACACCCCGGCCAGAGCCTCACGATCCGCGGCATCACACGCCGCGATCACCACCTCAGCACCCGCCCCCTCCAACTCCGCCCGCAACTCCGCAGCGCCCTCAGCCTCCGCACCACGACGCGACAGCAACACCAGCCTGCTCACCCCATGCCGCACCACCAGATGCCGCGACACCACACCACCCAACACACCCGTACCACCCGTCACCAACACCGCACCCGAACCAAACCCACCCGACACCTCACCCGGCGCCCGCACCCGACCCAGACGCGGCACCCGCACCACACCCGAACGCACCACCACCTGCTCCTCACCCAGAGCCAGCACCCCGGGCAGAACACCACCGACACCCTCCACATCATCGGTATCCACCAGCACCAGACGCCCCGGATTCTCCGACTGCGCGGACCGCACCAAACCCCACACCGCCGCCCCGGCCACATCCTCCACACCATCGCCCACATCAACAGCACCCCGCGTCACCACCACCAACCGCTCACCCGCCAGATCCCCATCCCCCACCCACGCCCGCACCCGCTCCAACACCCCAAGCACATGCCCATACGCCTCACCCACCACATCCGGACCCTCGGAAACGACCCGCACCACCTCAGTCCGCGACGCCACCTCACCCCCGGCCGCCACAGCCCCAGGCACGTCCACCCACTCCACCCGGAACAACCCATCCCGCGCCGCTCCGCCGACCGCGTTCAGCTGATCCGCGTCGACCGGGCGCAGCACCAGCGACTCGACCGAGGCCACCCCACGCCCGGACTCATCCCCCACCAGCACCGACACCGCATCCGACCCAGCACCCACCGACGCCAACCGCACCCGCAACGACGTCGCACCCACCGCCTCCAAAGCGAACCCACGCCACGAGAACGGCAACAAACTCCCCGAACCACCCGCAAGAACCCCACTCACACCCAACGCATGCAACGCCGCATCGAACAACGCCGGATGCAAACCGAACTGACCCGCCCGCTCCCGCTCCCCCTCCGGAAGCCCAACCTCAGCAAACACCTCACCATCACGCCGCCACGCACGCCTCAACCCCTGAAAAACAGGCCCATACTCCAACCCGTTCTCCACAGCCCGCACATACTCACCCGACACATCAACCAACTCAGCCCCCACCGGAGGCCACACACCAAAGTCGTACTGGGTCTCGGAGCTGGGCACGGCCGAACCGAGCACACCATGGGCATGCCGCATCCATGCCGCGCCCTCGCCGTCCGCCTCCTCCCGCGAGTACACGCTCACCTCACGGAAGCCGGAAGCGTCGGCCTCCCCCACCTCAACCTGGAGGTGTACGCCACCCTTCTCGGGCACGATCAGCGGCGCTTCGATGACCAGTTCCTCGACCCGGCCGCAGCCGACCTGATCGCCCGCCCGTACCACCAGCTCGACGAACGCCGTCCCCGGCAGCAGCATCACCCCGTGTACGGCGTGGTCCGCCAGCCACTCATGCGTGGCCAACGACAACCGCCCGCTCAGCAGCACCCCGCCACCGCTCGCCAACGACACCACCGCACCCAGCAACGGATGCCCCAGCGAACCCAACCCCACCGAACCCACATCACCCACACCGGCGGGAGCGTCAAGCCAGAAGCGCTCGTGCTGGAAGGCGTAGGTCGGCAATTCAACGCGGTGGGCGCCGTGTCCGGCGAACACCTTTTGCCAGTCAACGCGCGCCCCGCTGACGTGAAGCTCAGCGGCGGAGGTCAGGAACCGCTCGGCCCCGCCCTCCTCGCGCCGCAGTGTCCCCACGACCACGGCCCGCGACTCAGCGGCCTCAACTGTCTGCTGCACCGGAAGGGTCAGCACCGGATGCGGGCTGACCTCGATGAACACGGTGTGGCCCGCGTCGAGCAGCGTGCGAGTCGTGGACTCCAGCTCAACCGTCTGCCGCAGGTTCCGGTACCAGTACTCGGCGTCGAGACTCGCCGTGTCCACCAGCTCACCGGTCACCGTCGAGTAGAACGGCACCTCCGAGGACCGCGGCTGAAGGTCCGCCAGAACCCTCAGCAGCTCCTCACGGATCCCCTCCACATGCGCGGAGTGCGAGGCGTAGTCCACCGGAACCCGACGGACCCGGATCTCCTCACCCTCCAGCTCCGCAACCATCTCATCCAGCGCGTCCGGGTCACCGGCCACCACGACCGAACCCGGACCATTGACCGCCGCCACCGAAATCGCCCCACCCCACCGGGCAATACGCTCCTCCGCCTGCTCCGCGGACAACCCCACCGACACCATGCCACCACGACCCGCAAGCCCCACCCCGATCGCCTGCGACCGCAACGCCACCACCTTCGCCGCATCCCCCAGCGACAACCCACCCGCCACACACGCCGCAGCAATCTCACCCTGACTATGACCCATCACCGCATCCGGCTCCACACCCACCGAACGCCACAACCGCGCCAACGACACCATCACCGCAAACAACACCGGCTGCACCACATCCACCCGATCAAAACCAGGCGCACCCTCAACACCACGCAGGACCTCGGTCAACGACCAATCGACATACGCCGACAGCGCCGCCTCACACTCACCAACCGCCTCCGCGAACACCGGCGAGGACTCCAACAACCCCACCGCCATACCCACCCACTGCGCCCCCTGACCCGGGAACACAAACACCGAACGACCAGGCGTTTCGGCGTCACTTCCGTGGATCACACCGGGGAGCTCGGCGCCCTCGGCCACCGCCTCCAGACGCTCGATGAGCTCCTGACGGCTGGTCCCGATCACCACGGCGCGCTGCTCGAACGCGGCCCTGGTCGTCGCCAGCGAGAGCGCCACATCGGCGGCGCTCAGCTCCGAACGCTCCGCCACGTACTCCCGCAGCCGTTCGGCCTGGGCCCGCAGCGCGGCGTCGCTCTTGCCCGAAACGGCCCATGCCACGGGGCCCGCGACACCACCGCCGGCGGGCTCCTCGGCCTCGGTGTCGGCCTCGACCTCCGGGGCCTGCTCCAGGATCACATGCGCGTTCGTCCCGCTCACACCGAACGAGGACACACCGGCCCTGCGCGGCTCACCCGTCTCCGGCCACGGCCTCGCCTCGGCCAGCAGCTCGACCTGGCCCTCGGACCAGTCCACGTGGCTCGACGGGGCGTCGACGTGCAGCGTCTTCGGCAGTACGCCGTGCCGCATCGCCATCACCATCTTGATGACACCGGCCACACCGGCGGCGGCCTGTGTGTGGCCGAGGTTCGACTTCAGCGAGCCCAGCCACAGCGGCCGTCCCTCCGGCCGGTCCTGCCCGTACGTGGCCAGCAGCGCCTGTGCCTCGATCGGGTCGCCCAGCGTCGTACCCGTACCGTGCGCCTCGACCGCGTCGATCTGGCTGGTGGTCAGCTCGCAGTTCTCGAGGGCCTGCCGGATCACGCGGCGCTGTGACGGGCCGTTGGGGGCCGTCAGTCCGTTGCTCGCGCCATCCTGGTTCACGGCGGAGCCGCGCACCACCGCGAGGATCTGGTGACCGTTGCGCCGCGCGTCGGACAGCCGCTCCACCAGCAGCACACCGATGCCCTCGGACCATGTGGTGCCGTCCGCCGAGTCCGCGAACGCCTTGCACCGGCCGTCGACGGCCAGTCCGCGCTGTCGGCTGAAGGTGACGAAGCCCTTGGGGCTCACCATGACGGTCGCACCGCCGACCAGCGCCATGGAGCACTCGCCCTGACGCAGCGCCTGTGTGGCCAGGTGCAGGGCGACCAGCGCCGATGAGCAGGCGGTGTCCACGGTCAGCGCGGGGCCTTCGAAGCCGAAGGTGTAGGAGACACGGCCGGAGGCGATGCTGGTGGTGGCGCCGTTGTGGAGGTAGGGCTCGATCTCGTCCGGGATCTGGGCGGCCTCGGACGCGTAGGTGGTGTGCATGGCGCCGGTGAAGACGCCCGTCTGGCTGCCGCGCAGGGACGCGGGGTCGATGCCCGCCCGCTCCAGCACCTCCCACGAGGTCTCCAGCAGCAGCCGCTGCTGGGGGTCCATGGCAAGGGCCTCACGGGGCGAGATGCCGAAAAACCCGGAGTCGAATTGGTCCGCGTCGTGGAGGAATCCGCCTTCGCGTACGTAACTGGTACCCGGATGGTCCGGGTCCGGATTGTAGATCCCTTCCACGTCCCAGCCGCGGTTTGTGGGGAAGGGCGAGATGCCGTCCGCTCCGTCGGCTACCAGCTGCCACAGGGCCTCTGGGGAATTCACTCCACCCGGAAATCGGCAGGCCATACCGATGATGGCAATGGGCTCGGTCGCCGAACTGATCAACTGGCGGTTCTGACGCCTGAGCCGCTCGATTTCCTTGAACGACTTGCGCAGCGCTTCAACGGCTTTGTTCTGGTTGGATGCAGCAGGCATCAGAAACTCCACACTTAACGCGTCGTTCGCTGGGAGAGCTCAACGGCCCTAAAAGTTATGAAACACGCATTGCCAGACGGACACCGGCCACACTAGCCCTAGTCCCGTAAGGGAAACCCTAGAAACCCACGCAGGCTCGGTCGACGCTCCCGGTAGCGTTCCCGGGATTCGGTTTCACCAGCGATTCACCGGCGCGTGTGGCGTTTGCCACTGTGGGTTCTCCGCCGCTATTCGCGCTCCGTTTTTGACGCCGTTTTCACGCGCCAGGGTCTTCTTCGATGCGGATCGCACCGGTGGGGCAACGGGATACGACTTCGCGCAGGGCGTCCAGCCGTCCGGCGTCGGGTCGTGCGTCGAGCAGGACGACGGTGCCGTCATCGTCGCTCTGGTCGAACAGGTCAGGCGCGATGAGCGCGCACTGACCCGCCGCACAACACGCCTCACGGTCGGCGGTGATCCTCATCGGGTCTCAGTCCTACCTTGTCATTCGGGATGAGCGGGCCGTCAACGGAGTTGACCGGCCCAGGGATCCGGGGGTGACTCGGGCCGGCACATCGACGTTCCGCGGGCCCTCTCGCGTGACGGACGGTGCGAGAACTCCACACCGTCCGCCACATTCGACGCCGTTCGGCGTCTCGATCAGTCGTCCCAGGTGACGGGAAGCGACCTGGGGCCGTAGTGCACGAAGTCGTCGCGCATCTGGATCTCTTCGGACGGCACGGCCAGTTGGAGCGTGGGGAACCGGTCGAAGAGGGCCTCGTAGCCGACGCGCAGGATCGTGCGGGCGAGGTGCTGGCCGAGACACTGGTGAACACCGTGGCCGAGCGCCAGGTGCCCATGGTCCGTACGGCCGATGTCGAGCTGGTCGGGGTTGTCGTAGCGCTCGGGGTCGCGGTTGACGGCGGGGAGGGCGACGGTGACCACCTCGCCCTTCTTGATGGTCTGGCCGGCGAACTCGACATCTTCGAGCGCCCACCGGCTGGCACCGAGGTGGGAGATGGTGAGGAAGCGGAGGAGCTCCTCGACCGCGGCCCCCATGAGCTCCGGGTCCTCGTGGAGCTTGGCCAGCTGGTCGGGGTGCTCGAGCAGGGTGAAGATGCCCATGGCGAGCATGTTGCCCGTGGTGTCCATGGCCCCGGTGATCAGCGTGGCGGTCATGCCCATGAGTTCTTGCTCGGTGAGCTGCCCGCCACGGATGAGGTCCCCGAGGATGTCGTCCCGGGGGTCGTCCATCCTGGTCGGCACGAAGCGGGCCAGGAATCCACTCATTCCGGACACGGCGGCCAGCGCCTCGGGGACGGTGGAGGAGAGCCGTCCGAGGGTCTCCACATGCCGCTGGAGGCTCTTCCGCTCGGATTCGGGGACGCCGATCATCTCGCACATCACCCGGGAGGGAACGGATTCGGTGAAGACATCGACCAGATCGGCACCCGGCCCGGCCTTTTCCAGGTCGTCGAGTTGTTCATGCACGATTCGCTCGATCATGGGGGCGAGCTGACGTGTGCGACGGACCGTGAAAAAGCCTGTGATGAGCTTGCGATACTTACTGTGGACCGGGTCGTCCGTCTTGGCAAAGGCGCCCGGATCGGCCGGGCCATCGTACGCCAACTCCGTGGGGACGGGAGAGATTATCCCTTCCTGGCGGGCGCTGAAGCTCTTATGAGTGAGCAGTTCCTTGGCTTCGGCGTGACGGGTGATGAGCCACCCGGGCGTGCCGCCCGGATAACTCATGCGGGTAATCCTCTCCTGCTCGCGCAGGGGGGTGTAGCCATCGGGAGGATCGAAGGGGCAGCTCCGCTTGGTGGGCAGTGACACAGCGGGGTGCGGGGCGTCGACCAAGACTCCTCCATCGATTTTTTAACCCATGCATCGAGGTCGTCGGCGGCTACACCGGCTGGCTCGATGTCGATGCTAGCTTCGCCGTCGACCCTAAAGCGCGCCAAAAGGCCCCCATGGGCAACCTCTGCGAATTTCCTTAGACAAGGGCGAGAGCCGTTGACCTCATCCGCGCGGGTGAACCCACCGCGCCGGGCGCGACGTCCGAGCGTCGCGGCCTCACCACTCTTCATCCCCTCTTCCCCCGGTGCGTCCTCTCCAACCACACATGTTGGCCATCATGTCTGGCACGAGGCCGCTCCGGCACGGGCCGCGAGCTCCCCAACTCCATGGAGACGTAGGGGAAACACGGGGGTGACGGCCTCGTCACGCCCGTGGTGCCACCCTTCGTCGGGAAGTGTCAGCGGGACGCCACGTTCCTGTCGGCACCGACATGCGTGGGAGGGGTTCCGTCCGATGCCACCGCCGAAGGCTCTCGCGCTGCGGCCCAGGGTGTCGAAGACAGTACCCGCCCCCACACAGAATCGGCCAGAGGTACGCGGCACACAAGATCAGCCAGAGCCGCGCGGCCTCGCACGGCACCAGTTCCCTCCGTCCAACGCGGCGGTGACGGCCGCCCTGTCCGGCGGGCGCGGACCTGCCGTGCTGCCGCCTTCGCCCACCCGGCCGCCGCCTGCCGGCCAGGACACGGTCGGCAACGGCGCGGTCGCGGCGGCCCGCCGCACCGAGCCCGGTCCCCGGCGGCCGCCCATGGCCGATCCCGAGCCGGCACCGGTGGACAGTGCGGAGGCGAGGCCCGCAGCCGCCGCCCCGGAGGCCGCCCCGAACGCCACGCCGAAGGCCGAGTCCCGGCCCGCCCCGGATGCCGCGCCGGAGGCCAAGGCCCGGCCCGGCCCGGACGCGGATCCGAAGTTCACGACGCTGAAGAAGGACGTACGGAGCAAGAAGCGAGCGGTCGCGAGCTCGCATCCGCCCCCGAGGGCGGAGGCCGGGGCCGCGCAGGACGCCGCCCGGCCGCCCAAGGACGACGAGGAGGCGCAGGGCAAGACCGCCAACGCCGAGAAGATGAACGAGGCCAAGCCGAAGGACTTCGACAAGGACGCGTTCATCAGGGCGGTCGAGAAGGCGATCGCCGAGAAGGCACCGAAGAACCTGGACGAGGCGGACAAGTTCGCCGACTCCGGCAAGGCCGATGAGGTACGCGCGGAAGTGCACGGCAAGGTCGGCGAGGGCACGTCGGACTCCGCCCAGCAGATCGCCACCACGACCGCCGCCCCGCCGGACACCTCGGCGGCCGTCCCCAAGAAGGTCGTGCCGCTGGCCCCGGACCGGCCCCCTGGAACGCCGGGCACGCCCGACCCGGCGAACGCCGTACCGGACAAGCTGCCGCCGTCCGCCACCGATCTGTCCGCGGGCCCCGACAAGCTCAACCGGCGGATGACGGACGCGCAGGTCACCGAGGGCCAGCTGAAGAAGTCCAACGAGCCCGCCTTCAAGAGCGCGCTGAACGAGAAGAAGGCCGCCGAGCGCCACTCCGCGGTAGCCCCCGGCCGGATGCGCGGACATGAGAAGAAGGAGCTGAACGCGGCCACCGCGCGGGCGCGACGGCTCGGCGCGGCGTCCATGGGGGCGATGGGCGCCCAGCGGGTGCGGACCGGGCAGCGGGTCGGTGCGGGCAAGACCGGCGCCAAGGGCCGGGACGAGGACAAGCGGGCCCAGGTGACGACGCTCCTGCAAGGGGTGTTCGACACGATGAAGAAGGACGTCGAGGCCATTCTCGACGGCCTCGACAAGCTGGTCGACGATCAGTTCGGCAGGGGTGAGAAGGCGGCGCGGGACGCGTTCACCGCCGAGCACCAGCGGAAGATGGACGAGTACAAGGACCGCCGGTACTCGGGTGTGACGGGCAAACTGCGCTGGGTGCGGGACAAGTTCGCCGGGCTGCCCGCCGAAGCGGACAAGATCTTCGAGGAGGCCCGCGACAGCTACGTCCGGCGGATGCGTCAGGTGATCTCGGACGTCGCCGACACCATCGGCGCGGAGCTGAACCGGGCCAAGCGCCGTATCGCCCAGGGCCGGACCGAGTTGCGGGAGGCGGTGCGCGGGCTCCCGGCCGATCTGCGGTCCATCGGGCAGCAGGCGGCCGCCGAGTTCACCGACAGGTTCGATGAACTCACGCAGTCCGTGGACGACAAGGGCACTCAGCTCGTCGACACGCTGGCCACCAAGTACACCGACGCGCTGAGGTCCGTGGACGACGAGATCGCGGCGGAGAAGGAGAAGAACAAGGGCCTGGTGGCCAAGGCCGTGGACGCGGTCAAGGCCGTGATCAACACCATCCTGGAGCTGAAGCGGCTGCTGCTGTCGGTTCTCGCCAAGGCCGCGTCGGCGGTCATACTGATCCT
Source organism: Streptomyces malaysiensis subsp. malaysiensis (assembly GCF_040653035.1). Classification (NCBI taxonomy): domain Bacteria; kingdom Bacillati; phylum Actinomycetota; class Actinomycetes; order Kitasatosporales; family Streptomycetaceae; genus Streptomyces; species Streptomyces malaysiensis. Next base: position 214,900 of record NZ_JBEZNG010000007.1, read on the forward strand.
CAAGGACCCGATCGGCTTCCTGCGCAACCTGGTGTCGGCCGTCGGCGCCGGTCTGCGGCAGTTCCTGCGGAACATCGGCCGCCACCTCCAGCAGGGCATCCTGTCCTGGCTGCTGGGCAAGACGGCCGAGGCGGGCGTCGCACTGCCGTCGAGGTTCGACACCCAGGGCGTTCTGCGGATGCTCGCCTCTCTGCTCGGGCTGACCTGGCAGTCGATCCGCGCCCGTATCGTCCGCAAGGTACCGAAGATGGAACCGGCGGTCTCGGCGGCCGAGACGGCGGTGCCGCTGGTCGCGGAGGTCCGCAAACGGGGCGTCGCGGGGATGTGGGACGACCTCAAGACGCGCGTGGGGGACCTGCGCAAGGACCTGCTGGACAAGGTCATCGCCTACGTCACGCCGACGATCGTCGTCGCCGGGATCATGTGGGTGATCTCGCTGCTCAACCCCGCGTCGGCGTTCGTCCGCGCGGTGAAGCTGATCATCGACATCGTGCGCTTCATCGTCACTCGGGCCCGCCAGATCGTCGAGTTCGTGAACGCCGTGCTCGACGCGGTCATCGCGATCGCGGGAGGCGGCAGCGGCGGCGTCCCGGGCCTGATCGAACAGGCCCTGGCCCGCTCCATCCCCGTCCTGCTCGGCGTCCTCGCCGCGATCCTGGGAGTCGGCGGCATCGCCTCCCGGGTCAAGGGCATCGTCCAGGCGATGGCCAAACCGGTGAACCGGGCGGTGGACTGGGTGATCGACAAGATCGTGGGCCTGGTGAAGAAGCTATGGTCCAGGATCAAGCCGAAGTCCGACAAGACGAAACCGAAGCCGAAGCGCCGCCCGGACCCGAGGCGGCGGGGCGGCCCGCGCCGACGGCGGCGTCCGGACCAGCGGCGACGCCCCGACCGGCGCGGGCCCAAACGCAGGGGCGACCCGAAGAAGAAGCGCCCGGACAAGCGGTCCCGGAAGGACATCCAGCGCGCCCTGGACGCGGCCTTACGCGAGGCGACGCGCCTGCTCGACGCGGAAGCAGCCACGGAGGAGTCGATTCGGGAAGGGCTCCCGGCCATCAAGAGACGCCACCGCCTGACCCGGATCGAGCTGAAGAAGAAGGGGTCCGACACCTACGCCGTGATGGTGGCCATCAACCCCTCCAAGAGCACCTCGTACAAGGAGCTCTTCCCGTACCGGATCGACCGGGCCCAGGGGAAGTTCCCCATCAAGCGCCACCCGCACGCGGTCGTGCAGCTCCAGCCGATCGACCAGCCCATCGAGGGGAACGACCGCTGGATCGGCTTCGTCGTCAACATGGCCGCCATCCCCGGCGAGATCACCAAGAACCCCACGGTCGCGACCCGCTACCTGGACAAGGCGTGGCAGGGCACGGGGGCCCTGCACGCCCAGGACATGGCGGCGGCGCGAACCGCCGTTGTCATCGGCATCAACTCCTTCGAGCGGCTCAATCCGCAAGAGGGCGACGCCATCGGGGGCGCCATCAACAGCGTCGGCCGAAAGCCCGAGCTCCTGATGGCGGTGTTCGGCTTCGTCTGGACCCCCAGATGGGTCAAGGGCAAGCGCAATCGCAAGGTCGGCATCGAGGAGGTACGCGCGGCCTACCAGCAGCTCGAAGCCTCCAACAAGCGGCGGGCCGAGGCCAACGAGAAGGGTCTGCGCGACAAGGGCGCGCTTCCCTACGGCATCTTCCGCGACGAGGTGATCCGCTCGGAGTACACCAAGTCGGCGGTGAACATCCTCAAGGACGTGAACCAGCAGGTCCACATCGTGAGCCAGGACGCCGACACCGGCGTCGCCGCCATCAGCGGCGTGGGTGTCCTCAGAGCGTATGAGAAGGTGCTCACCGAGATGGGGGTTCATCCGCTGCTCACGATCGGCGGCTACCACTTCGACGACTTCGACTGGGGCAGGAAGGCCGACCGCCGCGCGAAACAGCTGACGCGGCTGGCCAACGAGCTGGACCGGGCCATTCGGGTCGGCATCGCCAAGAAGTATCCGCAGATGCTCTACCCGACGGAGCCGAACCTGCTCATCAAGGCGTGGGACCATCAGGAGGGCCGCGTCAGCGGGATCTTCCAGGACGCCCGGGGCCTCGCCCTGCTGGAGGTCCAGGGCCTGCTCTTCGGTGCACGCGGCGCCGAGGGCCGGGCGATGCGCAACGCGCTCATGAAGGCATTCGGCACCGACTTCTCCGTGGCGTACGCACCCGACGCCAGCACCGGCACGAGCCCGCTCCCCGGCGACGAGGCCCGGGGCCTCACCGTCACTCCGCTGGCCGTCCGCCGGGCCGCCCAGGGCAAGATGCGCGTGCGCGGCGGCGAGGAGACGCTGCGCACCGCGCACCGGATGTACGCGCTCATCATCCAGTCGCAGTCGAACGCCAGCGCCCGTACCCTGGCCAGGGAGTTCACCCGCGCCACCCCAGGACTGGACGAGACGGCCCAGCGCCTTCTTCAGAACAAGATCTTCTCCTATGTCGAGGACACCGCCATGCTGATGGCCGACAACCCGAGCCTGACCGGCGGAAGCCCGGCCGTCAGAGCGCTCAAGGAGCGGCTCGACGCCGATGTCGAGGCCCTGAACAGGCTTCAAGCGGTGGGAGAGGACCCCGAGTTCCAGCGGGCCGTCGACAAGGCGCATGAGACGACCCAGGAGATCATCTCGGCGATGACCGCTTCCCAGCTCGCCAAGCTCTGGAAGAACATCAGCCTGGCCCTGGACGCCGTCACGAAGAAGCCGTCCGAAGGCAGAGGCCGCCGAGGAGGCCGGCGATGACCTCGGACGCCGTCGACCGACTGCGCGCCGAAGCCGCACGCGACGACTACGCCTCGATGGCCCGGCTGGCGCGAGCGCTGTACGGGATGGGGCTCGGCCCGCACGAGGTGCTGCACCAGTGCTATGGCGTCGCGTTCCCGCAAGAGGTCTTCATCATCGCGGAAGGGGGGCTGTGGCGGCTGCGTCTGCTGGCGCTCTTCACCAACCAGCCCTGGCAGCTGGCCGTACCACCCGACCGGGGCGGCCCGGCGGCCGAGCCCGACGGCCTGATCGACACCGAACTGCGGCTCCTGGCCGGGGACCTCGACCTGATGCCGCTCGTCCGCGTTCCCGCCGCCGATCCCGGCCGGGAGGACCGGATCGTCTGCTACCGGCTCGGCGAGCTGCGCGCGGGCCGTTCGACGGTCTTCCGCCTCTTCGAGTCCTCCGCCGCCGAGGACGCCCTGGCCTGTGGCGGCTCCCTGCTGGAGGTCCTGCACACCGAGCACACCGCGTCCGTCCGCCGGTTGGAGAAGGAACTGCGCTCCCCGTCGAACTGGGGCGCCGGTTCGGTGGACGACGACGAGGTGGACCGGGCGTACGCGTCTCTGGAGCGCGTAGAGGAGTTGCAGCGGCAGGTCGCCGAGCGCCTCGCCGAGGGTCAGGGGGACGCTGGCGGCTGAGCGGCCTTCGGCTTCAGCACCACCACCGCGCCCGCCGGTTGGGGCACGACAGGGCTCGTACGGGCCGCCGCGCCCGCCACCGCCGCGTTGCCCAGCTGGTCCTGCCCGGCGAGCAGACGTTCGACGGCGGTCGGCGGCTGCGCCGCGGGCGGCGCCGGGGCCGCGGCGGGGACCTGATGGGTGGCCACCGCCGTTTCCTGCGGTCGGGCCGGTGGGACCGGGGCCAGCAGGCGGTGGAGGGAGAGCGGCGGTTCGGTGGGCAGCATCGGCTTCACCCCTGGGATGCGTTGTCGAGCAGATGGGCGTGCGGGCCCAGTTCGGCCGGGCGGAGCAGGCGGGCCTCGCGCTGGAACTGGCGTGCCACACCCCGTACGACATGGCGCATGGCAATCGTATCGCCGCCCCCGTCCGCCGCCGCCAGTGCCGCGGTGCGGGCCGCCGCGGCGATGGCGGCGCCCGTCATGTCCAGGCGGGCCAGGGCGTCCACGTCCACATCGGGGGCGAGGGGGGCCTCCTCGGGAAAGGCGAGGCGCCACAGCCGGCGGCGTTCGGCGGCGGCCGGGCGGGGGAAGTGGACGACGAAGTGGAAGCGCCGGGTGAAGGCCGGGTCGATGTTGTCCTTCAGATTGCTGGTCAGGATGACCAGGCCGTCGCTGGCCTCCAGGCGTTGCAGCAGGTAGCCGACCTCCAGGTTGGCGTAGCGGTCGGTGCCGTGCTTGACCTCGCCGCGCTTGCCGAAGAGGGCGTCCGCCTCGTCGAAGAGCAGTACGGCGTGGCTCTCCTCGGCCTGCCGGAACGCGGTCTCCATGTTCTTCTCCGTCTCGCCCACCCATTTGGAGACGACCTGGGCGAGGTCCACCTTGAGCAGTTCCAGGCCGAGCATGCCGGTGACGATCTCGGCGGACATGGTCTTGCCGGTGCCGGGCTCCCCGGTGAAGAGCGCCTTGACCCCGCCGTGCCCGGACCGGCGGGCGAAGCCCCAGCTCTCGGCGATCCGGGGCCAGGCGCGGAAGGCCGAAGCGATCTCCAGGATCTGGCGGAACTGGACATCGGGCAGGACCAGGTCCGCCACGGTGCGCCGGGGTGTGATCGAGTGGACGGCGCCGCCGCCGCGGCCGCGGGTGACGGTGGCGATGGCGGGCTCGACATGGGCGGCGACCGGCTCCGGGTGCCCGTTGCCGGCCAGGCGTGCCCCGGCGTCCGCGACCGCTGCGACGGCGCGCAGTTCGCCGCCGCTCATCCGGTAGCGGACGGCGAGGTCTTCGAGGAGGGTTCCGTTCAGGTCCGGGAGCGCGGCCGACCACATGGCCCGGCGGTCGGTGAACCCCGGTACGGGCACGGTGAGTTCGGCGTAGGCACGGGCGGCGAGCAGCCCCGCCGGGCGCCACGGCTTCAGGCCGGTCAGGCACACCGGTACGCGCGAGCGCAACAGCGCGGCGGACACCGCGTCGGCGGTGGGCCGCCGCGGCTCGCCGTGCAGATCGTCGGTGGGGATCCACAGCACGGCGCCCAGTACGGCGGCCGTCCGCAGATCGGCCTCGGGGTCGGCGGTGAGGGTGCGCAGCGGCGCTCCGGCGGACCGGGCCAGCGCCTGTACGGCGTCGAGCTGGCCGTCGGGCGGGCAGCCCCACAGCCCGGCCAGGTCGAGGTCGCCCGCGCCCAGCGCGCGGCCCAGTCGGGTGAGCGGTGCGGAGGAGAGATAGGGGGACAGCACGCGCGGCTCGGGCGGGGCGACCTCGCCGGGGTCGTGGCCGAGCAGTCCGACGTCGCCGCCCCAGCCCAGCAGGAAGTCCAGCACCCCGGGGGCGGGGATGAGCTCCTGGGCGAGTTCGACCGCGGCCTCGCCGTGTTCTCGCAGCAGGCCGTACCGGCGCAGCGGGGCGGCCGGGCCGAGGGAGCGGCGCAGGGCGAGGCGGGCCGCGGCGCTGTTCGCGCCCACGGCGATCAGCAGTTCCACGCTCGGCAGCCGCCGGTTCAGGTTGTCCACGATGTAGGCGTAGATCCGCTCATAGCCGCGGTCGAGTTCGGGCGCGGCGGCCAGGAGCAGGGCGTCCTGCTCGGCGCGGGTCAGGCCGAACCGGGTGGCGAGCGCGTCCAGCGGCAGGGCCGTGCCCCCGGCGGACGCGCGCCGCCTCAGATCGCGTTCGGCTTCCGGCTCCGGCTGCCTCGGGGCGTACGGCTCGGCCATCGTGTCGGCGAAGGCGTGCACCTCGCCGAGCAGCACATCGACCTGTTCGTCGGTCACGCAGTACGGGGTGAGGTCCGGTCTGGTGAGCCGGGCGGCGAGTCGGGCCTGCCGCTCGACGGCGGCCCTGAGCGCGCGGTGCAGGCCCGCCAGCCGGATCCGCAGATGCTCCACCGCGGGTTCGCCCATATGGCTCACCCGGCCGAGAAGGTCAGGGTCCGGCCGCCCAGCCAGACCACGTCGGGCACGTCGGCGAGCAGGCCGCCGCGCTGGAGGTCCGCGTGGCGCCGTCCCATCGGGACGCGCACCCGGACGGCCGCGCGCTCGTACCGCACCGTGGCCGCCAGGTCGGCGAAGCGGGCCAGGGCCGACAGCGGATCCGGGGTCTCGCGGTCGCGCCAGAGCGTCCAGGCGATCGTGGACAGGCCGAGCGCGGCGGCGAGGGTGACAGTGCGCTCCAGAGCGCCGTCCCGTGCGAGCGGCACCGCACGGCGCTCGGTGACCAGGGCGGTGACCAGAGCCGTACACCGCTGGGTGTGGGCGGGCAGTTCCGCGGCGAGGCGGATGTCCGGTGCCGCGCCCTCGGCGGCCCACAGGTGCGTACGCCAGGGCAGCCGCGCCACGGGGTCGCCGCGCAGCGGCCGTACGGCGGTGAGGAACGGCACGCCCGCGGAGGCCAGTTCGCGAAGGGTGCCGGGCGGCAGGGGCCCGTCGCAGAGCAGCACGGGCGGGCGGCCGCACGAGTGCCAGTACGGCAGCAGTGCGGTGGCCTCCGGGGTCCAGGCGATCGGGAACATGCCGTGGGCGTCGATGAGGAGCAGCCCGTCGTCCGCCCCCGTGAGCAGCAGCGGGTCCGCGGGGTCGTGGCCCCGGCACACCGCCAGGGCCAGGACGCCGTCGAGGACCGGAAGGGCGGGGCCCGCCCGGCGGGCGAAGCCGGCCAGCCGCTCCTCGGCGAGGGGAGGCGGAAGACCGGCGAAGGCGGCCGCGGCCTCGCCGTCGCGTTCTGCGCGGCGCCAGCCCCGTGCGGTCTCGCCCAGCACCTTGTATGCGAGGGCCGCCGCGAACAGCGGTGCGTCCTGGGCCAGTTCGACACCGGCCAGGGCGGGCCCGATCGCGTCGAGGTAGCCGATGCGTGCCAGTGGCCCGGTGAGCAGGAAGGGCAGGGCGGACCAGACCTGTACCTCGCCGGTGGTCCGCGCCCCGGCGGCCGCGCTCGCCCCGGCGGCCATACCCACCGCGGCGCTGCCACCCGCCGCCCCGGGCCGCTCGTCGGTGTTCGGGGCGTGCGGATCGGCCGGGGGCCGGGCCAGCCGTACGACTTCCGCGCGGTCCGCCGAGGCCAGGAAGTCGGCGAGGAGCCGTGGCAGATCGGCCGCGACGGCGCCCGCGACCACGGCGCGCAGCCGCTCGGGCATCGGCTCTGGCAGCGGCTCGGCGGGCCCCGGTCGCGCGGCATCGCCGTGCGGGCCAGCGGGCGAGGAGCCCGCGAGGACGCGCCGGACGAGTTCGGCGAGCAGCCGGGCGGCCGCCGTGTCGTCCACTCCCAGCAGGGCGAGCAGATACGCCCGCACCGAGACGTCCGGCAACAGCGCGAGCAGCGCGTCCAGTTCGCCGCGCTCGGCGAGTTCGGCGAAGAGCGCGGCGGCGCCCGGCGCGGTCCACGGGTCCGACGCCGCCGCGAAGGACTCCTCGAACGACCCGCCGCCGTCGGCGGGCGCGTCGCCGGGGACCTCCACCATCGCCACCGGCGCGAAGTGGACCTCGACGGGCGGTCCGCCGCCGAACGCCCCTCCGGACCAGCCGTAACGGCCGGTCCGGCCCGGCCGGACGGTGACGGTCAGCGCCTCGGTGATCTCCATATCCGGCCCATCGGCCGCAAGCCGCTCGGCGAAGTGCTCCGCCAGCAACTCCGGCAGGGCATCGACCACATGGCGGACCAGGCCGCGTGGTTCGGGCCCCCAGCTCCACCCACCGCACCGGACCACCGTCACGGTGCACCGGTGCACCGTGATCTCACCGGGCTCACCGCTGTCGCCGAGCCCGCCGATTCCGCCGATTCCGTCGGTCCCGTCGGCGGTCGGCGCGGTGGGCGCGCTCATGTCGCCTTCTCCTTCCCCAGGCGGCCCGCCCAGCCCGCCACGAGCACCAGCACACCGTGCACGCTGTCCGCCACGAGGGTCACCGGCAGTTTCACCTGGGTCTGCTGGGCGGGGATCTCCCCGGTGAGCACATGCGTGTCCTGCTCGTCGGAGACCAGGACAACCACGGGGGTGGTACGGGCCACGGCCACCTTCACGGTGACGGTCAGCCCGTCCGTGGCCAGCGCGATGCCTTCGGTCCACGACGGGAGGCGCACCAGCGCCGGTTTGGGTTTGCCCTCGGCCGTCAGCTCGACCCCGAAGGCCAACGGATCGGCGAGGGCGGCCGGTTCATCGTCCACGGCCGCCACGGCGAGGTCCCTGGCGTTCAGCGGAAGGGTCGCCGTGCGGCCCTCGCCGAGGGAGACGCGCAGCGGCAGCGCGCGTCCGACGAGCGCGGCCACATCGACCGGGGCGTCGGCGCCGGTCAGGGCCAGCGCGCCCACGACATGGCCGGTGTCCACGGCGTACACCACGGAGAGAGCCATCGTCAGCCACCGCCGTTCGTCGCCGCGACCGTCGCCAGGACGAGGAAGTCGACCGCGCCGGGCTGTTCGACGGGCTGTTTCCAGTTCACCGCGGGGTTGTACACGCGCACCCGGCACCGGACCCGCCGGTCGCCGTCCACCGTGGTCTCCACCGCGCTGAACAGCGCCGTCTCCGCCAACGGCGGCGGGTGCGGGGTCAGATGGACATGGAGCACGACCCGGCCGTCGGCCACCTGTTCCGGGGTGACGCCGGACGGCAGCGGCAGCAGCATTCCGTCGGTGGCGGTCCCGGAGGTCACCAGCGTGCTGCCGGCCGGCATCCGGCCGCCGAAGCTGCCCTCGATCGAGAGGTTGCCGTTGGCCGCCACCGTCATCAGCGGGCTGACCGCGCCACCGCCCTGGTACAGGCCGAAGACCAGGTTCGGTGTGTCGCCGCCGGACAGTACGAGCGCCGGTTCGCCCTCCCGGGTCTCCGGGCCCGTCCGCAGGGTCAGCGCGCCCGACCGGGCCGATACGGTGTCCGCGCGCACCCCGGCGAACCGCGCCGCGACACCCCGCGCCATGGTCTCGACACCGCTGAAATGGCCGTCCGCCCAGCGGACATAGCCCAGCAGGACGAGCCAGCGGGCGGGCGGATCGGCGGGTGGGGCGCCGATCGCGGGCGGCCGCTGCTCGGTGGCCAGCCGCTCGTCGCCGAGGCGCCCGAAGAGGATCTGGTACGACTCCTCCACCCGGGTCCCGGTGGCGCTCCCGGAGCAGGAGACCGGCCCGGGGGTCCGGGCCGGTTCCCGGTCGGCCGCGGTGAGGAAGACCGGGTAGGGCTCGTCCGTGGGCTGGTCGGCGCCGTTGACCTCTTCGAAGTCGCTCTCGCGCAGCACGACCGGCTCGGTGACGACCGCCTCGCGGCCCGTGCCGTCGACGGCGATCCCCGCCGAGACGCTCACCTCGACATGGCGGACGCCCGTCAGCGGGTCGGTACGGGGCTCGGTCACGAGGCCGAGCCCTTCGACGATGCCCCACTCGTGCAGATGCCGCGCATGCCGGGCGGCCCCGCCGCGCGCGTACTCCACCGTGGCCGACAGATCCGCGGCGGCCAGCACCTGGCCTTCGTGGAAGGCGGGGCGCAGCGGGCCCGTCATGGCGTCTCACCGGGCTTCCGGGTCCGGGGCGACCGGCTGCGCTTGGCCGGGGGCTTGGCGGGCTGCCGCTCCGCGGGGTCCGAAGCCTGGGCCTGGTCCGAAGGCTGGTCCTGGGCCTGGGCCTGGGCCCGGTCTTGGGGCTGGTCCTGGGCCTGGTCGGAGCCCTGGGCCTGGTCCCGCTCCGGTTCCTGGCCCGCCGCTCGGTCCGGTGCGCCTTCGAGCTCCGCGAGGCGGGACCCGAGCCGTTCCGGCACCTGCTCCTCCAGGTGGGTCACCTGCGTCCGGGCGCTGCCCAGTTGGGCGCGCAGCCCCTCGACCGCGGCGGTGAGATCGGCGACCTGGGTCCTGAGCCGGGCGAGCTCCTGCATGCTGTCGGTGACTTCGCTGGGGGTCGTGTAGACCTGTTCGTGCAGTGCCTTGGGCGGTGTCTCGCCGGGTGCGCGGGTCAGCAGCAGGGACAGCATCTCCTCCAGATCCCCGGTGCGCGGCCAGTCGCCGAGCAGGTCGTCCGCGTACGGGCGGGCCACCGGGCCCTCGGAAGGGAGCGTCGGCTTCTGGTGGCGCGGCACCGGCTGACAGCACACGCGCTCGGCGAGTTCCCGCAGCCGGTAGAGCTTGGGCAGCCACTCGCCGTACGCCGATCCGCCCGGCAGCACCTGCTCCCGGGTGGCCGAGCAGACCCGGACGACATCGCAGCCGTCCAGCTCCAGGTGTGCGAGCAGGACGTCGGTGTCAGCGCTGTCGCCGCACGGCGGGTTGAGCGTGGCGCACGCCGCGTCGGTCAGGAACCGGCGCACCGCGCCGCCCAGTGCCGCCGCGGCCTCCGCGATCTGCTGCACCTCGGCGACGGTCGCCTTCTCGGTGCTGTCCGGCGGCGGTGCGGGCAGCGGCGGCGGTACGTCGACGGCGGCGATGTCCTGGCGCAGCGCGCAGTCGGCGAGGTCGGTGGCCTGGTCCAGCCGGCACAGCAGCCACTCCCGGATCAGACCGAGATCCGCGCGGAACTCCACCCGCAGCGCGTGTCCGAGCGGTGTGCCCTGGGCCAGCATGCGTACTTCCAGCGGTGCGTCCGGGTCGCCCCGCTCCGGTACGACGCGGGCCGCGGTCTCGGTGACGACGGCGTGGGCGATGCCACGGCGCAGCGGGTCCGGCCACGCCGCTTCCATGTCGGCGCCGCCGAGCCGCGCGCACGCGGTGCCCAGGACGCCGCGGGCGTCCCGCACGGTGGCGAGGTCGGGGTAGTCCTTCCCGAGCTGGGTCTGCCCGGCCGGGTCGTAGGTGTCGTACCGGGCGATGGCGGCGGCCAGCGCGCGGACGTGCTCGGTCATCTCGCGGACCGTCGGCGGGGCGGGCGGGCCCTCCCCGCCCGCGTTCGCGCGCAGCCAGGCGAGGGCGGTGGCGTACCGCCGCGCGTCGGCGGCGTCGAAGCGGAAGGCCCGGCCCGTGCCGAGCGAGGCGACGGTCAGGGCGTCGGTGTAGAACCCGAGCCGCCGGTCGCGGGTGCGGGCCCGGTCGGCGCGTGTGAGGTCGCCGAGGGTTGTCAGGAGCCGGGTGCCGGGGTTGTGGCGGTGGTCCTCGAAGTCATCGCACTTGACGACGAATTGGAAGCCCTCCTGGATCCTGGAGGGCACACATCCCGGTGAGGGGCAGGGCTCCTCGGTGGCGTACGGCGCCACCGGTTCGACGGGGAGCTCCCGGTAGCGCGCATAGAGCCCGTAGCGGCGCCCGCTGTCGCCGTCGTCGTCGCAGCCGCTTTCCCCGCAGTCCACGCCGAGGGCGCTGATGCGCCGCTCCCGCACCAGTGCCGGTACGTCGACCCGCTCGGTGCAGGGCACCACGATGTCGTTCCCGGCGCAGTCCAGCGCGTGTCCGGGGTGGACCGCCACGGTTCCGCCGCCGCACGGGTCGCAGGTGACGCCGAGGCCGCAGATGACGCCGGGCCCGTAGAGGGAGCGGTTGTGGAGTCTGGCCTTCGCCGTCGTGTACTCGACCAACAGACTGAGATCGTCCTCGGTCAGCAGCTGCCCTGCGAAGAAGCGGGGGCGCACGAAGGCGGAGGTCCGGGTGGCGTCGCCACCGCAGCCGCATCCGCAGTCGGTTCGCATGATCAGCGCTCCTTCACGAAGAACCAGCTCTCGAAGACGTCCCCGCCCGCTCCGGTGCCGGACGTCCAGGGCCCGATGCCAGAGGGCGGGAGGTCACAGCACTCCTCGCCGTGCTCGGCCGACACCGTCGCACCGGTGTGGATGAGCGGTACGCGCCCGCCCACGTGGGTGCCGTCGACCGGGCGGCAGCAGCGGTCGAGGAGGAACGCGGCACGGACGGTGATCAGTACGCGGTCGCCGTCCTGAAGCGTCTCGCGGGTGGTCTGGCGGTAGCGGAACCGCCGCGTGAACTCGTGGCGGTCCTCGGATTCGGGGTCCGGTTCGGCGAACGCGCCGCCCATGTACCAGGTGGAGGCGTTGCGGCCGCTGCCGCCCTCGATCACCTGGATCTCCACCACACCGGGCCGCAGCGTGTCGGCGCGTACGTCGGCGGAGAACCGCACCACGAGCCCGCCGTCCTCGTCCAGGGTGCCGAGAAGGTCCTTGGCCTCGTCGATGGTGTAGGTGTGTCCGTGGATCCAGTTGATACCCGTGATCACCGTGGGCAGATGGCGGCCGAACGGACGGCGCACGTTCATATGGATCCGATCGCGGCGCACCGGCTCGTACCAGTCCACGCGGTCGATCCTGGCCAGCCAGAGCACCGTGTGCTCGCAAGGGGAGCAGCAGGTGTCACAGCGCTCGTCCTCGGGCGGTTCGCAGCCGGTGACCCGGACCGTGTAGCACTCCTCGGTCCAGCCGAACTCACAGTCGGAGGTGTCCGCGCAGCCGTCGTTGTAGACGGCGCGGGTGGGCTCGACGGGCCGCTCGGCGTACTCGACGCCGACCCAGACGGTGTCGGTGTCCCGTTCGTGCCGGGGCAGCGCCTTCCACAGGTCGATCTCGCAGCCGCCCCGCACCACGACCTCGTTGCCCTCGCAGTCCACGGCGAGCCCGGGAGTGATCCGCACCTTGGCCCCGCGCCGGGTGCGCTCCGGCTCGGTACCGCCCTCCTCCGCGCTCTCTCCTGGCCGCGCGGGCCCTTCGATGGCGTCGGCCGGCGGACAGTCGTCCTCGTCCCGTCTCACCGGTTCCACATGCAGGCCGCACACCACGCCGTAGCCGAGCAGACAGCGCATGCGCAGTCTCAACTTCTCGCGGTGGTACTCCTGTTCTCGCTGGAAGTCCCGTGCGCCCAGCATCTGGCCGTGGAAGTACCGCAGCCGGCGCAGTGGTGGCGCGTCGAACTCCTCGGTCCTCGATGGTCCTGTCCCGGTCATCGCCCCGTCCTCTCACGACACTTGTGTATGCATGCCGACGGCGGAGACGACTCCCACGCCCACCCCTCGGCGCAACCCTCTCGGTCCCGGCCTCAGCACCCCGTCGCGGCCCAGCCGCACGGGGTGCGCACCGCCCAGTACGGGCACCGGCAGCGGAACGAACGCGGTGTCCACGCCGACCGTGGACCGCGAACCGACCACGAATCCCGCGCCGCCGGTGCGTACCGACCCCACCGTGTGCGCGGGCGCCTGCCGCTCCACCAGCCGTCGCAGCGCGGTCTCGTCCGCCGATCCGGCGGGCAGCAGCAGCCGGAACCGGTGTGCGTGCGCGGTGAACGGGTCGCTGTCCGGCGTGCCGAACGCGCGCAGTGGCGCCGCGCCCAGCGCGGTGCCGCCGACCCGGAAGCGGCTCGCCGACCGGCCGAACAGCCGTACGGCGCCGAGCCCTTGGCCCGGTCCGGTCTCCCGCCCCCGCCCCGGCCCCGGCTCCTGTCCCTGTTCCCCTTCCCCTCCCTGTTCGCGTTCCGTTCCAAAGGCTCCGACGGCCTGGCGCAGCCACGCCCAGCGGCGGTCCGCCGCCAACTCGTCCACGACCGGGGTCACCCCGAACACGATGCGCACCGCCTCGCGCAGCGCCCACGGTGTGCCGCGCCGCCGGTAGAGCTCCGGGGCGGCGGCCAGCAGCGCGCGCCGGGTGCGGGCGTCCCAGCCCGCCTCGAACGACAGGCCCAGCAGACCGGCCAGCCATGGCAGCGCCCGGTCCGGGACGCCGGCCGGGTCGAGGAGCGAGGGATACCGCTCGATGACCCGGTCGAGCTGGGCGAGCGTGGCGTCGAACAACGACAGGAAGCGCTCGGTGAAGTCATCGGCCGCGGGGTCCTCGCGGAAGGCGGGCGGCAGCAGGTCGGCGCTGGTGACCCGGGGGAAGTCCAGCCGGATCCGGCGTACGACCGGAGTCGAGCCGCCGTCGCCCGACAGCCGCAGCCGCAGCCGGATGAAGCGGCCGGGTGGCTGGTCGACAAGGAAGTCCGCGGCTCCCGGAGCCGGCACCTGCCAGTCGCTCTCGTCGTACCGCCCGTCCTCGCTCACCACGATCTCGGCGGCGACCGCCGTCCCTGCGGGCACATCGGCGTCCACGCGCACGCGGTGCCAGCGGCACCGCGAGATGCCGCTGTCGATCAGGGCGGTGAGGTACGACCCGTCGGTCTCATAGACGTCGGTGGCCGGTGGCGCGGGGTCCCGGGGCCGGCCCTGCCAGGTGAAGCAGCTGGTCTCGGGGCCCTCCGGGCCCTTCTCGCCCAGGCAGAACCCGTTTCCGTCCGCCGAGATGAGCGTGGACGGGGGCAGTGCGGCGGCCAGTTCGTCCGCGATGACGGGGCGGAAGGGCCGGCCGTGACCGCCCCGGTGGACGCCGAGCCGCCCGCCGTCGTCGGTGAGCAGCCACACGGTCCGCTCCGGTCCGGTGCGCAGGCCGATGATCTCGCCGGGCACGCCGGTGCGCAGCACCCCGCGGCAGCCGCCGGTCGAGTCGAACCGCCGCAGATCCGTACTGCCCTGACAGGCCACCAGAACCTCATCGCCGGGGCCCAGTGCGGCCCATCGCGGCCGCTCGGCCGGGATCACTCCGGCGAGCTGCTCGCCCTCTCGGCGCCACACCAGGACCCGGCCGGACTCCACCACGGCCAGCCGGTGTCCGCGCGCGGCGACGGAGACCGGCCGGTGCGGCGGGCCGGGGCCGCGGTCGGGCGGCCAGAGTGGGGTGAAGGCACCGCCGCACCCGTCGCGGCGCAGCAGCCGCCGCTCGCCGGGGACGAGCAGATACCAGCCGCACGGCCCGCATCCGGGCGCGAGGCGCGGGTCGGGGAACCACGGCAGCAGCCGGTCCCTGGTGGGGCCTTCCTGGTCGGCCCCGCGGTGGGCGAGCCGGAGGCCGGCCGGGGCGTCGAAGCCGACGATGCCGTACGCCTCCTGCCGGTCCCAGCCGACGTAGGCGTCGAGGAGCCGGAAGGTCGCGGGGTGCGGTGAGCACGTCATGGCCGGTCTCCTACCGGGATCAGCAGCGGGCGCTCCGGCCAGACGAGGGTGTGGGGCGGGAGGGCGTGGTCGGTGCAGGGCGGGCGGCGCACTCCGTCGACGGTGAGCGAGAGCCGGGTGACGGCCAGCACCCCGTCGACCGCCAGCAGCCGCCGGACCAGCGCCGTATGGCGCAGCGCGCCGCCGAACGGCCAGCCCGCGCCGTCCTCCCCGCCGCGCAGCGGATCCAGATAGGTGCGCACCGCGTCCCCGGCCCGGGCCAGGACGGCGGCCCGGTCGAGGTCCGGGTCGAGGGCCACCCAGGACTCCACCGCGACACGGCGGTACGGCGCGGGGGCGGCGACCACGGTGACTCCGGCGGGGGCGGCTTCGCGGGACAGGAAGTCGGCGACGGCCTTCAGGGTCGCGGCGGTGGGGACCGGCGGTTCGTCCGGGGCGTCGCCCGGCGGTACGGGTGGTACGACGAGGACTCCCACGACGCCGGGGATCGGCGCCCCGGCGAAGTCGGGGTGCAGACCGGGCACGCCCCGGGCGCGGGCCACCGACGCGCCGGGTGCGCGGGTGGCGAGCTGCCCGTAGTCGGCGGGGGCCACGGCGCGGCCGCGGGCCCGCAGTTCCCCCGCGCCGCGGCGCATGGCATCCGCGTCGGGCTCGGCGTCCGTGCCGCCGGAGGCCGGGAAGGGGTTGGCCACGCGGGTGACGAACGGCAGCGCGGTCACCACCCCGTTCACCGCGCCCGCCGCCACAGCTCCGGCGCTGCCGCCGCCCACGCGGTAGCGCACGGCGCGGACGTTGCGGAAGCCGGGCGGAACGGCCGCGCCGCTGACGCCGTCCCCGAAGGTCACCTCGCCGCTTTCGTGGTCCACGGTGAACACCCGGTCCTCGGCGCCGTAGCCGGCCAGGCTCTCCACCTCGCGCCACCGGGACGCGGTTCCGGCCGTGGTGCCGAAGACATCGCCGCCGGTGTCGTCGTCGACCTCGATGACCACCGATCCGGCCAGGATGGGCACCTGACTGAGCTTCATGTGCCGCCGTCCGCCGGTCGTGGGGTCCTGGACGGGCTGGAGCGGCTCGTCCCGGATGGTGCGGGCGGCGGTGGCGGCGACCACGTTCAGCCGCAGCCCGGACAGCACGGGAGCGGGTCCGGCGAAGGCGCCGTGGGCGATCCGCAGGCGCAGCCAGCGCAGCCGGGGCCGGGTGCCGGAAGGGCTGCCCGGCTCCCATGAGCGCGGAACCCTCAGCTCGACGGTCCCACCGGCGCCGAACCCGGCCGTGGAGTCCCGCATCAGCTCGGCGGGGACGAGCCGGGTGCCGTCCAGCACGTCCCAGCGCAGCAGCGGCGCGGGCGGCAGCGGCAGGGGCACCGTGCCGCCGGAGGCCGCGGGGGCGGGTGGAGCGGCGACGACCACGAAGCCCAGCGACAGCCGCGGGTAGGGGGCGGCCGGCCCGGCGAGCCCGATCCACAGCGCGTTGCCGGGCCGCGGGTCCCGGCCGAAGGGCTCGAAGGGACGGCTGGGCCCGGCCGGTCCCAGCGGCAGGGCCTGGAGCGTTCCGGCCTCCTGGACGGCGAGGTCGGCGAGGGTGGCCGGGGTGGCGTACAGATCCTGGTCGGTCTCGTAGACGATCTGCCCGGCGGGGGTGGAGGCGGCGCTCTGGAACCCGACGGGGACGAGCACGGAGGCGCCGTCCGGCGGGTTGACGGTGAACTCCAGGAGTGTCGCCGCCGCCCCGGCCGGGCGCCGGCGCACCCCCGCCGTCGACAGATGTTCGGCCAGGACCTTCTCCGGCAGCCGGTTGACGCGGCCGAGCACGGGTTCGGCCTGGGTGCCGAAGAGGCGGACGAGGGCGACGCCCGCGTCCTGCCGGTCGGGGTCGGTCCAGTCCGGGGTGTAGCCCGCGATCCGGCCGCGTACATCGGCGCGGACGGCCTCGCGGGTCGCCTCGACCAGCTCGGGCTGAACGCCGGTCGGTCCGGGGCCGGGCACGATCCGCCCGTCCTCCCGCTCCCGCTCCCGCGCGTCCTTCTCCCACCACACCTCGCCGGTCATGCCAGCCCCTCCCCCGGTTCGACGGCGGGCACGATCCGGGTGTGGACCGTCCGCAGGACGGGGAGCTCCCCCGCGCCGAGGGGCACCTCGTCGCACTCCTCGGTCGGGTCGGCCCCGTCGAGGCCGATCGCCACGGCGGCGATGTCCGCGAGATCGCCCAGCGCCCGCTGCGCGGCCCGCAGCAGGGCCGAGGGCCGCAGCGGCTGCCCGAACGGCCAGCCGTCCTGGTCCTCCCCGCCCACGAGCGGATCGAGGAAGCGGCGCAGCGCGGCGGTGAGCACGGTGGACACCCGGGTGCGGTCGGCCGGGTCGCCCGACAGGGCCACGCGCAGCGCCACCTCGCGGTAGCGGGGCGGGCGGACGAAGACCTCGGAGGTGAGCAGCCGCGTCTGTTCGAGGCGGGCGGCGGCCGCGCGCAGCATGCCGGGGTCGGGCAGCGGCGCGGCGACGAAGTCCTCGCGGGCGAGGTCGTCCCGGGGCGCGGCCGGGACGATGTGGACGGTCACCGCGCCGGGCACCGTGGAGCACGGGAAGCCGGGGTGCGCGCCGACGGCCGGGTGGGCGCGGGCGATGGCGACGCCCGGGACCGTACGGACCAGGGTGGCGTAGTCGTCCGCGGTGACCGCGCGGGTCACCTCCCCCAGGGACGCGGCCGCGCGCCGGCGCGCCTCGGTGATGGTCTCCGGGTCCGCACCGCCTTCGGCCCGTACGAGGTTGGCGGCCGAGACCGCTCCGGGCGGGGCCGGACGGTCCGCGGGCGGCAGCCAGTTGCCGGTCATGCCGCCGTTGCCGCCCCGGCCGCCGCCGGTCGCGTACGTGATGTGAGCGTCCGGGTCCGGGTGGGGGACGCGCCCGGTGAGTCCGTCGCCGAACACCAGCGCGCCCTCGGCCCGGTCGAGCACGAAGAGCCGGTCGGCCGGTGCGCCGAAGGTGAAGTCCGGTGCCGGCCGCCACTCCTGGCCCGCCAGGCGCACGGTCGCCTCCAGGAGGCGGCCGGCGGCGTCCGGCAGGACGAGGTGCTGGCCGGGCAGCCTGAGCCAGGCGTCGATCTGCTCCCGCAGGTCGGCGCCGGTCGCGGTGCGGTGCTGGCGGTGGTGCGCGGCGGACACATTGACGGCGAGCTGGAGCAGACGGGGTGGGGCCGCGTAGGTGGCGGCCGGGGTCGTCACCAGCAGTCCGGCATCGCGCGTGGTCCAGCCGGCCGGCGGGTGCAGCCGGACGACACCGGGCCGTCTGAGCCCGCCCGTACCGTCCTCGACCCTCTCGAACCCCCCGGAGAGGTCCGTGCCAGGCCGGAACCAGGACCAGGTCAGCTCGGCGGGCGGCGGTACGTCGGGGACCGCCCCGGGCAGCCACGACGGCACGGACGCGGCGGGCGCGTCCAACTCGACGAGCAGGCCGATCGGGCCGGGCGCGGGATGCTCCCCGGTGAGCGGCAGGGTGAACCGGACCCGCGCCGGGGCGCCGTCGCTCGCCAGCAGCGCGATACCGCGCCGGGCCCGCAGATCCGCCGTGCGGTCGCGGTCGGTCCACACGGTGACCTCACCGCCCTCGGCGAGCGGGAGGACGGCCACGTCGTCATCGAGGGTGAAGACGATCTGCCCGGTGGGGTCGCGGGTCAGCGCCGTCCCGGCGGGGACCACGGGCAGGGCGGTGCCCTCCTGCCGGGCGGCGAGGCGCAGCACGGTGGCGGCCGGGCGGGCGGGGCGCGGCGGTTCGAGGCCGAGCAGCCGCAGTACGGCGGCCACGAGCGCGTCCGGCACCTGGTCGAGCCAGTACAGCCGCTGTTCGAGGAGGTAGGCGAAGAGTTCGAGGAGGGTGACACCGGGGTCGACGGGCGCGTGCAGCGTCCAGATGCCGTCGGACTCGGCGGGGATCCGGCGGCGAACGGCCGCCATCATGTCGGCCCAGGTGAGGTCGTCCAGCTTCGGCGCGGGCAGGGTCATGGGGTGCCCCCGGTGAGGCCCGTGAGTCCGGTGTAGAACGGGAACACCAGGTTGGCCTTGGTGTTGCTGCGCCGGATGCGGTAGACGACCGAGACGGTGATCCGCGACTCGTCGGCGGGGTCGGCCTCCGCGCGGACCTCTTCCAGTTCCACCCGCGGCTCATGGTCACGGACGGCGGTTGCGATCGACCGCTCCAGATCGCGCAGGTTCTGCACACTGCCGGGCGCGAACAGCAACTCCTGGGCGCGGGTGCCCAGTTCGGGCCGCATGACCCGCTCGCCGGTGGCGGTGAGCAGCAGCGCCCGCAGACAGTGCTCGATGCTCTCCTCGCCGACGGCGTAGCCGAGCCGGCCGGACGCGTCGGGCAGGATCGGGAACCGCCAGCCGGTTCCGAGGAACTCCTCGCTCATGCCGTCCTCGCCTTCTTCGCCAGCACGGCGGGGGTGAGCGGCGGGGTCGGCGGGCCGGTGGGCCCGGCGGCGGAGGGGTGGGTGTGGGCGTTGAACGCCTGGAGCAGCGCGTTGCCGAGCACCAGCGGTTCGGTGGCGCCGCCGCCGAGGTCGATGGAGGGGGATTCGACCGTCACCTTCGGCGCCTTGAGGGTGATGTCGCCCTGCGCGGTCACGGTGACGCTGCCGCCCTCGGCCGCGGTGATCCGGATCGCCTTGCCCTGGTCGTCCAGCTCCACCACATGCCCGGCGGCGGAGGTGATCCGTACGGCGGCCTTGGACCGGGTGTCGTCCAGAAGCACTTCATGGCCGTGCCGGGTCCGGATCATCTTCTGGTCGCGGCCTTCGGTGCGGGCGGTTGGCGGCTTGTCCTCGCCGTTGTAGAGGCCGCCCAGCACGATCGGGTACCGCATGTCCCCGTGGACGAAGGCGACGAGCACCTCATCGCCCTTCTCGGGGACGAACACCGAGCCGTAGCCACCTCCCGCGTACAGCTGGCCGACCCGGACCCAGTCGGTGACCGTGGTGTCGTCGAACCACGGGAACTTCAGCTTGACCTGGCCTTCGTCATCACCCTCGTTCTCCACCACGAGCGCCTCGACGACGCCGTAGTAACGCTTGTCGGTGGAGCGGGCGCGTGGTGTGCCCCTCATGGTCACTGGGCCCCCTGGTGGATCCGCCGTGCGGTGAACTGGGTGAAGAAACCACTGGTGTTGAGGGTGTGCTCGACCCGTTTGACGAAGTAGGTGCCCGAGAAGCGGCGGCCGAGGCCGTAGATCTCCAGGTTGTCGCCGGGCCGCAGTTCGGGCAGGCCCGCCACCTTGCCGGTCGCGGTGATGAACTCGTAGGCACGCTCGCGCAACAGGCTGATCGCCAGTTCGCGGGCCTCCTGGTCGCTGCCGACCGGGGCGTCCACCACGACCTCCTGGCGGCCCTGCAAGGTGGACTCGGCGGCCTGCGGTCCGCTCTGCCCATCGGCCGTGTTCTCCCCGGCCGGCAGGTTCTCGGCGGTCGCGGTGAACGCGATCGGCTGTTTGGTACGGGGGTCCCAGCCGCGCACGGTGACCTTGCTGACCTGCTGGGAGACGGTCAGCGTCGGGGTGAACTCGATCAGGTTGGGGACCAGCCCCTCGGGCTGGGCGGTGGGACCGGTGCTCAGCCCCGGTGCGTACGCCAGCCGGTACAACCGGATCGGGCGGCCGTCGCGGCCATCGGTCGGCTTGATGAAGTACAGCGTGTCCTCGCCGGTCGTGGGGTCCGGCAGGATGTAGCAGTCGAAGTCGAGCCGCTTGGCCCGCTCCAGCAGGAATGTGGCGTCGTCCTGGTTCTTCTGCACCACCCGGTCATGGGTGGGCCCCTCCCTGGTGACCTGGATGCGCAGATGGTTGCGCTGGGCGATCTGCTCGGCGATGCGCCAGTCGGGCAGATCGCGGTAGATCTTGACCTCGTTCTCGGTGGGCTTGCGGTCCTTGAGCCGCAGCAGCCCGTCCACGCCGCTGACCTGGACGGTGGGCGAAGCGCCATCGGTGAACTTGGGGCTGAGCGTGGAGATGGTCCCGGTGGCGACGGTGAGCAGCTCGTCGGCGTAGCCGAGCCGGACCGAGACCCGGCCACCGAGCCGGAACCGCGGCGAATCGCTGTGCTTGAACCGCAGGTTCGCATCGTCCCAGTTGTTCAGGGTGAGATCGAAGCCGGACATCTCATCGATATCCCGGTTCACCTTGATGTCGATGATGTCGTTCTTGGTGGACGGGTCCATCTCCAGGCCCTCGATGCGCACATCGAACTCGGGCGCGTACCGGTCGGGCGAGGCGACCTCGGGCGCGGGAGTGCTCATCGCGCGCTCCTCACGACAGCCGGGGCACGGTCAGCACCCGGCCCGGTCGCAGGTCCCGCGGGTCGCCGATGCCGTTGGCGCGCGCCAGCTCCCGCCAGGCGTCGGGCCGCCGGTACAGCGCGGCGGAGATGGAGCTGAGCGTGTCGCCACGGCGCACCACATAGCTCTTCTCCACCGTGGGAGAGGAGCGCGGTGTCCCGGCGACCTGCGCGGCGGCCGTGCGGAACTCCTTGAGCGAGAGGTCCAGCATGGCCCGCAACGGCACACCGTCCGGCTGGAAGAGCTGGTAGTTGACGTCCAGCTTCTCCACGACTCCGGTGAAGACCTCCTCGTCCCAGACGAACCGGACCACCGGGGGCGTGTGTTCCCGGCTGTCGGGCCGCAGCAGATCGCGCACCGCGTCGACGTAGACCTTCCGTACGTTCTCCAGGGTGTCGGAGGTGTCCACCAGCGCCTGGACGGTGAGGGTCTCCGTGCCGCCGCGTACGTACTGGAGGGGCGGTGTCTCCAGGCCGGGGATGGTGATCTCGGCGAAGGTGTTGCTCTTGCTCAGCTTGTAGTCGGTGGGGTTGAACCGCAGCGGGATCCGCCGCCGCCGCTCATCGGCGATCACCGGCCGCACGATCTCCAGCCGGGCCCGGGCGGCGCCTTGCCGGGCAAAGGAAACGGGCGTCACGCTCATCAGTGCCCCTCCCCGTCGCCGAAACTCCGCTCGCTCCGCGTCTGTTTGGCTCGTGCGCACTGGTCCTCGTACAACTTCGCCCACGCCTGGATGTGCTTGTTGAACAGACGGGTGAACACGGCGCCGTCGTCGCCGTCCACCTGGAACCGGACCTCGAGGTGGTGAATGGTCACCTTCGGCACCTCGGTCACCTCCCTTGGATCTGGCGCGGCAAGGCGCTCGCCGCGGCGTCTTGCAGGACCTTCGTGAGCCCCTCGTGCGCGATCTCCAGCGATTCGATGGCGATCGCGTTCTGCTCCCCGTGCAGGTCCGGGCCGCTCCACTTGGCGGCGAGCCCGCCATGGAAGGCCCATGCCGCGCCGGGCACCCCGTCCGGGCCGAGCACGATCACCGCGCCGTCGCGGCGGGCGCCCAGGGAGTCGGCGAGCCCGGCCTGGTACCAGGACCACAGCCCCGGGTCGCGCACCACCCCACGCTTGAGCGTGATCCGGTTCCATGAGTGGCGCAGCGGCAGTTGGTGGACCGAGTCGTTGCGGCCGCCCTCCGGGTAGCTCGTCACTTCGAGTTGTGCGCCGAGCCCGGTGACCTCCTGGAACGCGCCGGAGGCGGCCAGCGGCAGCAGCAGCGCCTGCGCGGCCGGGAGATACGCGTCGCCGGGGTCGAGGGTGACCAGGAAGCGATACTTGGGCAGCGGATCCAGGCTCATGCCTCGATCACCTCCAGACCTCGGTCCTGGCCGAGTACGAGACGCAGCCGGATGAACTCCATGGGCACTGCCGGGGCGACCTCGATCTCACAGACCAGCTGCCCCGGGTCCTGCTCGGGCGGGTTGTTCGTGTCGTCGCACACCACCCGGAACGCCTGCTCGGGCCGGGCTCCGGCGAGCGCCCCGGCCCGGAAGGCCGAGAGCAGTACGGAGGTCAGCGCCCGTACCAACGTCAGCCGCAGCTCGGCCGAGTTGACGTCGAACACCAGCGGGCTCGCCGCCCGCCGGATCGCGCGCACCAGCAGATGGACCAGCCGGCGGTGCGCGATGTAGCGGGTGCGCGGATCGGCGGACAGGGTGCGCCCGCCCCACACCATCAGCCCCCGCCCGCGGGTGCACCGGATCAGGTTCAGCCCCGCGTCGAACAGCCGGACCTGCTGCGGCTCCGGGTACTCGGCGGCCAGGTCGACCGCCTCCAGGATCACGGCGCCCGCGGGTGTGTGGTGCGCCCCGCGCTCGCCGTCGAGGCGCGCGATGACGCCCAGGACGTGCCCGGACGCCGGGACGGTGCGCACGTCCTGTCCGTCGGGGGTGCGCAGCGGCGGGTGGTGGACGGCGGCGCAGCCGAGCAGCCCGCTGTCGCCGGTGGCCGCCAGGGAGTCCACCCAGTCGACCGCCTGGTCCACGGAGGCCAGCCCGGGCGGCACGTCCAGAACGACAAGCCGGTCGTGCAACGGCTCGACGCTCCGCAGCAGTTCGAGCACCACATCGGTGTGCGTGGCACCGGACAGATCCGCGCCCAGGTCCGGCAGCGCCACCAGCGCGGGTTCGGGCAGTTCGGCCTGTACGGTCACGGCGTCCGTGTACGCGCCGCGGGTGGGCGCCGCGTCGGCGCCGCCCGTGAGCGTCAGGTCCCAGGACAGCGAGATCGGGCCGGGCCGACCCGGTGGCGGTGGCGGCCCGTCCGGGATCAGCCGGATGTAGCGGGATCCGGTCAGCCGGTCGGCCAAACCGGTGAGCGGCAGCCCGGAAAAGGTCTCGGGCGGCTCGCCGGGCATCATGACCCGGACGCCCACGGTGGGCGGTCCCGCGACGGTGCTGGCCTGGTAACGGATGGCGACGCGCCCGCCGTTGGCCCAGGCTCCGGGGCTGGTGGCGACGACTTGGTAGCCCGTGGCCTCCCATCCGCTCAGCGGCCCGACGGTCCACGCCGTCCGGGCCGTGGTGGCCGGCCCGGACACCCGGAGCACCCAGGCGGTGCGGCCGCCGTTCTCGAAGAAGCCGCGCAGTGCGTACGGGGTGGCGAAGGCGCCCTCCGGCGGCCCGAAGGCGCCCACGACGTCGTTCCAGCTCTCCACGCGGACGGGAGTGCCGACCGGGCCGCGGCGGAGCCGGCCCAGGAACGCCGCCACGTCGGTGCGCAGCGGCTCGGTGCCGGAGCCGCGCGGCGCGAACGCGAGGGATACCCCGGGGAGCGCTTCGCCTGCCATATCAGACTTCGATCTCCAGCTTCTCGACCGCCAGGACGAGCGTCTCCATGGCGATCTCGTTCTTGGTGGCGCTCAGCGTCGGGCCGGTGTACTTGGTGGGCCAGCCGCGGTCGAAGTTCCAGCGCATCACGTCGTTGCGGTTCTCGTCGCAGAGCACGATCGAGCCGTGGGTGCGCTGCACCTTGCCGTTGAGCGCGTCGACCACCCACCGCCAGAAGGCGACGTGTCCGGTGATGCCGCGTTTGAAGGTGAGGTTGGTGAACTTCTTCAGCCCCGGGATCTTGCGGACGGTGATGTCCTCGCTCCCGTTGCGGTACTCGATCGGCGGAATCTCCAGCTCCAGCCCGCTGGCCTCGGTGAAGGATCCGCTCACCGCGAGCCCGTCGTCGCTGACGTTGGACACGATGATCTTGAAGTTATAGGACGCGTACGGATCGTCCCTGGTAAGGGGCGGCATGGTGGACTCCCTTGGCCACTCAGGCGAGTTGGGTCTCGCGGGTCTTCTGCTGGATCCGGAAGATCACGAACTCCGCCGGGAAGACCGGCGCGACACCGATGGCGCAGATGAGCCGGCCGCCCGCGAGGTCGTCCTCGGTCATCGTGGTGCGGTCACAGGCGACGAAGAACGCCTCGTCGGCGGTGGTGCCGGCGAGCGCGCCGCTGCGCCAGACCGTGGTGAGGAAGTTCGTGACCGTCTGGCGGACCAGGGACCACAGCGCCTCGTCGTTCGGCTCGAACACCACCCATTGGGTGCCCTCGTCGATCGACTCCTCCAGATAGAGGAACAGCCGCCGGACGTTGATGTACTTCCATGAGCTGTCCGAGGAGAGCGTGCGCGCGCCCCAGACCCGGTGGCCCAGCCCGGGGAAGAACCGGAGCGCGTTGATGCCCTTGGGGTTGAGCAGGTCCTGATGGCGTTTGGTGACGTCCTGGGCGATGCCGTCGGTCGGCCGGATGCCCCGGATGACCGCGTTGGCCGGTGCCTTGTGCACCCCTCGCTCCACGTCCACGCGCGCGTAGATCCCGGCCATATGGCCCGATGGCGGCACCTCGACATCGCGGCCCGCCGAGAGGTCGCGGGTGACCAGCCACGGGTGGTAGAGCGCGGCGTACTTGGTGTCGAACCGCTCGCGGAACGCCTGGACGCCCTCGATGTCCAACCCGTCCTGCGGATCGAGGATCGCGAACCGGTCCTTGAGCAGCTCGCAGTGGGTGACCAGGGCCGATTCGACCGTGCCCGACCACATGCCGGGCACGGCGCAGACGGCCACCTCGTCGATGTCCTCGAGCGCCGCGATCCCGGTCCGCTTGCCGCTGCCGCCGTCCTCGCCGACGAAGTCGGCCACGCTCAGGCTCCCGTAGGCGTCGTCCCCGCCGTCCAGCGTCAGCCAGGAGCCGACCGCGGGCAGGGGGAACTTCGTCGGGTCGGTGGACAGGGCGCCCAGAGCCGTCGCCCGCACCAGCCGGGAGCGGCCGGCCAGGGTGGTCACCAGGTTCGACGGTGTGTCGCCGGTGAGCCGGAGGTTGCGGTGGGTCTCGGTCTCCACGGTCCCGGACGGGTCGGTGAACCGGGCGTCGACCTGCGCCTCGACCAGATGCAGCCGATCGGTTTCGAACAGCGTGCCGGGCACGTCCCCGTCGAGGGTCACGACGTCCGCCGCGATCGTCTCGACGGTGCGGATGGTCAGATGGCTGCCGTCGTCGACCTGGACGACGGCACCCTCGTACAGCCGGCTCGCACCGCCGATCCGCAGCGTCGTCCCCGCCGAGGTGTTGCCCCGGCGCACACGGCGCACCAGCAGTCCGCTCCGCCACTCCTCATGTGCCGTACCGGACGGCAGGGTCAGCGTGACCTTCCCGTCCGCGGGCCGGCTCACCTGGGCCTTGAACCGGCCCGAGCCGATCCCCACCCACACATCGGGCGGCAGCTCATCGGGGTCGAGCCCGGTCACCGCCTCGACCTCGACCGTCTCGCTGTCGGCGGCGGCGTCCGCGGCCAGCCGGGTGACGAACAACCCGCCCTCCTGCGGATCCGGCAGCACCGGCAGCGCGGCGGCGGCCATCGGCTGGATCCGCACCTGTACCGCGTCGCCCCATGAACCGGGGCTGACGGCGGCGAACTCCAGTGTCCGCTCCGCGCCGCGCGTCCCGATCTGCGCATAGTCGCCGCGGCCCGCCCTGACCTCCGCGGGCAGCGGGGCGTCCAGTTCGATCCGGTGGGTGATGGCGTCGTAGGCCGCGACCCCGGCGGTGTGGATCGACTGCTGGTCGTCGCCGCGGAAGATCTGGATCTGCTGCCCGACGCCGGAGAACCCGATCAGATGGCCGAGTTCCAGGCGGGTCGCGCCCTTGGCGGCATCGCCGGCGACCGGGCTCATCACACCGTGGCCCAGCACGCCCGAGGACGGGGTCGCCTGCCTGCCGGCGACCCGCTTGATGTACAGCCGCTGGCCGCCGTTGTCGAAGAAGCCCTTGACCGCCAGCGGGAACAGCCACCAGCGGCCGCCTTCCACGGGGTCGTTCGCCCAGGTGTCCCGGATCAGCGGGTCCGGCTCACGGAGAAAACCGCCGAAGGTGTTCTGGAACTCCAGGAAGTTGGTGACCAGTTTGGGCTTACCGGTGTACGGACCGCGCATGGTGACCCCGGCCATCCCGGCCGTACTGGTGCTCACCCCCGCGATCGGCCGTGGGCCCGCATCGACCTCCTCGATGTAGACCCCGGGGCTCAGATACTCCGCCATGGACGGCTCCTTAACTCTCGCGGATCTCTATGACGTGCCGGCGCTCGGTGTCCTGGGGCAGCCGCACGACCAGCGATCCGGACCGGCCCGGCCGCTCGGTGGCCTGGAGGTGGAACGTCTCCTCGACGGCGTGCTCATCGGCCTTCTCGCCCTCCCACCGCAGGGCCAGCCGGAAGGCGCCCGCGGGGTCGGACAGGGTGCGCTCGTGCCATGGCGTCAGGTCCCGGCTGGTGTGCCCGCCGGCCTCGACCAGCGCATTGGGGATCGGCGCCCCGGTGGCCGCATCGACCACGGCGCCGTGCACCGTGCGCAGACCGGGTGGGTAGCGGAAGGAGACGCTCGGCAGCAGCCGGACCAGCCGCGGCTCGGTCACCACCGTCGGCGGATGGGCGTCGTCATACGGGTGGACCAGGAATTCGACGCCCACCAGAGCGGCCGAGAACGGCCGGCCGTCGGCCGGGTACAGCGGCTGGTAGCCGTCGGCCGCGAAGCGGGCCCGGTGGCGCCGCGGCCGGGCCGCCCACAGCTCGGCGCACCGGCCGAGACCCGGATAGGCGAAGGCGGCGCCGGGGGTGCGCACCGCCATGTCGTCCAGGGGCAGCCATTCGCCGTCGTCGTACCGGTCCAGCTGGACCGACACCCCGGCGGCGCGCACCCGCCGGGCGAAGTCGTCGTACGGTATGAGCCAGGCCGGGCTGTAGAGCGTCGATCGCTCCAGCGGTATGAAGCGGCTCATGGCATCACCGCCCCGCCGATGACCCGGCTCTGCACCGGGTGCACCGGCGTCTCGACCGCGGAGTCCAGGTTGACCACGCGGACCTCGTAGTTCAGCGACAGCCGGTACGGCTTCTGAATCGCGTACCAGACCCAGGACTTCTGGTCCAAGGTGAGCGGGGTCAGGCTGAGGTGCAGCGAGTCGGTGCTCGCCGCGAGGCTGCCGGACAGCTGTGCGCCGTCCAGGATCGCGTCGTCGTAGAACGTTTGCAGGGCCCGTCCGAGCATCCGGTGCTGGGTCGCCTGGTCGCCGCCCCAGGGGGTGACCAGGTATCGCAGCAGCAGCGCCATCGGCGGCTTGCGGGTGGTCGGTGGGTCGGGTGGCTGGGAGCGCACCGGCGGCCGGTTGCGCGATGTGGGGTCCTCGGCGATCTCGTAGAGGAACACCGTGAGCTTCGGCGGCGGTGTCTGCACCGTCTCGGAGAGGTCGTTGAGCTCCGCGATCGGCGGTTCCACCTGGCTGAGCCCGCGCAGGGCCTGGGACAGGCTCTGCACGATGACCGTCGAGACATCGGCGATGACACCGAAGTCACCCATGCGAATCCCCCCTCTCCGCGCTCGGAAGCGTGCCCCGAGAGGATGCCGGTCCCGGCGTGGCCGGACCGCGATACGCACATCACACGAACGTCACCGGTCCGTTTCCGCCGCCGCCGATGACGAACCCGGACACACGGCGACAACGCCGAGGTGACACGGGCGGGCATATTTTCCCCTCATGGAAATCCCCTCAGAACGGACCGGTGTCCTGATCCTCCGGGTCTGGGTGGAAGACGGCAGAGCGGATGGCTTCCGCGCGCGCATCGTGCGGACCGGGAGCCGGGGCCAGGCGCCCCCCAGCGCGGCGAGCGCGGTCGACGACGTGCTCACCGCCGTGCGCGCCTGGCTCGACCAGCTGCTCGAAACCGACCGGTGCGAGCCCGGCAAGTGCGGGCCCGATGGGTGACGTTGCCGCGACGTTCCGGTGATGCCCGGCCATATAGCGTCCTTTAGCCCGAAGGCCGGACACAGGACCATGATCTGCTCGTAACATGGCTTCAGGGCATCCCGATGGGACGCAGGGGATGGGTCGCTGAAGCCGATATCGCCCCGGGGGGCCGATGAGCGCAGAAGACCATGTCATGACATTGAGACTGCTCAAGAGTTTCGCGCTGTCGGTCGATCACAAACGCGTTCCCATATCCTCCAGCGCCCAGCGCCTCCTCGCGTTCCTCGCCCTCCAGAACACACCGCGGAGCCGGACCTATGTGGCGGGAATGCTGTGGCCGGACGTCACGGCGTCCCGCGCCAACGCCAACCTCCGCTCATCGTTATGGCGCGCCTCGCGAACGGGGCATCAGGTCATCGACGCGTCCACCCAGGAACTGGCGATCTGCAAACACATCGACGTGGACATCCATGCGGCGGCGACGCGTGCGCACCAGTTGCTCGACATGTCGCGCTCATGCGACGACATCCTCACCGCGCGGACGCGGGAGGATCTCTCGGCCGACCTCTTACCGGAGTGGTCGGAGAACGAATGGGTGCTGGTCGAGCAGGAGCAATACCATGAACTGCGGCTGTACGCCCTGGAGGCGATGACCGAGCGGCTGACAGCGGTGGGCCGCCATGGCGAGGCCGTCGCCGCCGGGCTCGCCGCCGTACGTGCGGAACCCCTGCGGGAGAGCGCTCATCGGGTGCTCATCAACGCCCATCTGGCCGCGGGCAACCGGGGCGCGGCACTGCGCCAGTACCAACAGTGCCGCCGCGTTCTCCTCGATGAGCTGGGCCTGGAGCCCTCCCCGACGCTGAGAAACCTTGTGCCCCCTCATCCCGGTCACTCCGGGGGCGCCACCCCGGAGCCCCCGGCGCGTCGGATCGTCTGCCGCCCGGCGGGCGATGCCCCGGCGCAGGGCACGGACACATCGGCTCCGGCGGGCACAGTGCCCGCCTGACCGTCATAGGTACGGTGCCACGTCTTTCCAGGGTTTTACGGAGCGTCTTGGCGGAGGGTGGCGGAGGGTCTTGGCGGACTAGACGGCAGGGGCCACCGGCGCCAGGTGGGAGTCGCGCCGCACCAGCGCGGCGTATCGCCCACCCATGGCCAGCAGCTCCTCGTGGGTGCCCCGCTCGGCGATATGGCCGCCGTCAAGGACGACGATCTGATCGGCGTCGCGCACGGTGGACAGCCGGTGGGCGATGGTGATCGTGGTACGGCCGGCCGAGAGGGCGTCGATGGCCTGCTGGACGGCCTGCTCGGTGCGGGTGTCCAGGGCGCTGGTGGCTTCGTCGAGGATGAGGACGGGCGGGTCGCGCAGAATCGTCCGGGCTATGGCCAGACGCTGTTTCTCGCCGCCGGAGAAGCGATAGCCGCGCTCTCCCACGAGGGTGTCATAGCCGTCCGGAAGGGAGGCGATATGGTCGTGGATCTGGGCCGCCTCGGCCGCCGCCACGATCTCCTCGTCGGTCGCGTCGGGCTTGGCGAAGCGCAGGTTCTCGCCGACGGAGGCGTGGAAGAGATAGGTCTCCTGGGAGACCACGCCGACGGCGCGGGCGAGGGTGTCGAAGTCGAGATCGCGGACATCCACTCCGTCGATCAGCAGCCGGCCACCGGTCACGTCGTAGAGCCGGGGCACCAGATAGCTGAGGGTGGTCTTGCCGGAACCGGTCGGCCCGACGACCGCCAGGCTGCCACCGGCGGGGACGGTCAGATCGATGCCGCGCAGGGTGCCCTTCGCCGGGGCGCCCTTGGAGATGTCCACCGCCGAGGCGCCGTTCACCGAGGTGGCGTTCACCGGGGCGCCCTTCACCGAAGTGCCGTTCACCGCAGGGCCGTTCACCGCAGGGCCGTTCACCGGGGTGCCGTTCGATGCGCCGGGGGCCGGGCTTTCGTAGTCGAAGTCGACGCCGTCGAAGCGGACTTCGCCGCGCACCTTCTCCAGGCGCACTGGCTCGGCGGGCTCGGTGATGTCGATCGGCAGGTCGAGGTATTCGAAGATACGGGCGAAGAGGGCGAGGGAGGTCTGCACCTGCACACCGGTGGACAGCAGGCTCACCGTGGGCCGGAGCAGCCCCTGCTGGAGCGAGACGAAGGCGACGAGCGTGCCGATGGAGACGGCCGGGCCACCGGCCTGGAGGGCAATACCCGCGGCCCAGTAGATCAGCGCGGGCATGGCGGCCATGACGATGCCGATGGTGGACATCCGCCAGCGGCCGGCCATATTGGAGCGCACTTCCAGATCCACCAAGCGCTCGGACTCCTGGGCGAACTGCTGGGTGAGCGATTCGGACCGGCCCATGGTGCGGCCGAGCAGGATTCCGCTCACCGACAGGGACTCGGTGACCATCGCGGACATGGTCGCCATCTGCTTCTGGCGCTGTGAGGTGATCTTCTTCCGCTCGGCGCCGACGCGACGGCTGACCCAGACGAACAGCGGCAGCAGGAGCAGTGAGACGACGGTCAGCCGCCAGTCGAGCGCGAGCATGGCGACGACGGTGGCGACCACGCTGGTGAGGTTGGAGACCAGGGAGGTCGCGGTGGAGGTGACGGTGGCCTGCATACCGCCGATGTCATTGGCGATACGGGACTGCACCTCACCGGTGCGGGTGCGGGTGAAGAAGGCGAGCGGCATCCGCTGGAGCCGGTCGTAGACCGCGGTGCGCAGATCGTGCATGACCCGCTGGCCGACGGTGGTGGAGATCAGGGTCTGGAGAACGCCGAAGACGCTGTTGACGACCGCCGCGGCGATCATGCCGAGCGCGAGCAGGGTGAGCAGTCCGGTACGGCCGTCGGGGATGGCGGTGTCGAGGATCTCCCGGAGCAGGAACGGCGAGGCCACCGAGACCAGCGCGGAGGCGGCGACCAGCAGGCCGACCACGGCGAGACGGCCCCGGTAGGGACGGAAGAGCCGGAGGATGCGCCGCACCTGCGCGGGCCGCTCGGGCTCCTGGGCGGACACAGTCCATGACGGTGGTGGTGTGTCGGGGTGCATGGGCTCCTTCTGGAGGCAGAATGGCCGACGCGGGCGACGGCATGGTCGGGCCGTGATCGCGTCGGCGCGGACTTTGAGAGCATAGCTCATTGTTACCTATGCTCACAATGAATCCGGTCCTGATAAACTGCGATCATGCCCACCCCCGAGACATCCGGCCTCCTCGCGGAGCAGCTGCTGCGCCTGACCCGAAGACTCCAGCGCGCCCAGAAGCGTCATATGGAGCCGCTGGGCATCACCCCCGCCCAGTCCCGCCTGCTGCGCACCGTGGCCCACGGCGACCAGCCGCTCCGGATGGCGGACCTGGCGCAGCGCCTCGAAGTGGTCCCGCGCGCCGTGACGACGCTGGTGGACGCCCTCGAGGCGCATGGCTCGGTGCGCCGCATAGCGGATCCGTCCAACCGCCGGGTGGTGCGCGTCGAGCTCACCGACACCGGGCGTTCGACGCTGCGTGCGCTGCGCGAGGCGCGCCGGGCCGCCGCGGAGGACATCCTGGCGCCGCTCAGCGATCAGCAGCGCGATGCGCTGGGCGCACTGCTGGACACCCTGTCCGGCGCCCCGGACCACCGCTGCTGAGGCCGGATGGCGTAGCACGGCGAGATCAACTTCCCGTGTGCGGTCAGATCCTTCCGGCCTTGCTCCCGGGCAGCGCCGGGGCATCCCCGGCGCCGCGCTCAGACGGCCAGATGCGCCTTGTCCCCCATGACCACCACCGGGTGCAGCTTGGGGTCGAGGGTTTTCAGCAGATACTCCATACCGGCCTTGGGGATGCTGACGCAGGCCGAGGTGCCGCTGCCGTGATCCATGTGCAGCCAGATGCTGCCGCCCTTGGTCTGCCCTTCGGGCCGGGTCGGGTCGAGCGGTGAGGTGCCCTTGACGCGGTTGTAGTCGATGGCGATGACGTAGTTGAAGTCGGTCCAGTGGGACTTGGGCCAGTAGTGGGGCGCCGCGAAGGAGCCGGAGGCCGTGTACGGCAGCCGGGCGCCGGGGTCGGCCAGCACCCCGCCCGCGTCGCTGAGCGTGTAGACCCCGACCGGGCTACGCTTGTCGCCCTCGTGATGGCTCGTCGTCCAGCCGCGCTTGCCGTTGTGCGCCGTCCAACTGCGGGTCCGCTCCCATGCCTTGCCCTGCTTGGTGTAGAGGACCACGGTCGAATCCGCGGAGTTCACCCCTTTGCCGTAGACCGCCACGACCTGACGGGACTGGTCCGGGATCCGGGACTGGAGCTTGTCCCCCACATCCGGGATACGCGTGGGATCCGGCGTGGGCGCCCCGCTGCGCAGCGCTTGTCCGCCCTGGTCCGCGCCCTTGTCACCGCCGCTGTCCCCACCGCCGTCGCCGCAAGCCGTGAGAAGGACGAGGGCGGCGGCCGCGGCCACCGCACTCATGGACATCGTGCCGGAAATTCGCATGTCCCCATGGTCCCACCCCGGTCGGACAACGCGGCATGGGGGATTGGCGTGTTCCGGTTGCTCCCGGGAAAACCAGTTGAATTCCACCCCCTGGGGACGTCAACCTTTCACGTCTCCTGCCAGCCCTCCGCCGCCCGCCCGACCTTGGGACGTCATGCACATTCGAGATCTTCCGTATCCCGATCCTGGCCGACCCGACGTACGGTCAGGTCCGCGGTTTCTCATCTGGCTGGGCAGGAATCAGCTGGGCGGGCAGGTCAAGTCGGCCCTCTGGGGTCTGGTGCACATGGCCGCGCTGGTGTCCTTCCCCCTGGCCATCGGCTTCGGTGTGCAGGCGGTGGTGGACCGCTCCGGCTCCCGGCTGGCGATGGCCGGGGCGCTGATGGTGGGGCTCACCGTGCTCACCGCGCTGGGGGACGCCATGCTGCACCGGGCGGCGGTCACCAACTGGATCACGGCGGCGGCGCGGGTGCAGCAACTGCTGGCCCGCAAGACGGTGGAGCTGGGGTCCGCCCTCACCCGGAAGGTGGCGGCCGGCGAGGTCGTGGCCGTCTCCACGGGCGATGTCGAGAAGATCGGCTGGTTTGTGGAGGCCCTGTCCCGGTTCACGGCAGCCGCGATCACCACCGTCGCGGTCTGCGTGGCCCTGGTGCTCTACCAGCCGGCGCTGGGAGCGGTGGTGGCGGTCGGGGTGCCCGCGCTGGCGCTTGCCGTGCTGCCGCTGCTGCCGCGTGCGGCGCGCCGGGCCGATGAGCAGCGGGACAAGGCGGGCCGGGCGACCGAGCTGGCCTCGGACACCGTGGCCGGGCTGCGGGTGCTGCGGGGCATCGGCGGCGAGGAGCTGTTCCTGGGCCGCTACCGGAACGCCTCGCAGGAGGTGCGGACCGCGGCGGTGCGCAGCGCGCGGATGTGGGCGCTGATCGCCGCCGTGCAGGTGGCGCTGCCGGGGCTGCTGCTGATCGGTGTCGTCTGGTACGGGGCGTCGCTGGCCCAGAAGGGCCGGATCGACGTGGGCGAGCTGGTCACCGTCTACAGCGCGGTGACCTTTCTCCTCTTTCCCCTGCGCCACTTCGAGGAGATCGCCATGGCGTACTCCTTCTCCCGGCCCTCCGCGCGGCGCGCGGCCCGGGTGCTGGCGCTGCGGCGCTCCTCCTCGGACAGCGCGGGCGCGCCCCCGGTGGACAAGGGCGAGCACGGGGAGGGGCAGGAGACCGCCGCACCGCTCGGCGGGGATCTGTACGACCCGACGAGCGGGATGCTGGCGCCGAGCGGGCTGCTGACCGCGGTGGTGTGCGGCGACCCGGACGCGGCGGGGCGGCTGGCGGACCGGCTCGGAGGGCACCCCGTGCACGACGGCCCGGACGACGGGAGCCACGGCGACTCGGACGGCGGGGGCCACGGCGACTCGGACGGCGGGGGCCACGGCAGGGCAGCGTCGGCGCTGCTGGGCGGGATCGCGCTGGACGAGGTGCCGCTGACCGCGGCGCGCACGGCGGTGCTGGTGCAGGACAAGGATCCGGTGCTGTTGTCGGGGACGCTCACCGAACTGCTGGATGTGCCGAGGTCCGGCGAGGTCTCGGCGGAGAAGGCGCTCGACGCGGCCCAGTGCGGCGATGTGCTGGACGCGCTGGCGCAGGCGTCGGCGGCCGACACCCATGGCGCGGACGGCGCGGATGGCCCCGATCCGATGCGCACCCGGATCACCGAGCGCGGCCGCTCGCTGTCGGGCGGCCAGCGGCAGCGGCTGGCGCTGGCCCGCTCGCTGGTGACCGATCCGGAGGTGCTGGTGCTGGACGAGCCGACCTCCGCGGTGGACTCGCATACCGAGGCGCGGATCGCCGACGGGGTGCGGCGGCTGCGCACGGGCCGGACCACCATCGTGTTCACCTCCAGCCCGCTGCTGCTGGACCGGGCCGACCGCGTGGTGTTCGTGCCCGATGGGGAGGCGGTGGGGGTGGGCACCCATCGTGAACTGCTGGGCACCGATCCCGTGTATCGCGCGGTCGTCACCCGCGAGACGGACGGCGAGGCCACCGCGCGGAGCGCCGGGCGGTCCACCGGGCCGGCCGGCCACGGTCCGAAGGGCATCGGACGCGTCGAGGAAGAGATCGAGGAGTCGGCATGATCGGCGTGGCACCGCCCGCCTATGACCCGGCCGCACCGGAGTCGGCGACGACGCTGCCGGTCGGCACACCCACCACCGTGCGGGCCTATGTACGCGAGCTGCTGCGGCGGCACCGGGCCGCCTTCACCGTGCTGATGGTCGTGAACGCCACCGCGGTGATCGCCTCCATGGTCGGCCCGCGGCTGCTGGGCGGCCTGGTCGAGGATCTCTCCGAGGGCGAGCGGGACCTGCACATCGGGCGCACCGTGGCGCTGTTCGCGGTGGCCCTGCTGGTGCAGACCGTGTTCGTCCGGATGGTGCGGATGCGCGGGGCGGTGCTGGGCGAGCGGATGCTGGCGGATCTGCGGGAGGACTTTCTCGTACGGTCGGTGGGCCTGCCGCCGGGGGTGCTGGAGCGGGCCGGGACCGGGGATCTGCTCTCCCGGATCACCACCGATGTCGACCGGCTGGCGAACGCGATGCGCGAGGCCGTGCCGCAGCTCGCCATCGGCGTGGTGTGGACCGGACTGCTGCTCGGCGCGCTGACCCTGACCGCTCCCCCACTGGGTCTGGCGGTGCTGGTGGCGCTTCCGGTGCTGGTGGTCGGCTGTCGCTGGTACTACCGCCGTGCGCCGAGCGCCTATCGCTCGGAGGCCGCGGGCTATGCGGCGGTGTCCGCGTCCCTCACCGAAAGCGTGGACGCCGGGCGGACCGTCGAGGCCCACCGGCTGGGCGAGCGGCGGATCGCCCAGTCCGAGCTGCGTATCCGGCAGTGGACCGCATGGGAGCGCTACACACTCTGGCTGCGCTCGGTGCTCTTTCCGGTGATCAATGTGAGCTACACGCTGATCACCGGTTCGGTACTGATGATCGGCGGCGTATGTGTGATGCGGGGCTGGATGTCGATCGGCGATCTGACCACCGGGGCGCTGCTGTCGCAGATGCTGGTGGAGCCGATCGGGCTGATCCTGCGCTGGTACGACGAGCTGCAAGTCGCGCAGGTGTCGCTGGCCCGGCTGGTCGGGGTGCGGGAGATCGAGGAGGGCCCCGCCGACGAGGGGGTGGTCCCCGGCGGCCGTGAGGTGCGGGCCGACGAGGTCCGGTTCGGATACCACGAGGGCAGCGATGTGCTGCACGAGGTGTCGATGAGGGTGCCCCCGGGGACGCGGCTGGCGCTGGTGGGCCCGTCCGGGGCCGGGAAGTCCACCCTGGGGCGGCTGCTGGCCGGGATCTACTCCCCGCGCACCGGCCGGGTGACCCTGGGCGGGGCGGAGCTGGCGCGGATGCCGGCCGAGCGGATCCGGGCGCATGTGGCCCTGGTCAACCAGGAGCACCATGTCTTCGTGGGCTCGCTGCGTGACAATCTGCTGCTGGCCCGCGCCTTCGCCGAGGACGCCGAGCTGTGGGCGGCGCTGGGCGCGGTGGACGCCGACGGCTGGGCCCGCGCGCTGGACGAGGGCCTGGACACCGAGGTCGGGTCGGGCGGGCTCGCGCTCACCCCGGCCCAGGCGCAGCAGATCGCGCTGGCCCGGCTGGTGCTCGCCGATCCGCATACGCTGGTGCTGGACGAGGCCACCTCGCTGCTGGACCCACGGGCGGCGCGCCATCTGGAGCGGTCGCTTGGCCGGGTGCTGGAGGGCAGGACCGTGGTGGCGATCGCCCACCGGCTGCACACCGCGCATGACGCGGATGTGATCGCCGTGGTCGAGAGCGGCCGGATCACGGAGCTGGGCAGCCATGACGAACTCGTCGAGGCGGACGGGGCGTACGCCGCGCTGTGGCGCTCCTGGCATCAGTGAGGGTGGCCGCGCCCCGGCGTGGCCACCCCTGCCCCGTCGGGGGTTCAGATCACGCCGAGGGCGGCCAGCCCGCCTATGCCGCCGAGCAGCATGAAGACCGGCATCAGCACCTTCAACTCGACCCAGCTGCCGGCCCGGAAGCGCATCCCCTTCGGCGGACCGAGGGCGTACCAGCGCTTGCGGCCGATCGGGATGGGCCACAGGATCGGGCAGCCGGAGACGGTGAGCGCGTCCCCGATGTCGTGGACCAGGGCGCCGAGCACGATCGGCAGGCCGAGCCAGAGGTACTCCTGGCCCGGTGCGGCGAAGAGCCAGTCCGAGCCGTTGCCCGGCTGGTGCAGCACATCGGCGAGGATCCAGGCACTCGCCGCCCCGAGCAGCCACACCAGGACATCGCTGGAAACCCGCGCCGCCCGCCACAGCAGCCCCTCGACGGCCAGCACCATATGCACGAAGAGGATGGCCAGCACCGCCCAGCGCCCGCCGACCATGGCGAGCGCGGAGGCTCCGGCGCCGATCAGCACCGCCCATACCCAGGTGTGGGTGAGGGTGCGATGGCCGCCCGAGCGGCGCGGGTCGCCCGGCTTCCTGGTCGCCTTGTAGACGGAGTACGAGATCTTGTCGATCACCTCGCACAGCGTCCGCGAGATAGGCCCGAAGGCGCGCGATATGGTCGCCGCCTTGTGGTCGAGGTCGGGGGCGAGCGCCGCTCCCGCGCAGATCAGCGCGCCGGTGACCAGCACCGGCCAGGGCATCGCGTGGTCGGCCGCCGCGGCCGCCGCCCCCACCCCCAGCCAGGCCGCCGCCCCGGACAGCGAATGCGCCGGTCCCATCATGGTCGTACCCCGCCCCTGTTCTTTCCCGCGTCCGCGCGGGAGTTGACTGCTTCGGCCCGGCACAGCCTAGCGGCGGACGATCTTCGACCACACAGCCGGTTCCCGTCCAGGCGGGGAAACCAGGCAGTATAGGTGTGTGACTCTTATCGATCAGCTGCCGAGCGACGCCGACCCCGACGCACTTTTCGAGGCGTTCTCCACCTGGGTCGAGGAGCGGGGAATCTCGCTGTACCCCGCCCAGGAGGAAGCGCTGATCGAGGTGGTGTCCGGGGCGAATGTGATCCTCTCCACTCCCACCGGCTCCGGCAAGAGCCTGGTGGCGGCGGGTGCCCACTTCGCCGCGCTCGCCCGGGACGAGGTGACGTTCTACACCGCGCCGATCAAGGCCCTGGTGTCGGAGAAGTTCTTCGAACTGTGCAAAATGTTCGGCACCGAGAACGTCGGGATGCTGACCGGGGACGCGTCGGTCAACGCGGACGCGCCGGTCATCTGCTGCACGGCCGAGGTGCTGGCGTCGATCGCCCTGCGGGACGGCAAGGACGCCGATATCGGCCAGGTGGTGATGGACGAGTTCCACTTCTACGCCGAGCCGGACCGGGGCTGGGCGTGGCAGATCCCTCTGCTGGAGCTGCCGCAGGCGCAGTTCATCCTGATGTCGGCGACGCTCGGTGATGTGAGCCGGTTCGAGGACGATCTGACCCGGCGCACCGGGCGGCCCACCGCGGTCGTGCGGTCGGCGACCCGGCCGGTGCCGCTGAGCTACGAGTACCGCACGACACCGCTGACCGAAACGCTGACCGAGCTGCTGGAGACCCAGCAGGCACCCGTCTATATCGTGCACTTCACTCAGGCGGCGGCGGTCGAGCGGGCCCAGGCGCTGATGAGCATCAATATGTGCTCGCGCGCCGAGAAGGACGAGATCGCCTCGCTGATCGGCAATTTCCGGTTCACCACCAAGTTCGGCCGGAACCTGTCCCGTTACGTCCGGCACGGGATCGGTGTGCACCATGCGGGGATGCTGCCCAAGTACCGGCGGCTGGTGGAGAAGCTGGCGCAGGCCGGGCTGCTCAAGGTCATCTGCGGTACCGACACCCTGGGCGTGGGCGTCAATGTGCCCATCCGCACGGTGCTGTTCACCGCGCTGACCAAGTACGACGGTCAGCGGGTGCGGACGCTGCGGGCCCGGGAGTTCCACCAGATCGCGGGCCGGGCCGGGCGGGCCGGCTTCGACACCGCGGGCTTTGTGGTGGCCCAGGCGCCCGAGCACGTCATCGAGAACGAGAAGGCGCTCGCGAAGGCCGGGGACGATCCGAAGAAGCGCCGCAAGGTGGTTCGCAAGAAGGCGCCGGAGGGCTTCGTCAGCTGGGGCCAGAACACCTTCGAGAAGCTCATCGCCTCCGAACCCGAGCCGCTCACCTCCCGGTTCCGGGTCACCCACGCGATGCTGCTGTCGGTCATCGCCCGCCCCGGCAACTCCTTCGAGGGGATGCGCCGGCTGCTGGAGGACAACCACGAGCCGCGCAAGAACCAGTTGCGGCACATCCGCCGGGCGATCGCGATCTACCGCTCGCTGCTGGACGGCGGGGTGGTCGAGCGGGTGGCGCCGGAGGGCACCGACGGTGCGGACGGGGCCGCCCCGATCGTCCGGCTGACGGTGGATCTGCAACAGGACTTCGCGCTCAACCAGCCGCTTTCCACCTTCGCGCTGGCCGCCTTCGAACTGCTGGACCCCGAATCGCCCTCCT
Organism: Streptomyces malaysiensis subsp. malaysiensis; assembly: GCF_040653035.1. Classification (NCBI taxonomy): domain Bacteria; kingdom Bacillati; phylum Actinomycetota; class Actinomycetes; order Kitasatosporales; family Streptomycetaceae; genus Streptomyces; species Streptomyces malaysiensis. The sequence continues at coordinate 254,226 of NZ_JBEZNG010000007.1, forward strand.
ACGCCCTGGACATGGTCTCGGTCGTGGAGTCGACGCTGGACGATCCCCGGCAGATCCTGGCGGCGCAGCAGAACAAGGCGCGCGGTGAGGCGGTCGCCGCGATGAAGGCGGACGGTGTCGAGTACGAGGAGCGCATGGAGCGGCTCCAGGACATCTCCTACCCCAAGCCGCTGGAGGAGCTGCTCTTCCATGCCTACGGGCTCTACCGCAAGAGCCATCCCTGGGTCGGTGACCATCCGCTGTCGCCCAAGTCGGTGATCCGCGATATGTACGAGCGGGCGATGACCTTCACTGAGTTCACCTCGTTCTACGACCTGGCGCGCACCGAGGGCATTGTGCTGCGCTACCTGGCCGGCGCCTACAAGGCCCTGGACCACACCGTGCCGGACGATCTGAAGTCCGATGACTTCCAGGACATCATCGCCTGGCTCGGCGAGATGGTGCGGCAGGTCGACTCCAGCCTCCTGGACGAGTGGGAGCAGCTGGCCAACCCGGAGGAGGAGTCGGCGGAGGAGGCCCAGGAGCGCGCCGACCAGGTCAGGCCGGTCACCGCGAACGCCCGCGCCTTCCGAGTGCTGGTGCGCAATGCCATGTTCCGCAGGGTGGAGCTGGCCGCGCTGGACAAGGTCGCCGAGCTCGGGGAGATGGACGCCGACTCCGGCTGGGACGAGGACGCCTGGGCCGAGGCGATGGACGGGTACTGGGAGGAGTACGAGGAGCTCGGCACCGGACCGCAGGCGCGCGGGCCGAAGCTGCTGCGGATCGAGGAGGACCCCGAGCACGGTCTGTGGCGGGTGCGGCAGACCTTCGACGACCCGAACGGCGACCACGACTGGGGCATCTCGGCGGAGGTCGATCTCACCGCCTCCGACGAGGAGGGCCGGGCGGTGGTCCGGGTCACCGAGGTGGGCCAGCTGTAGCCTCCTGGACGCGGTCCACGCCGGGGACCGGCCCGGCCCCCTCAGCGAAGGAGCACCACCGATGACCAATCCCGCCGAGAGCCTGGTCGATCTGCTCGATCTGGAACGGATCGAGCTGGACATCTTCCGCGGCCGCAGCCCCGATGAGTCGCTCCAGCGGGTGTTCGGCGGGCAGGTGGCGGGCCAGGCACTGGTGGCGGCCGGGCGGACCACCGACGGGCAGCGGCCGGTGCATTCGCTGCACGCGTACTTCCTGCGGCCGGGGCGGCCGGGCGTGCCCATCGTGTACCAGGTGGAGCGGGTCCGGGACGGGCGCTCCTTCACCACCCGCCGGGTCGTCGCCATCCAGCAGGGTCGTACGATCTTCAATCTGACAGCCTCCTTTCATTCTCCTGAGCCGGGTATCGAGCAGCAGCTGCCGATGCCCGAGGTGCCGGGGCCGGAAGGTCTGCCGACCCTCGCCGACGAGGTCCGCTCCCATCTGGGCGCGCTCCCCGAGGCGTTCGCCCGCATGGAGCGCCGCCAGCCCTTCGACATCCGCTATGTGGACCGGCTGCGCTGGACCGACGAGGAGCTCAAGGGCTCGGAGCCGCGCAGCGCCGTGTGGATGCGCGCGGTGGGGCCGCTCGGGGACGACCCGCTGGTGCACACCTGTGCGCTCACCTATGCCAGCGACATGATGCTGCTGGACGCGGTGCGGGTGCCGGTCGAGCCGCTGTGGGGCCCACGGGGCTTCGACATGGCCTCGCTCGATCACGCCATGTGGTTCCACCGGCCCTTCCGCACCGATGAGTGGTTTCTCTATGAGCAGGAGTCGCCCGTGGCCACGGGCGGCCGGGGACTGGCCCGCGGACAGATCTACGACCGCGCGGGCCGACTCCTCGTATCAGTGGTGCAGGAGGGGTTGTTCCGCCCGCTGCGACCCGCCGAAGACGCCACGGACGGCGGCTGAGCTCCACCGGGGTGTGCCACGGCGCGGCTCATCGCCTGCCGGTCAGCTTCTGCCACAGGCTCCGTGGACGGCCCGACACCGGGGCGCGGTCCACGAGCGGTCGCTCCACCTCGGCGTCCGGGCGCGGCACGGGCCGGATTCGGCGGGCGTCGCCCAGCGAGGAGGCGAGGGCGGCCCGATAGCGCCGGATCTCCCGTGGGTCGTCCGCCGTGACCACCGCGTCGATGATGTCCCGGACCGCGCCGGCCTCGGGGCGCATCCGGACGAGCGCGGGGCGCAGCTGCCGCAGATATGCCCGCTCGTGGGGATCGGCCACAGCCGAGGCCAGCTCGACGGAGCCCAGCACCGAGGCCAGGACCGCGGCCCGCTCCCAGGGGTCCTCGGTCTGGGCGAGCAGTTGGCCGATCCTTCGGCCGCGCCATTTCGCGGCCCGCCAGTCCTCCCCGGCGGCCAGTGCGGCGCTCAGCCCCGGCGGGGTGCGGCCGCTCAGCAACTCCGGCTGCCTGTCGGCGAACTCGATCAGATCCGACGCCAGATAGAGCCATACGACGGCCCGATAACGATTGATGTAGAACCGGACGGGGGCGAAGAATCCCCCACGCGCGAGCCGGGTGAGCCGGCCCTGGCTGATGCCGAGCAGCTCCGCGCCTTCCGCCGTGCCGACCACGCGAAGGCGGGCGATGAGCGCCTCCGGGAAGCCCTCGGCGGCGGTGACCCGCCGCAATTCCTCGCACGCCACCCGCCGGCCCAGACCGGTGGTGACGGTGCGCACCTCTCCCAGCTGCACGGCCAACTCGAACTCATGCGGTTTGAGCCCCAGCGCCCGGGCCGCCGCGCCGTACCCGACGCTCTCGCCCGATCCGCCCGGCCCCGCCGACCGGCCCGGGTCTCCCGGCCCGCTCGCCTGTCCCGGTACGCCCGGCTCTCCGAGCCACTCCAGGCTCCACGGCCCCTGGCTCTCCCGCGGCCCCCGGCTCTCCCGCAGCTCCTGATCCACCCGCACTGCCATGCGACGTCCTCCCCCGCACTGCCTCAATTACCGACAGTGACGACGATAGCCGCGAAGCACGACGGGCGGTCAGCCCTGTGGATAACTTCCGCGCGGCATCAGCTGGGTGCGCCGCTCTCCTGCCGCGCCTCGACCGCCAGGTGCTCCCCGACCCGGTTGACCAGCAGCGTCATCTCGTAGGCGACCTGGCCGATATCCGAGTCCGGCCCGGTGAGCACGCACAGGCAACTGCCGTCCCCGGCCGCCGTGACGAAGAGGACGCCCTCGTCGAATTCGACCATCGTCTGCCGCACCCGGCCCGTCCGGAAGTGGTGCCCGGACCCCTTGGCGAGGCTGTGCAGCCCGGAGGCCACCGCGGCCAGATGCTCGGCGTCCTGGCGCACCAGCGTGGAACTCGCCCCCGTCACCAGCCCGTCGTTGGACAGCACCAGCGCATGCCGTATTTCCGCGATCCGCTCGGTCAGGTCGTCCAGTAACCAGTCGAGCCCCTTGTTGACTGCCATATCCGATTCCTCCCCGATTCCCCTTCAGCTGCGTGCCAGCCTTTCTCACTGCCGCCGTCTGGGCAACCCGCCCCGCCCGTCACCCCACGGTTGTGCGCTGATTGACGCAGGATGGGGACATGGCACAGAACATGACCAAGGATCAGTGGCAGAAGTTCCTCCTGGAGGGCACCCGCACCGCGAAGCTGTCGACCGTGCGGGCCGACGGAAGTCCTCATCTCGCCCCCGTGTGGTTCCTGCTCGACGGTGACGACCTCGTCTTCAACACAGGTCAGGAGACGGTCAAGGGACGCAACCTGGCCCGGGACGGCCGGCTCGCCATCTGTGTGGACGACGACAGGCCGCCGTTCGCCTTCGTCACGCTGCGGGGGCATGCCGAGCTCATCGACGATCTCGAGCAGATCCGCCACTGGGCCACCCGGATCGCCGCCCGTTACATGGGCGAGGACCGGGCCGAGGAGTTCGGCGCCCGCAACGGCGTACCGGGTGAGCTGCTGGTCAGGGTGCACATCGACAAGGTGCTCGCGCTCTCCGGAGTCGCCGACTAGCGGGATTCGACCGAAATCCAACCCTTCATGACGCACCCCCGCCCATCCGACGTTTACGGGCGCATGAGGATCTTTATCGCACCGTCCTCCTTGCGCTGGAACATCTCATAGGCGCGGGGTGCCTCCTCCAGCGGCATGCGGTGGGTGGCGAACCCGTCGACGCCCAGCGGGTCGTCGTCCGTCAGCAGCGGGAGGATGTCGTCGGCCCAGCGCCGTACGTTCGCCTGGCCCATCCGCAGCTGGATCTGCTTGTCGAACATGGTCATCAGCGGCAGCGGATCGGCCATGCCGCCATACAGCCCGCTGAGGGAGATCGTGCCACCGCGCCGGACCAGCGCGATGGCCAGCCGCAGCGCCGCCAGCCGGTCGACCCCGGCCTTCTCCGTGAGCTTGGCGGCCCACTCCCGGGGGAGGAAGCCCGTGGCCCGCTGGGCGGTCCGGCCCAGCGGGCTGCCATGGGCCTCCGTTCCCACCGCGTCGATGACCGCGTCCGGTCCACGGCCGCCGGTGGTCGAGCGAATCGCGTCGACCAGGTCCTCCTGCTGGGAGAAGTCGTTCAGGTCGTAGACCTCGACGCCGTCGGCGCGCGCCCGGCGCAGCCGTTCGGGGACGAGGTCCACGCCGATGATCCGGTCGGCCGCTCCCCGGACCTTCGCGACCCGGCAGGACATGATCCCGACGGGGCCCAGCCCGAGGACCGCGAGCGTGCCACCGCGCGGCACCGCCGCGTACTCGACCGCCTGCCATGCCGTGGGCAGCACATCGGACAGATAGACATAGCGGTCGTCCTGAACGCCTTCGGGCACCTTGATCGGGCCGTACTGGGCCTGCGGCACCCGCAGATACTCCGCCTGGGCACCGGCCACCGCGCCGTAGAGCGTGGTGTAGCCGAAGAGCTCCGCCCCCGTGCCGTGCTCGATGACCTGGGTGGTCTCGCACTGCGTCGGCAGACCCGAACGGCACATCCAGCAGTGTCCACAGGCGATCTGGAACGGAACCACCACGCGATCGCCGGGACTGAGGCGCGTCACCTCAGGACCGGTCTCCTCCACGATGCCCATCGGCTCGTGGCCGAGGATGTGCCCCGGGGTCATGAAGGGCGTGAGCACCTCGTACAGATGCAGATCGGAACCGCACAGACCCGTGGTGGTGATCCGGACGATCGCGTCCGTCGGCTCCTTGATGATGGGGTCGGGCACCGTCTCCACCCGCACATCATGTCGGCCCTGCCAGGTCACCGCTCGCATCGCCGCATCCCTTCGCCGTAGTCGTCGGCATGGTCTTCCGCGAACCGTTCCGGGTACCCCGGCGGATACGGCCGAACCGCCGGCGGGACCATGGGCCGCGCCGCCGGTTCACCAGGTCCACGAGCCGGGATGTCGCCTCGGCGACCACGGCCGGTTCGGCGCCCGGGGCGCCCAGCACGGCCAGGCACGTGCCGTCCGCCAGGGCCGCGACGAAGAGGGTGCCCGCCGCCATCTCGATCATCGTCCGCCGGGATGAGCCACCGCGCCCCCGCCGCCCCGCGTTCGCGGCTATGCCATGGAATCCGGAGGCGACGGCCGCCAGGTGCTCGGCCTCCTGGCGGGAGAGCCCACCGGACGCGCTGACGGTCGCCCCGTCCCGGGAGAGCACCACGGCATGGCGTACGCCTCCGGTCCCGGCCACCAGATCGCCCAGGACCCGGTCGAGATCGGCCATGGAGCGTGCGGCGCTGCTGCGGGGCTTGGTCATGGGCGGTCTCCCTCGGTCGGGATGCGCCGCGCCGTGCGGCGCTCCAGGTATCCCCCTGGCCAGGGACGCTAGCCCTGGCGGAGGCACGTATTCGGGGCGCATTACGGAACCTGTTGAAAAATGACAGAGTCAGATGCCAGAGCGATCGATCGGCGTTCGAATCTGCCCTCGATGCGACGGGCGTAGGCTGCTTGCTCATCGCATCGCCTCACCGTCGTACCCAAGGTGTCCCGAGGAGTTCCCGTGCCCCATGAGCCCTCCCGCGGAAACAGCGCGGCCGATGTGAGGGACTTCTTCACCCCACGGGCGGCCGACTGGGACAGCCGCTTTCCGGACGACGGCCCCGCCTACGCCGCCGCCGTAGCCGACCTCGGGCCGCGCCCCGGGGGCGCGGTACTCGACGCGGGGTGCGGAACGGGGCGCGCGCTGCCCGCGCTGCGTGCGGCGGTCGGCCCCGAGGGGACCGTCCTCGGCGTGGATCTCACACCGGCGATGCTGGACGCCGCCGTACGCGAGGGCCGGGACGGCTTCGCGGGCCTCGCCCTCGCCGATGTGGCGCGGCTGCCGCTGCGCGACAACTGCCTCGACGCGGTGTTCGCCGCCGGGCTGATCTCCCATCTGTCGGATCCCGGCGCGAACCTGCGCGAACTGGCCCGGGTGGTACGCCCCGGCGGTCGGCTCGCGCTGTTCCACCCGGTGGGGCGGGCCGCTCTCGCCGCGCGCCACGGCCGCGCCCTCACCCCTGACGACCTGCGGGCGGAGTCCCGACTACGGCCGTTGCTCGCGGGCGCGGGCTGGCGTCTGGAGTCGTACGCCGACGAGGACACGCGCTTCCTGGCGCTGGCGGTCCGCGAAACCGATCAGGCGGGCGGAAGGGCCGATCGGAGCTGATCGTTCGACATCACGTTGTGCCCCACTCCGGGCACGGTACGGACCCTCGCCACGGCCGCCGTCAGCTCCTCGTGGCCGGCGAGCTCCTCGACACCGACAATGCATCGGCGAGTTGCGCGAACGCGTCGCCGCGCTGACCGGACATGTGAAACCCGTGGCCGAGAGCACCCTCCACCCGGCGATCAAGCGGCTGGAGAAGGCCGGTCCGCCGGACCCAGCCGGGCACGCACGGGGGCCGCTCCCCGGCACGTCCTCACGCTGACCGTCGAGGGCGCGCGGAGCTGCTGGAACGCAGGATGGCCTTCCCGCCGCAGCCGTCCAGCTTTTTCTCCGAGGGCGACCGCCCGCTGCGGGCCGAGGAGGTGGAGGACCCCTTCCGCCGCGGCATCCTCACCATCGCCCGAGCCACCAGCCGGGCCGAACTGCCCTGGCCGCTCCGCACACCGGACACGCTCCGGGCGGCGAACGACGACTGAGGAGCGACCGCCGCCCGATGTCTCGACTCCATGGCTACCGGGTGGTTAAGGTGCGCGACGACGGATCGCTCTTCGGATCCACATGCGCAAGAGGAGGCTGTCGTGCCCGCCACGGAGGAGTCAGGCGACGAGGCACTGTATGTGCTGACCGCGGTGCTGCTGACACCCGCTCAGTTCCCGAGCGTGCTCGGCGACGACTATCCCGAGGCATGTACCGCGCTCGGGCTGGAGCCGTACGAGACCGGCTACGGCCTGGTGCTGGGCCAGGACGGCGGCGGCGCCCGCTGGACGGTGGTCACCGACGATGTGTCGCTCGTGGCCACCGCCATCGCGACCTGGGACTGCGGCATGGAGTACGCCCTGGCCATCGACGACCGTACGGTGATCGCCTCCCTTCCCGGCTGGCCGCTCGCGGTGGCCGTGGCCGCCCCGGGCATACCGGCTCCCCATGACCCCGCTCCCGACCCCGAGCTGGGGGAGGACATCTCCCGGGCGCCGCTGTCGCCGCCGAACTCCGAGCGGTGGGGTCCGGCGCAGCGGCGGCTGGGCGCCGATGAGATCGCGCTCCAGTGGGCGATCTGGCGTGAGCAGGTCGACAGCGAGGTGACGTTCGTGGCTCCGGGCGAGAAGCCGCACGGGGGCGTGCGGCGGGTGCTCGAAGAGGTGCGCGGCTATCTGGACTCGCCCCCTCCGCTGGGGCGGATCCGCTCGGCGTTCGCCTCCGGTGACGCGCGGACGCTCCGGGCCGACGGACCGGGCTGGAGCATGGTGGCCCGGACCGATGACATCGCGTTCGTGCTGCTGGACGACGCGCCGGGCGAGGTGCTGCCGGTCGGTCGCGGCCCCGAGCTGCCGGACCTGCTGATGGCCCTGGACAAACTGGCCGTGCGCCCCCTCTGAGACGCCGGACCCGGGCGCCCTCCCGCCGTCCGGGCCGGTCAGGGCGGCGGGACGGCAGGGACGAGCGCAAGGCCCGCTCCCGCCGGTCTCCGAGCGCATGGCGCGCCGCCCATGCGGTCGCCACGGCCCTCTCCGTCCGGCCCCCCGGACGCCGCCCCGGGCCTCAGGGGCATGACTCCTCCCCCAAGCCGGCCGGGCCCCGAACGGGGTCGCGAGCGGTCCGCGATCGGTACTGCACGGTCACTCCCGGGTGCGTGCCGCCCGTGGCCCCGAGCCCGGCCGGCCGCCTCCTGCGGCTGCCGTGCTCGACGCAGGCCGCTTCAGCGCCCCAGCTGCTTACGGGAGACCCTGCGCAGCTTGCGGCGCTGAGAGGGGTCCAGCAGCAGATAGGCCGCCGCCGGCACTCCCACCATCACCAGCACCGCCGCCCAGAAGGGCAGCAACCACAGCAGGATCACACCCGCCACCACACCACCGGTGGCGACCTTCGCGCGTGTGGACATATCACCCGCCTCCTTCACGGCCCAGAGCCGCACTCACTTCACACAACGGACACCGACGGCACCCGGTTCCTCCTCCCGCCGTCATCCTGTACCCTCGGGCGGCCCGGCCTTGACTAGTCAAATTTGAGGAACGCTCAGCGCTGTGACACCACCCTCCGCGGCAACACCCTCCGACATCGCCGAACTCTGCCGCTGTACCGCGGTCTTCCTTCCCGGCGACCCGGCACGCACCGGCCGCATCGCCTTCTGGCGGCCGGACGGCGGGCCCCCTTCCGGCCCCGCCACCGGCTCCGTCGAGGAGCTGACGGTCGTCGTCCCGGTGGACGATCCCGACGGCGGCCCCGCCCCCGCCGACATCGACACACGTACCGTACGAGCGCTCGTGCTCCCCCTGGCCGAGGCGCTGCCGGTGCTCACCCGGGCCCGGGCGCGGGCCGCACAGGCAGGGCCCGGGCAGTGCGACCCCGCCACGGCCTTCTGGGGCGCCGCCGCCGTACTCGCCCTCCAACTCGCGGCCCGCGGAAGGCTGCTGCCCGGGCTCACCGCCACCGACCACGACGCCTGGCGCGTCGGCCCGCTCACCCCCGACGATCTGACGCGGGTGCGCGAGCTGGCCGCCGCCATGCCGCCCACCGCGCACGCGACCCCGATGCCCGCCTCCGGCCCGGTGCTGCTGCCCGAGCCCGAGCGGCAGCTGCGCGCGTTCCTGGACGCCGTGGCGGACGGGCTGCCGCGCTCGCCCGCCGCGGCGCTGGCCGCGGGCGGCCCCGCCTTCGCCGCCCCCGCGCCACGGCGGCTGCCAGAACAGCGCGCCTGGGCCGCCGACGTGGCCGCCGGGCACGACGCGGGGGTGCGGCTCTCGGTCCGTATCGAGCTGCTGTACGGCGGCGGTGGGGACGGTAAGGCGGACGGGCCGAGCTTCCGTGCCGTACTCCAGCTGCACAGCCTCACCGACCCGGCGCTGGTCGCGGACGCCGCCGACGTCTGGGCGGGCACCTCGCCCATCGCCCCGGCCCTCGGACCGCGCGCCCGTATGGACGCGCTGCTGACCCTGCGGCGCGCGGTCCGCGCCTGGGCGCCGCTCGCCCCGCTGCTGTCGGCCGCCGTGCCCGACGCCCTCGACCTCACCGACGAGGAGGTGGCCGAGCTGCTCGGCCCGGCGGCCGGGGCGCTGGACGCCGCCGGGGTCCAGGTGCACTGGCCCAGGGAGCTGGCCCGCGGGCTCACCGCCCGCGCCGTCATCGGCCCGGACGACGACGAGGCCCAGGACGACACCGGGCCCCGGTTCCCCGCCTTTCTCTCCGCCGACGCGCTGCTGCGCTTCAGCTGGCGGTTCGCCGTGGGCGACCAGGAGCTCACCCGCGCCGAGCTCGACCGGCTCGCCGAGGCCAGCCGGCCGGTGGTGCGGCTGCGCGACCAATGGGTCCTCCTCGACCCCGAGGCGGCGCGCCGCGCCCGGGAGCGTCATGACCGCAAGCTCACTCCTGCCGCCGCCCTCGGTGCCATCCTTACCGGTCGCACGGAGGCGGATGGCACCGATGTGGAGGTGCGGCCCACCGGCTGGCTGGAGGCCCTGCGGGACCAGCTCGCCGACCCCGAGGGGACCGGTGGCGCCGGGCGGCCGCCCGTGCCCCAGCCCGCCGCTCTGGCCGCCACACTGCGCGACTACCAGCTGCGCGGCCTGGACTGGCTGGTCCGTATGACCTCGATCGGCCTCGGCGGCTGTCTCGCCGACGACATGGGGCTCGGCAAGACCATCACCCTGATCGCCCTCCATCTGCACCGTATGGACGTCCCCGAAGCCTCCGGGCCCACGCTGGTGGTCTGCCCCACCTCCCTGATGGGCAATTGGCGGCGTGAGATCGAGCGGTTCGCGCCGGGCACCCCGGTGCGCCGCTACCACGGCACCGCGCGCAGCCTGGACGGCCTCGCGGACGGCGAGTTCGTCCTCACCACCTACGGCACGATGCGGCTCGACGCACAGCGGCTGGCCGAGGCCGGGCCGTGGGGCATGGTGGTCGCGGACGAGGCGCAGCATGTGAAGAACCCGTTCTCGGCGACGGCGAGGCAGCTGCGCACCATCGGTGCGAAGGCCCGCGTGGCGCTCTCCGGGACCCCCATCGAGAACAACCTCTCCGAGCTGTGGGCGATCCTCGACTGGACCACTCCGGGAGTGCTGGGCACCCATGGGGCGTTCCGCACGCGCTACGCCCAGGCGGTGGAGAGCGGAAGCGACCCCGATGCCGCCGCGCGGCTGGCGAAACTGGTCCGCCCCTTCCTGCTCCGGCGCCGCAAGTCCGACCCCGGAATCGCCCCCGAGCTGCCGCCGAAGACCGAGACGGACCGGGCGGTGGTGCTCACCAAGGAGCAGGCCGGGCTCTACGAGGCGGTGGTGCGCGAGATCCTCGCCGAGATCTCGGGCACCGGCGGTCTCGCCCGGCGCGGGCTCATCGTCAAGCTCCTCACCGGTCTGAAGCAGATCTGCAACCACCCGGCGCAGTACCTGAAGGAGGACCGGCCGGTGATCCCCGGGCGCTCCGGCAAGCTGGAGCTGCTCGACGAGCTGCTGGACACCATCCTGGCCGAGGGCGCCGCCGTCCTGGTCTTCACGCAGTACGTCCGGATGGCGCGCATCCTCGAGGGCCATCTGGCCGCGCGCGGGGTGCCGGCCCAACTGCTGCACGGCGGTACGCCGGTGGCGCGGCGCGAGGAGATGGTGCGGCGCTTCCAGGACGGCGAGGTCCCGGTGTTCCTGCTGTCCCTGAAGGCGGCGGGTACAGGGCTCAACCTCACCCGGGCCGGGCATGTCGTGCACTACGACCGCTGGTGGAACCCGGCCGTCGAGGCGCAGGCCACCGACCGCGCGTACCGCATCGGCCAGACCCAGCCGGTGCAGGTCCATCGCATCATCGCGGAGGGGACCGTGGAGGACCGTATCGCCGCGATGCTGACGCGCAAGCGGGAGCTGGCGGACGCCGTGCTCGGCTCCGGCGAGGGCGCGCTGACCGAACTGACCGATGCCGAACTGGCGGAGCTCGTGGAGCTGAGGGGGAGCGAACGATGAGCCGTGCCGAGTACGTCGACCACGAACCGTACGGGGACGACGCCCCCGGAGACCCCGGCTCCGACGACGGCCGCACCGCCGACCGGGCCGCCGGCGACGGCGCGCGTCCCGAGCGCACCTTCGCCGCCCTGCCGCCCGCCCGCGGCCGCGGCTTCGCCCACACCTGGTGGGGCCAGGAGTGGCTGAAGGCCCTGGAGGACACGGCGCTGGACGGGGAGCAGCTGAGGCGCGGCCGTAAGCAGGCGCGCGAGGGAGCGGTGGGCGCGGTGTGCGTACGTCCGGGCCGGATCACCGCCGTGGTGCGGGACCGCGACCGCACGCCCTACCGGTCCGATGTGCTGCTGCGCGAGTTCACCGGGGCGGAGTGGGAGCGGCTGCTGGAGGTCGTCGTGGACCGCTCCGGCCATATCGCCGCCCTTCTGGACCGCGACATGCCCCCGCAGCTCGCCGAGGACGCCGCAGCCGTGGGCGTCGAACTGCTGCCGGGGATCGGCGATCTGGAGCCGGAGTGCGGCTGTGAGGCGTGGGACCACTGCACGCACACCGCCGCGCTCTGCTACCAGCTCGCCCGGCTGCTGGACGAGGACCCGTATGTGCTCCTCCTGATGCGTGGCCGCGGGGAGCGGGAGCTGCTGGACGAGCTCCAGGTGCGCAGCGCGGCGCGGGCCGCCCGGCACCTCCCGAGAACGGTGGAGGACGCCGCTCCCCCGGTTCCCGAGGGCGTACCGGCGCGGGAGGCGTTCGCCGCGCCCGGTCCGCCGCCGCTGCCCGCGCCCCCGCCCGCCGTCGCCGCGCCCGGCCGTCCCCCGGCGCTGGCGGGCAGCACGGACCCGGCCGAGGGGCTGGACGTCGCCGCGCTGGAGTTCCTGGCGGCGGACGCCGCCGTACGCGCCCAGCGACTGCTGGCCGAGGCGCTCGCGCCAGGCCACGCCACCACCCCGGTCCCGGCCGCGCTGACGGTGTGGGAGGACACGGTGCGGCTGACCGCCGCCGGTCCCCCGGCCCCGATCGCCTCGCGGCTCGCGGCGGGCTGCGGGCGCGACCGCACCGATCTGGCGCGCGCCGTCCGGGCCTGGGAGCACGGCGGGGCCGCCGCGCTCACCGTCCTGGAGGACGAGTGGACGCCGGACACGGAGGCCCTCGCGCGGGCCCGCGCCCAGCTCGTGGCCGCCTGGGAGGAGGACGAACAGGCGCCCCGGCTGCGCGCCACCGGGAACCGCTGGACGGTGGTGGGCACCGATCTCCAGGTGCGCTACGGCCGCGACGGCCGCTGGTGGCCGTACCGCAGGGAACGTGGCCGCTGGTGGCCGGCGGGCCCGGCCGGACACGACCCGGCGGGGGCGCTGGCGATGCCCGGCCCGGAGAGCTGACGCGGCGCACGGCCGGTGGCGGCGTCCCCTCTGCCACCGGCCACGGGCGAGGAGGAACGACCCGGCGCCGCCCGTAGGAAGCGGGCCCAGCCGTAAGGAGCGGGCCCAGCCGTAAGGTCAACGCGGGATCGCCGTGAGGACAGCGAAGGACCGCCGTAAGGACAGCGCGGGACCGCCGTAAGGACAGCGCGGGACCGCCGTAAGGGCAACGCAGGACCGCCGTGAGGACGGCGCAGGGCCGCCGTGCGCGGGACCGCCGTGAGGACAGCGAAGGACCGCCGTGAGGACAATGCAGGGCCGCCGTAAGGACAACGCGGGACCGCCCGTGAGGGAGGAGCGGGGTCAGGGCCGCGGGTTCGCCTCGGCCGTACCTCTTCCGGCCTCTCACGCGGCGGCGACGGCGGACGAGCCGGGAGATCCAGCTTCGGTGAAGGCCGCCGGGCGGCAACCTTTGACCCAGCCGTGGAGACCGTAAGGCGTCAATCGCTCGGCACGCCTCCACGGGACGGAGTCACCGACCATGACCCTCAGCCCACGTCGCCCCCGGCGGCGCCCCGCTCCGCTCATCGGCTCCCTGGCCCTGGCCACCGGTGTCGGGCTCGCCGCCGCCCCGGCCGCCGACTGGCCCGGCGACGGAGGCCGGGCCCATGCCGCCACGCCCACGGCCGCGGCGGCCACCCTCGTGGTGGCCAAGGACGGCAGCGGGAACTACACCACCGTGCAGGCGGCCGTCGACGCGGTACCGGCGAACAACCCGTCCACCGTCACCATCTCCATCAAGCCCGGCACCTACCGCGAGACGGTGAAGGTCCCCGCCGACAAGCCGCATATCCGGCTGGCGGGCACCACGAGCGGCAAGAACGACGTGACCATCGTCTACAACAACGCCTCCGGCACCCCCAAGCCGGGCGGCGGCACCTACGGCACCAGCGGCAGCGCGACCGTGGCCGTCGAGGCCGATGACTTCCAGGCCCGCAACCTGCAATTCGTGAACGACTTCAACGAGGCCGACAGCGGCATCACCGACAAGCAGGCGGTCGCGCTGCACACCGCGGGCGACCGGATCGTCCTGGACAACATCGGGGCGGTCGGGGACCAGGACACCCTGCTGCTCGACTCGGCGGGCAAGGACAAGGTCGGCCGGGTATACATCAACAACGCCTGGATCCAGGGGAACGTCGACTTCATCTTCGGCCGTGCCTCCGCCGTCATCGACAAGTCGGCGATCCGGCTCGTCAAGCGCTACGACGGCAGTTCCGGCAGCTATGTCGCGGCGCCCTCCACGGCCGCCGGGAAGAAGGGGTTCCTGTTCATCAACAGCAACATCACCGGGGATGTCAGCAGCCGGTCGTGCTACCTCGGCCGTCCCTGGCACGCGGGCGGCGACGCCAGCCTCGATCCGCAGGCGATCGTTCGCAATACGGATCTGTCAGCGGCGATCAAGACCACGCCATGGACGGACATGAGCGGTTTCTCCTGGAAGGATGACCGCTTCGCGGAGTACAAGAACACCGGCGCCGGTTCCGGTGCGGCGAGCACCGACCGGCCGCAGCTGACCGACGCCCAGGCCGCGGACTACGAGATCGCCGACTGGCTCGGTGGCTGGCAGCCGTCGTCCTGAGCGGCCAGGAGCCGGAGCCTTGATGAGCCGGGGGCTGAAGCCCTGGGCGGCCGGAGCCGGAGTCCTGACCTCCCGGGAGCCGGAGCCCCGGGCGGCCGGGACCCGGAGTCCGGAGCCGCTGAGCCCCGGCCGTCGGCCCCGTCGGGGGGCGGGACCGACGGCCGGACTTCGGTCAGCCGCGCGCGGCGAGCAGATGGTCCATGGCGAGCTGGTCGAGGCGCTCGAAGGCCATACCGCGCTCCGCGGCCGCCTCGACGTCGAAGTCCTCGAAGGCGGTGCGGTCCGCGAGCAGCGCCGCCGGGGTCTCGCCCTCGTCGAGGGTCGGCCGACCCAGCTGGTCCAGGCGCGAGGCGCGCAGCGCCTCCTGGACCTCGGGGTCGGCGCGGAAGGCGGCCGCGCGCTCCTTGAGGATGAGGTAGTTGCGCATGCAGCCCGCCGCCGAGGCCCAGACGCCCGAGATGTCCTCGGTGCGCGGGGGCTTGAAGTCGAAGTGGCGCGGACCCTCGTAGCCACCGGTCTCCAGCAGGTCGACCAGCCAGAAGGCGGCCCGTAGATCGCCGGCGCCGAACCGCAGGTCCTGGTCGTACTTGATGCCGTTCTGGCCGTTGAGGTCGATATGGAAGAGCTTGCCCGCCCACAGCGCCTGCGCGATGCCGTGCGGGAAGTTCAGCCCGGCCATCTGCTCGTGGCCGACCTCCGGGTTGACCCCATACAGCTCGGGCCGCTCCAGCCGCTCGATGAAGGCCAGGGCGTGGCCGACGGTCGGCAGCAGGATGTCGCCGCGCGGCTCGTTGGGCTTGGGCTCGATGGCGAAGCGCAGATCGTAGCCCTGCTCGGTGACATAGGCGCCGAGCAGGTCGAACGCCTCCTTCATCCGGTCGAGCGCGGCGCGCACGTCCTTGGCGCCGCCGGACTCCGCGCCCTCGCGGCCGCCCCAGGCCACATAGGTCTGGGCGCCCAGCTCGGCGGCGAGGTCGATGTTGCGCATGGTCTTGCGCAGCGCGTAGCGGCGCACATCGCGGTCGTTGGCGGTGAAGCCGCCGTCCTTGAAGACCGGATGGGTGAAGAGGTTGGTGGTGGCCATGGGCACGCGCATACCGGTGGCGTCCAGGGCCTGGCGGAAGCGCTTGATATGCGATTCGCGCTCGGTCTCGGAGGCCCCGAAGGGGATGAGGTCATCGTCGTGGAAGGTGACGCCGTGCGCGCCGAGCTCGGCGAGCCGGGTCACGGACTCCACGGGGTCGAGCGCGGGGCGGGTGGCGTCCCCGAACGGGTCCCGGCCCTGCCAGCCGACGGTCCACAGTCCGAAGGTGAACCTGTCCTCGGGGGTGGGGTTGTAGCTCATGGCGGCTCCTCGCCTATTTCGTCATGGCACTTTACAAATTAGTATGCGCGAGCATTCGGGGGAAGCCCTGTTTCACCCGCACACCGCACGACCCATGGACGCAAGGGAGAGCGCGAGATGGCAGCAGCAGCCGTACCCGTGCCACAAGGACCACTCGTCGTCGGCGTGGACAGCTCCACGCAATCGACCAAGGCGCTCGTCGTCGACTCCGCGACCGGCGAGGTCGTCGCCCGCGGGCAGGCCCCGCACACCGTCGGCGGCGGCAGCGACGGCACCGGTAAGGAGTCCGTCCCCGAGCAGTGGTGGGAGGCGCTGACCGAGGCGCTGCGCCAATGCGGGACCCCGGCCCGGGAGGCGGCCGCGATCTCCGTGGGCGGCCAGCAGCACGGCCTGGTCACCCTGGACGCCGCGGGCCGCTCGGTGCGGCCCGCCCTGCTGTGGAACGATGTGCGCTCCGCGCCGCAGCGCGACCGGCTCATCGAGGAGCTGGGCGGCCCGAAGGCATGGGCGGAGCGAGTGGGCAGCGTGCCCGCGCCCGCCTTCACCGTCACCAAATGGGCCTGGCTCATGGAGAACGAGCCTGAGGCGGCCCGGGCCACCGCGGCCGTCCGGCTCCCCCACGACTACCTCACCGAGCGGCTCACCGGCTACGGCACCACCGACCGCGGCGACGCCTCGGGCACCGGCTGGTGGGCCTCGGGCACCGAGTCCTACGACGAGGAGATCCTGGACCGGGTCGGGCTCTCCCCCGAGCTGCTGCCGCGTGTGCTGCGCCACGGCGAGGCCGCCGGGACCGTACGGGAGCTGCCCGACCTGCCGCTGCCCACCGGCGCCCTGGTGGCCACCGGCACGGGCGACAACATGGCGGCCGCCCTGGGGCTCGGCCTGCGCCCGGGGCAGCCGGTGCTCAGCCTGGGCACCTCCGGCACCGTCTACGCGGTCTCGGCCCACCGGCCCACCGACCCCACCGGGGTGGTCGCGGGGTTCGCCGACACGCGCGACGCCTGGCTGCCGCTGGCGTGCACCCTCAACTGCACGCTCGCGGTCGACCGGATCGCGACGCTGCTGGGCCGCGACCGCGAGGCGGTGGAGCCGGGCGGCTCGGCCGTGCTGCTGCCGTTCCTGGACGGCGAGCGCACCCCCCATCTGCCGCACGCCTCGGGGCTGCTGCACGGTCTGCGCCACGACACCACCCCGGGGCAGGTGCTCCAGGCCGCCTACGACGGCGCCGTCTTCGCCCTGCTCACCGCGCTGGACCAGGTACTGGACGCGGACGCGGCGCCCGACGCCCCGCTGCTGCTCATCGGCGGCGGCGCCAAGGGCACGGCGTGGCGGGAGACGGTCCGGCGGCTGAGCGGACGCCCGGTGCGGGTGCCCCGGGCCGAGGAACTGGTCGCCCTCGGCGCCGCCGCGCAGGCCGCGGGACTGGCGCTGGGCGAGGACCCGGCGGCGGTGGCACGGCGCTGGTCGACCGCCGAAGGGCCGTCCTACGGTCCGGTGTCCCGCGACGAGGCGGCGCTGGAGCGGCTCTCCCAGGTGCTGGCGAGCGCGGACGGCCTGCTCCGCCACTCCTGAGCGCCGTACGGCGGCGGCCGGGCGCATCCGTGTCGTACCGGCCGCACCGATGTCGTACCAGCCGCCCGGTGTCGTACCGGCCCGGCACAATGAGCGGATCGGCCGATCGGACGAGAGGCGGCGAATTCAGGTGGCAGCGCCACTGCCCAACACCCAGCAGGCGATGCGACGGCGCAATCTCTCCCTCGTGCTGCACGCCGTGGCCGCCCACGGCCCGCTGTCCCGTGCGTCGGTGGCGGCCCGGGTGGGGCTCACCCGGGCCGCCGTCTCCACACTCGTCGACGAGCTGATCCGGGACGGGCTGCTGGTCGAGCTGGGCCCCTCCCGGCCCGGCACGGTCGGCCGCCCCGGCAGCGCCTTGCAGCTCAACGAGCACGGTCCGGCCGGGCTGGGCGCGGAGATCGGGGTGGACCATCTCGCGGTGTGCGCGGTGGACCTCGCCGGGCGGGTGCGGGCCCGTACGGAGGCCGCGTCGGCGAACCGTGACTGTGCGCCGGCCCCGGTGCTCACCCAGCTCTCCGCCCTGGTCCGGCAGGTCGCGGCGGAGGCGGAGCTGGGCGGGCTGCGGCCGGTGGGGCTCGCGGTGGCGGTGCCTGGTCTGGTGGCACGGGACTCGTCGCTGGTCGTGCGCGCCCCCAACCTGGGCTGGGAGGGGGTGGACATCGGCCCCGAGCTGCGCGCGGCGCTGCCCGGTCTGCCGGTGACCGTCGACAACGAGGCGAATCTGGGCGCGCTCGCCGAGCTGTGGCGGGGCGGCCATGACCCGGCGCCCCAGGACTTCATGCATGTCTCGGCCGAGATCGGCATCGGCGCCGCGGTCGTGCTCGACGGGCAGCTGCTGCGCGGCACCCATGGTTTCGCGGGCGAGCTGGGCCATGTGCCGGTGCGCCCAGAGGGGCCCGAGTGCGCCTGCGGCGGCCGCGGCTGTCTGGAGCAGTACGCGGGCGAGGAGGCGGTGCTGCGGGCGAGCGGGCTGTCCCCCGAGGAGGCCGCGGCCGAGCACCCGGGCCCCGGCGGCCGTATCGCCGTGCTGGCCGTGCGGGCGGCGATCGGCGATCAGCCCACGCGGCGTGCGCTGCGCGACGCGGGCGCGGCGCTCGGGATCGCCCTCGCGGGCGCGGTGAACCTCCTGGACCCGGAGAAGGTGGTGCTCGGCGGCGCGCTGACCCCGCTGGCGCCCTGGCTGCTGCCCGCCCTGGAGCGGGAGTTGGGCCGCCGGGTGGCCGACCCGGCCCGTCCGGGCAGCGGGGCGGTGACGGTCTCCCGGCTCGGCCCGGACGGTCCGCTGCTGGGCGCGGCCAACTCGGTGGTGCAGGCGGTCCTCGACGATCCGGCGGGGTTCAGGGACCCCGCCGGGGCCGGGGAGCCGCCCGGGATCAGAGGAAGCGATGCATGATGTGCAGCCCCACATAGCCCTTCGTGGGGTGGTCGAAGCCCTTGGGGACGGTGCCGATGACCTCGAAGCCGAGTGAGCGCCACAGGGCCACCGCCCGGGTGTTGCTCTCCACCACGGCGTTGAACTGCATCGCCGTGTAGCCCTCGGCGCGCGCCCACTCCAGGGCATGCTCGCCCAGGGCCCGGCCCACACCGCGCCCGCCGTGCTCGGGGGCCACCATGAAACTGGCCCCCGCGATATGCGCGGCGGGCCCCATGTGGTTGGGGTTCATCTTGGCCGAGCCGAGGACCGTGCCGTCGGGGTCGGTGGCGACGACGGTACGGCTCGGGGGCTCGAGCATCCAGATGTCGCGGGCCTGGTCCTCGCCCAGGTCGCGGGGGTAGCTGTAGGTCTCGCCTGCGGCGACGACTCGGCGCAGGAAGGCCCAGATGGCGGGCCAGTCCTCGGCGGTGGCGGTCCTGATGAGCATGCGGGCCAGCTTGGCGGTCGGGGCGGCGGCACGCCAGCGGTTTTCCCCGCGCCCCGCCGCCCCCGACCACCGCCCGATCGCCGCCCGACCACCGCCCCGCGCGGCGTCAGCGGGCCGCGCGCAGGAACGCCTCCAGCCCCGCCAGGTCGTCGGTGTTGAGGTAGTCCACGTCGGCGGCCAGGAGCTCACGCCACAGGGCGTCGCGCTCCGGTCCGGCCACGTCCGGGGTGGCCCAGAAACGCACGGTCTGCCGGGCGTCGTGTGCGGAGGCGACGAGGCGGTGCAGCGTCTCGCGCTCCGCCCGCGGTATCGGACCGGCCCCCGTCCAGGTGAAGCTCTTGGTCCAGTCGGCGCTGATGAGCGGGATGAACGAGGCCGGCACACCCGACCCCAGATCCTCCAGACGCCCGTCGTAGAAAGCATGGCGCACCTTCTCGGCCTCCATGGGGGGCCGCGCGCCGCGGTCGCCGGAGATGACGGCCGTCACCGGGCCGCGGCGCACCCGGCCGCCGACCCCGCCGTAGGCGGCGCTGAACAGGGGGCCGTAGCGGCGCAGCCGCTTGGTCAGCTCCAGGTAGGTGGGCTCCCCGGCGGTCTTGATGTCGATCAGCAGTTGCAGCGACAGGTCGTAACCGCGATAGACCCGGCCGCCGTTGGCCTTCACCCGCCGGGCCAGCGGGTCGAGGTAGAGCGACTCCAGGGTGCGGGTGGGGTCGAGATCGGTGGCGTCGTGCGCGACCAGCAACTGGCCGTCCACCAGCCAGATGTCGGCCTCGACGCTGCCGAAGCCGTGGGAGAGCGCGTCGAGGAGCGGGCGGGGGTGCTCGTAGTCGTTGTGGGCATGAGCTCTGGCCAGCGGACGCTTCGGCTTCGAGCCGTCCTTCGCGACATCCCGCGAGGCGGAGGTGTCGCCGAGCGATACGGATGTGCTGGCGAACGCGGGCGCGGCCGCGCCGCCCGCGAGAGCGGCTCCGAGGGCGACGACAAAGGCACGGCGTGTACGGCGGACCATGGGGCCTCCCGGCTCTCGTCCCGGCGTGGTGCCGGATACGCACGATGACGCTGTGAGTATCGGGCCGCCGTACGCCCAAAAGGCAGTGCTGTGCGAAGAGTTCCACGGGTGGTCCCCGGCCATTTCCTCGCCGTTCCCGAGGTGCCGGGGCGGTGGCCGCGGCGCTCGCCCACGAGGGGTGCCGGGCGGGTGCGCGGACACCGGGTGAACGGGCGGGGCCACGGCACCCGTCGGCCCCGGCGCATTCGAAGGGTTTACCCGTCCGCGGCGGTCGGCATAACCATCGCCCGGGCACTCTTTTGAGTGAATGCACCACCCAAAGTCCGCTGATAGCTTGGCAGTTGCTCGGGCGGAATTTCTCCTCGAGGTCCGTTACAGGGATGGGTGAGCATTCACGATGACGACGTCCGTTGAACCGGGTTCCGGTACCGAAATTTCGCAGCCGCCATTGAGTCTCGGCACGGCGGCCGCGCGGAATCTGGCGACGACGACCAAATCCGTTCCGCAAATGCAGGGCGTCACCTCCCGGTGGCTGCTGCGCATGCTGCCGTGGGTGCAGGTTCCGGGCGGTTCCTACCGGGTGAACCGCCGGGCGTCCCACACCCTCGGCGACGGCCGGGTGGAGTTCACCACCACCGGGTCCGCGGTGCGGGTCATCCCGGTCGAGCTGCGCGAGCTGCCGCTGCTGCGCGGTTTCGAGGACACCGCGGTGCTCGGGGCCCTGGCGGACCGCTTCGCCCAGCGGGAGTTCGCGCCCGGCGATGTGCTCGTGGAGGCCGGGCGCCCGGCCGATGAGCTCCTCCTCATCGCCCACGGCAAGGTCGACAAGGTGACCGAGGGCGCCTTCGACGAGCCCTCGGTGGCCGGCTCGGCCGCCGGAGGCGACCACATCGGCGAGCCGGAGCTGACCGCCGCCGAGGCGGGCGCCTGGGGCTTCACGGTCAAGGCCGTGACGTCCTGCACGGTGCTGGCCCTGCCCCGGCAGGAGTTCGAGGAGCAGCTGGACCGCTCACCGGGGCTGCGGGCGCATGTGGAGGGGGTGCGCTCGGCGCCGGAGACCGAGCGGAACGAGCACGGGGAGTCGGCCATCGCGCTGGCCTCGGGCCACTCGGGCGAGCCGGTCCTGCCGGGCACCTTCGCGGAGTACGAACTGGCGCCGCGCGAGTACGAGCTGAGCGTGGCCCAGACCGTGCTGCGCGTCCACACCCGCGTCGCCGACCTCTACAACGAACCCATGAACCAGGTCGAGCAGCAACTCCGCCTCACCATCGAAGCCCTGCGCGAACGCCAGGAACACGAGCTCATCAACAACCCCGGGATCGGCCTGCTGCACAACGCCGACCTCTCCCAGCGCATCCACACCCGCAGCGGGCCTCCCACCCCCGACGACCTCGACGCGCTGCTGGCCACCGTGTGGAAGGACCCGGGGCTGATCCTGGCGCATCCGCGCGCCATCGCGGCGATCGGCCGCGAGTTCAACAGCCGTGGCATCTCCCCGCAGCCCGCGGAGGTGAACGGGCACGCGATCCCGGCCTGGCGGGGCGTGCCCATCTTCCCGTGCAACAAGATTCCGGTGACCCGCAGCGGGGTGAGCTCGATTCTCGTGCTGCGCACCGGGGAGGAGAACCAGGGGGTCATCGGACTGCACCGCACCGGAATTCCCGACGAATACCAGCCGAGCCTCTCGGTGCGGTTCATGGGAATCAGCGAGCAGGCCATCATCTCGTATCTCGTCAGCGCCTACTATTCCGCGGCCGTGCTCGTCCCGGACGCGCTCGGAATTCTGGAGAACGTGGAAATCGGGCTCTGACATCCGCCGGACCTGGCCCATGGCCTTCGCATACCTTCCCGAAGATCTACCGAAATGAGTGATGAGCACATATGACCACCTCCGTGGAGTCCGGTGAGCAGCCGCTGAGTCTGGGCACGGCCGCCGCACGGAATCTGGCGACCACCACCAAGTCCGTTCCGCAGATGCAGGCCATCTCCTCCCGGTGGCTGCTGCGCGTCCTCCCCTGGGTCCAGGTGTCGGCCGGTACGTACCGGGTGAACCGCCGGCTGACGTACACGGTCGGGGACGGGCGGGTGGAGTTCATCACCACCGGATCACAGGTGCGGGTCATCCCGCCGGAGCTGGGCGAGCTGCCGGCGCTGCGCGGCTTCGGGGACACCGCCGTGCTGGAATCACTGGCCGACGGCTGTGTCCAGCGCGAGTACGCGCCCGGGGATGTGCTGGTGGAGGCCGGGCGCCCGGCCGACCAGGTGTATCTGATCGCCCATGGCAAGGTCCGTCAGATCGCCCCCGGCGCCTATGACGAGGGCAGCACGATGGCGGTGCTGGCCGACGGGGAGTACTTCGGCGACGCGGTCCTGACCGGTCCGGAGGACTCCTGGGAGTTCACCGTCCGGGCCGTCACCCGGACCACGGTGCTCACCCTCCCCCGCCGCGTCATCCAGGAGGCCGCCGACCGTTCCGCGTCGCTGCGCGACCATCTCCAGGGGCTCTCCGAGCGGACCGCGCCCGCTCAGAACCGGCGCGGTGAAGCCGATATCGCCGTCGCGTCCGGCCACTCGGGCGAGCCGGTGCTGCCGGGCACCTTCGTGGACTACGAACTGGCGCCGCGCGAGTACGAGCTGAGCGTGGCCCAGACCGTGCTGCGCGTCCACACCCGCGTCGCCGACCTCTACAACGAACCCATGAACCAGGTCGAGCAGCAACTCCGCCTCACCATCGAAGCCCTGCGCGAACGGCAAGAGCACGAGCTCATCAACAACCCCGAAATCGGCCTGCTGCACAACGCCGACCTCTCCCAGCGCATCCACACCCGCAGCGGCCCGCCCACCCCCGACGACCTCGACGAGCTGCTGACACGGCGCCGCAAGACCCAGTACCTACTGGCGCATCCGCGCACCATCGCCGCGTTCGGGCGCGAATGCAGCGACCGTGGTCTGTATCCGCAGGGCGTCGAGGTGGCCGGGGTCGCGGTGCGGGCCTGGCGCGGCGTTCCGCTGCTGCCCTGCAACAAGATCTCGGTGAGCGAGTCCGGCACCAGCTCCATCCTGGCGATGCGTACCGGGGAGGAGAGCCAGGGGGTCATCGGTCTGCATCAGACCGGTATCCCGGATGAGTACGAGCCCAGTCTGAACGTCCGGTTCATGGGCATCAGCGAGCAGGCCGTGACGTCCTATCTGGTCTCCGCCTACTACTCGGCGGCGATTTTGGTGCCCGACGCGCTCGGTGTGCTGGAGGACGTCGAGATCGGCCGCTGAGCCCGGCCGGGGCGCCACTGAGCCCGGCCGGGACAAGGACCGGTCACCGCGGGCGTGGTTCAGGGACGGACGCTGCTGACCACGTCCGCGGTGGCTGCGAGCCCCTCGGAGATGGTGGGGGCCACGCTGCTGCTCGCCAGGTAGAAGCCCAGCGTCACACAGACCAAGGCGTGCGAGATGCGCAGTCCGCCGCTGCGGAGAAAGACCACCGCGAGGATCAGAAGCAGCAGGACCACGGAGATGGAAATGGCCATGGGGAGCCTCCTCGGCCACTACGGAGCATCGGAATCCGGCCGTCAGTGTGGCCCAGAATCGCTCCTTGACCGCCACCACCTGGTGCTCCATACGGGTGCCGATCTGCTGTGCGGTTACTCCCCGGCGGTCGCCCTCCGCGATGAGCGGGCGCGGCGGGCCCTCTCCGATATCGCGTCGGCCCCCGTTCCGCGATCACGTCGCCGGTGATCGCGGAGCGGGGGCGGTTCGGCGGGCTCGGCGGACCCGGCCCGTAAGTCGGTGAGGGCGAGCCGTCAACCAGCGGGCGTGGCCCGTCAGCCCGTAGGGGCGGCCAGGTCCACCAGCCCGGCGAGCGCCTGCCGGTGGCGGCCGGGGGTGCCCAGCGCGATCTCATCGGCCTTGGCCCGCTTGAGATACAGATGCGCCGGGTGCTCCCAGGTCATGCCGATGCCGCCGTGCAGCTGGACGCACTCCTCGGCCGCGCGCACCGCCACCTCGGCGCAGTGCGCCTGGGCCACGGCCACCGCGACCGGTGTGTCCGGGCTGTCCGTGGCCAGTGCGTCGGCCGCGTACCGGGCGGTGGCGCGGGCCGAGACCAACTCCAGCCACAGCGCGGCCATACGGTGCTTGAGCGCCTGGAACGAGCCGATGGGGCGCCCGAACTGATGGCGCTCCTTGGTGTGGCGGACCGTCTCGGTCAGACACCATTCGGCCACGCCCAGCTGTTCGGAGGCGAGCAGTCCGGCACCGGTCAGCAGCGCCCGGCCGATGGCCGCCGCGGCCCGGTCGGGCCCGGCCAGCCGGCGGGCGGGCGCACCGGTGAGGGTCACCGCGGCGAGTGGGCGGGTGAGGTCGAGCGAGATGAGGGGTTCGACGGTGACGCTGGTCTCGGCGGTCTCCACGGCGTACAGCCCGTATCCGTCCGCGCCGGTGGCGGGGACGAGCAGCACATCGGCGCCCGCGGCGCCCGCCACACCGGTGACCTGGCCGCTGAGCGTTCCGTCGCCATCGGCCCGTACGGTCGCGGCGGGCGCGCCGGGGGCACCGGCCGCGGTGGACAGCGGCACCGCGAGGGCGCCCACCGAGCGGCCCTCGGCGAGCGCGCCGAGCAGCCGGGCCACGGCCTCCTGGTCGGTGTCGCAGCCGAGCAGGGCACCGGCGGCGAGGACCGCGCTGGTGAGGTAGGGCACCGGGGCGACGGCGCGGCCGAGCTCCTCCATCACGACCGCCGCCTCGCGCGCGGTCGCGCCCTGGCCGCCCAGCTTGTCCGGCACCAGCAGCCCCGCGGTGCCCATCTCGGTGCCCAGCGCACGCCACAGCGCGATGTCGTGGGCCCGGCCGCTCTCGGCCTCGGAGAGCACCGCGGCGGGCGGGCGGCGGTCGGTGAGCAGCGACCGTACGGCCGCGCGCAGATCGTCCTCCGCCTCGGAGTAGAGCAGGTCCGGGGTGCTCATCGGGGCAGGTCCTTCCACGGGACGTCCTTGTCGGTGCGGGGCTCGGGCGGCAGGCCCAGGACGCGTTCGGCGATGATGTTGAGCAGCACCTCAGAGGTGCCGCCCTCGATGGAGTTGCCCTTGGCGCGCAGATAGCGGTAGCCGGCCTCGCGCCCGGTGAAGTCCACCAGTTCGGGGCGGCGCAGCGTCCAGTCGTCGTAGAGCAGCCCCTCTTCGCCCAGCAGCTCGACCTCCAGCGCGCTGATGTGCTGGTTGAGGCGGGCGAAGGCGAGTTTCATGGCCGAGCCCTCGGGGCCTGGCTGGCCCACCGCGAGCTGCTGGCGCAGCCGCTCGCCCGCGAGCCGGGCCACCTCGGACTCCGTCCACAGCCGCAGCAGCCGCTGGTGGAGGTCGTGGGTGCGCAGTTCGGGCCGCTCCCGCCAGACGCCGGCGACCAGGCCGATCATGCCGCCCTCGCGGGGGATCCGGCCGCCGCCGATGGCGACCCGCTCGTTCATCAGGGTGGTCTGGGCGACTCGCCAGCCCTCGCCGATCTCACCGAGCCGCCAGCTGTCGGGGATCCGCACACCGGTGAGGAAGACCTCGTTGAACTCCGCCTCGCCGGTGATCTGGCGCAGTGGCCGCACCTCGACGCCGGGGTCGGTCATATCGCAGATGAAGTAGCTGATACCACGGTGTTTGGGCTGGTCGGGGTCGGTGCGGGCGATGAGGATGGCCCAGCGGGCGAGATGGGCGCTGGACGTCCAGACCTTCTGCCCGTCGACCACCCAGTCCTCGCCGTCGCGCACGGCCCGGGTGGCCAGGGCCGCGAGGTCGGATCCGGCGCCGGGCTCGCTGAACAGCTGGCACCACACCTCCTCGCCGGTCCACAGCGGGCGCAGCAGCCGCTGCCGCTGCTCGTCGGTCCCATAGCCGAGGATGGTGGGGGCGGCCATGCCCAGGCCGATGCCGATGCGGCGCGGGTCGTTGTCGGGCGCGCCCGCGGCCTCCAGTTCGGCGTCGACGACGGCCTGGAGTGAGCGCGGGGCGTCCAGGCCGCCGAGTCCGGCCGGGTAGTGCACCCAGGCGAGCCCGGCGTCGAAGCGGGCGCGCAGGAAGTCCAGGCGGTCGGTGGTGGCGGGCGGGTGGGCGTCGAGGAGCTCGCCGACGCGGCGGCGCAGCTCGTCGGCGTCCACGGTGGCGTGCTGACCGGTGGTGCTCATCGGGCCGCTCCGTCGGCCTGCCCGGGGACGACCACCACACGGCCGGTGGTCACGCCGTCGGCGACGCGCTGTACGGCCTCGGCCGCGCCCGTCATCGGTACGCGCTCGCTGACCAGCGGTTTGACGGTGCCCTGTGCGGCCAGCTTGGTCAGCTCCTCGTGGCAGGCGCGGATCGCGGCCGGGTCGTGGGTGTTGTACAGGCCCCAGTGGAGGCCGAGGATGGCGTAGTTCTTGACCAGGGCGTGGTTGAGGGCGGCCTGGGGGATGACGCCGCTGGCGAAGCCGACGACCACGATGCGGCCCTCGAAGGCGACGCACCGGACGGACTTGACGAAGGCGTCGCCGCCGACCGGGTCGTAGACGACGTCCACGCCGCGTCCGCCGGTGGCCTCCTTGACGGCCGCCACGATGTCGTCGGCGCGCCGGTCGAGCACGAGGTCACAGCCGAGCTCACGGGCGACCCGGGCCTTGTCCTCGCCGCCGACGACGCCGATCACGGTCGCCCCGGCCGCCTTGCCGAGCTGGACGGCGGCGCTGCCGACCCCGCCCGCGGCGGCGTGCACCAGGAGCGTCTCGCCGGACTGGAGGCGGGCCCTGCGGTGCAGGGCGAACCAGGCGGTCTGGTAGCCGATGTGCAGCGCGGCGGCCTCGGCGTCGTCCAGGGCGTCGGGCGCGGGCAGCGCGGCGTCCGCCGCCACGGGCACCAGCTCGGCGAAGCCGCCCGCGGGGAGCATGGGCGTGGCCAGGACCCGGGAGCCCAGCTCGCCCTCGGCGCCCTCGCCGACGGCGACGACCTCGCCGCACACCTCGACGCCGGGGGTGAACGGCAGGGGCGGCCGCACCTGGTACTGGCCGCGGCACAGCAGGGCGTCGGGGAAGTTGACGTTGACGGCCCGGACCCGCAGGAGAAGCTGTCCCGGTCCCGCCTCGGGGTCCGGCACCTCGTCGAGGCGCATGACCTCACCCGGCTCGCCATTGTCGTGCACTCGCCATGCCTGCATCCGGTGGCCTCCACAAACGGATCGTCGGGACGCGGTACCCGCGCCGGATCGAACATACTAACCAGTCGGTACGACAAGGGGAACCGTCACCGCCGTCAGCCATCCTGACCTGCCCGTCCGGCGGTGGATGAACTCCTGTGCAACTCTGGAGGCACCCTTGAGCCCGGCGCGTCGGCAGGTAAAGAGTGGACGGCGACATATCGACTCGTTTCCCAGCGAGTCGTTGCCGTAACGGGACGGGAGATGACGACTGTGCCCGACAACAAGGCGCTCAGCGAGGCCGAGATGGAGGCCAGGCTGCACGGCATCTGTTTCAAGACCGGGCCGCCTCGCCGCACCGGCGTCGAGCTCGAATGGTTCCTGTACGACCCGCACGACCCCGCACGACCCATCGAGGCGGCCCGGCTCGAAGCCGCGGTCACCGCCCTGCGCGGACTGCCACTGCGGTCCGCCATCACTTTCGAACCCGGCGGCCAGGTGGAGCTCAGCTCCCTTCCGGCCGACTCCCTCACCGCGTGTGTGGAGTCCGCCGCCGCCGATCTGGTTCTCGTACGTTCCCTCCTCACCGGGCTCGGCCTCGGCCTCGCCGGTCATGGACACAACCCCTGGCACCCACCGAGACGGTTCCTCACCACGCCCCGGTACGAGTGCATGGAGACCTACTTCGACCGCCGGGGACCGGCCGGGCGCTCCATGATGTGCAGCACCGCCTCGGTGCAGGTCTGCGTGGACGCGGGGCATGAGGAGCCCGGACCGCTCGGCATGGCACGGCGCTGGCGGCTGGCCCATCTGCTGGGCGCGGTGCTGACCGCCGCGTTCGCCAACTCACCGCTGCGCCAGGGCCGCCCCACGGGCTACCGCTCCACCCGGCAGGCGCTGTGGACGGCGATGGACCCCGGCCGCACCCATGCCCCCGCCGACGGCGGGGATCCCCGCACGGCCTGGGCCCACTACGTGCTGGACGCGCCCGTGATGGCCATCCGGGACGAGGAGGCGCCCTGGACGGTGCCGTTCGGGGTGACCTTCCGCCAATGGGCCCGGACGGGGCTGCCCCGGCCGCCCACCCACGACGACCTCGACTTCCACGTCTCCACGCTCTTTCCCCCGGTGCGCCCGCGCGGCCATCTGGAACTGCGCATGATCGACGCGCAGAGCGGTGACGACGGATGGATCGTGCCGCTCGCCGTGACGGTCGCGCTCTTCGACGACGCACAGGCTGCCGAAACGGTTTATCGCGTGGTGAAGCCGCTGGGCGAGACGGCGGGCGCGCGCCCCGCACCGGGCAATCCGCTGTGGCGCGCCGCGGCCCGCCACGGGCTGGCCGACCCCGAGCTGCGCACCGCCGCCGTCAGCTGCTTCACCACGGCGCTGGAGGCGCTGCCCCGTATCGGCGCCTCCCCCGCCATCACCGCCGCCGTCGCCGCCTTCACCGACCGCTATGTGGTCCGCGGCCGGTGTCCCGCCGACGATCTACTCGCTCCTCTCACCGGTAAGGAGGGACGGTCATGACCGCCCCCGATTCCGAGCTCACCATCGATCCCGAGGCCCTGCGCCTGCGCGCCGAGAAGGCGCTGCGCACCGCGCGCGACCGCACCCACACCCTCACCTCGTGCGTGGACGAGCACGACCTCACCGCCCAGCACTCCCCGCTGATGTCCCCGCTGGTCTGGGATCTGGCGCATATCGGCAACCAGGAGGAGCAGTGGCTGCTGCGCGCGGTCGGCGGACGTGACGCCCTGCGCCCGGAGATCGACTCGATCTACGACGCCTTCGAGCATCCGCGTGCCGAGCGGCCCACCCTGCCGCTGCTGGCGCCCGCCGAGGCCCGCGGCTATGTGCACGAGGTGCGCGGCCGGGTGCTGGACATCCTGGAGCGGATCGAGCTGCGCGGCGCCCCGCTGGTCGACGCGGGCTTCGCCTTCGGCATGATCGCGCAGCATGAGCAGCAGCACGACGAGACGATGCTGATCACCCACCAGCTGCGCCGGGGACCCGCCGCGCTCACCGCCCCGCCGCCGCCCGGCCCGGCGGACGGCGAGACGCTGCCCGAGGAGGTGCTGATACCGGGCGGCCCGTTCGCCATGGGCACCTCGACCGAGCCATGGGCCCTGGACAACGAGCGGCCCGCGCACCACCGGCTGGTCCCGGCCTTCCACATCGACACCACGCCGGTGACCAACGGCGGATATCTGCGGTTCATCGAGGACGGCGGCTACACCGAGCGGCGCTGGTGGACGGCCGAGGGCTGGGCGTACATCCAGGAGCACGGCCTCGCCGCGCCGCTGTTCTGGCGGCGCGAGGGCGGGCAGTGGCTGCGGCGGCGGTTCGGGGTGACGGAGCCGGTGCCCTCCGAGGAGCCGGTGGTGCATGTGAGCTGGTACGAGGCGGACGCCTACGCCCGCTGGGCGGGGCGGCGGCTGCCGACCGAGGAGGAGTGGGAGAAGGCCGCCCGCCACGACCCGGAGAGCGGCCGGTCCCGGCGCTATCCGTGGGGCGACGCCGATCCCACCCCCGACCGGGCCAACCTCGGCCAGCGCCATCTGCGGCCCGCACCGGCCGGAAGCTATCCGCTCGGCGCCTCCCCGCTGGGGGTGCGGCAGCTGATCGGCGATGTGTGGGAGTGGACCGCGAGCGACTTCCTGCCGTACCCGGGGTTCCGTGCCTTCCCGTACCGCGAGTACTCGGAAGTCTTCTTCGGCCCGTCGCACAAGGTGCTGCGCGGCGGCTCCTTCGCGGTGGCCGAGGTCGCCTGCCGGGGCACGTTCCGCAACTGGGACCTGCCGGTCCGGCGCCAGATCTTCTCCGGTTTCCGCACCGCCCGGGACGCGTCCTGATGTGCCGGCATCTGGCGTACCTCGGACCGCCGGTCCCCATCGGCGACGTGGTCATGGCGCCCCCGCACAGCCTGTTCCGGCAGTCGTGGGCGCCCCGGCGGCAGGCGCACGGCACGGTCAACGCCGACGGGTTCGGCGTCGGCTGGTACGCACCGGGCGACCCGGTGCCCGCGCGCTACCGCCGCGCCGGGCCCATCTGGGGCGATCTGTCGTTCGCCGACCTCGCCCGCGTGGTGCGGACCGGGGCGCTGATGGCCGCGGTGAGGGACGCCACCGAGGCGAGCGCGGACGGCGAGGCGGGTGCCTCGCCGTTCGCCTCCGGGACATGGCTGTTCAGCCACAACGGGGCGATCCGCGACTGGCCGCACTCGGTCGCGGACCTCGCCGCCGCACTGCCGCCCGCGGATCTGCTCGGCCTGGAGGCGCGGTGCGACTCGGCGTTCGTCTGGGCGCTGTTGCTGCACCGGCTGCGGCTGGGCCACGAGCCCGCGGAGGCGCTGGCCGAGACCGTCGAGGGGTTCGCCGGCGCCTCCCCCGGCTCCCGGCTCAATCTGCTGCTCATGGACGGGGAGACCATCGCCGCCACCGCCTGGGGCGACACGCTGTGGTACCTGGCCGAACCGGACCGGGGCGTGGTGGTCGCCTCCGAACCGTACGACCAGGACCCGGGCTGGACGGAGGTCCCCGACCGCACCCTGCTCACCGCCACCCGCACCGATGTACTGCTCACCGCACTCAAGGAGGCTTCCCGTTGAGCCCCTTCACCGTCACCCGCACCCTGCCCGCCGATGCCACCACGGCCGCGCTGCGCGCCGATGTGGCCGACGGGCTGACCAGCACCCCCAAACAGCTTCCGCCCAAGTGGTTCTACGACGCCCGGGGAAGCGCGCTGTTCGAGGAGATCACCCGGCTGCCCGAGTACTACCCCACCCGCGCCGAGCGGGAGATCCTCGTCGCCCGCGCGGCGGAGATCGCCCACGCCACCGGGGCCCGCACCCTTGTCGAACTGGGCTCCGGCTCCTCCGAGAAGACCCGCCACCTGATCCGGGCGCTGCCGGATCTGCGCGTCTACGTCCCCGTCGACGTGAGCGAGAGCGCGCTGGAGCTGGCCGGGCAGGCCCTGCTGGCCGAACATCCACGGCTGACGGTGCATGCGCTGGTGGCCGACTTCATGAACGGGCTGGCACTGCCCGACGACACCCCGGGGCCGAGGCTGCTGGCCTTCCTCGGCGGCACGATCGGCAATCTGCTCCCGGCGGAGCGGGCGGCCTTCTTCGCCTCGGTGAGCGAGCTGCTCGCGCCCGGCGACGCGCTGCTGCTCGGCACCGACCTGGTCAAGGACGAGGCCACCCTGGTCGCCGCCTACGACGACGTCCAGGGGGTCACCGCGGCGTTCAACAAGAACGTGCTGACGGTGCTCGGCCGTGAGCTGGGCGCCGACCTCGACCCCTCCGATTTCGACCATGTGGCGGTGTGGAACGCCGAGGAGGAGTGGATCGAGATGCGGCTGAGGGCCCGTAAGGACCTCACCGCGAAGATCCCGGCCATGGATCTCGCGGTCCATTTCACGGCCGGGGAGGAGGTCCGTACGGAGGTGTCCGCCAAGTTCCGGGAGGAGAAGGTGCGGGCCGAACTGGCCGCCGCGGGAATGGAGTCGCGGCGCTGGTGGACCGATGCGGAGGGCCGCTTCGCGGTGTCGCTCGCCGTGCGCCGGTAACGCTCGGCGGGACGCGCCGCACGCCGTCGCCCGGGGCGCAGGACCCGGGCGGCGGCTCCTTTACGGTCATCTGTCCGCCCGCCGGAGCCCTTACGGCGGGCACGGGCTGGACCCCGCGCCGCCCTGCGGCCCGGGCCGCGGCTGCGCGGGGTGCGCGCGGACACCGTCCGCGCCCGAGCGTACGCCGGGGCGGGCCGGTCACCCTGCGTCCCGCTCGAACCACCGACGGAAATGATGTGATGCACATCACATCGACGGAACAGGGCCGCAGCACAGCGCGCTGCGGCCCTCGTTCCAGGAGAACTCCCTCTTGTTGCGCCCAAATCGGCCCCCTTATCTTTGGCCCGCCCGGCAGCGCGCCGCACCCGGCAGCACGAGAAGGAGCCGTCCATGCCCTTACGGGGACGCCACCGCCGTTACAAGCCCAACCGCATCTCCCGTGCGTCGCTGAGCGTCACGGCGGGCGGCGCCGGAATCGCCCTTCCACTCATCGGCGCCGCGGGCGCGTCCGCGGCCTCGGGCGAGACCTGGGACAAGGTGGCCCAGTGCGAGTCCACCGACAACTGGGACATCAACACCGGCAACGGCTTCTACGGCGGGCTCCAGTTCACACAGAGCACATGGGAGGCGTACGGCGGCACGGCCCATGCGGTGCGGGCCGATCTGGCCACCAAGGACCAGCAGATCGCGATCGCGGAGAAGGTGCTCGACGGCCAGGGTCCCGGCGCATGGCCGGTGTGTTCGGCGAAGGCCGGTCTGACGCGGGACGACGCGGCACCGCGGACCGCACCGAAGGTCGTCAAGGCGTCCACCGCCCCGGCCAAGAAGGCACAGCGGCCCGAGAAGGCCCGGCCCGCGGCGGCGAACAAGCCCACGCCCACCAGCCTGCCGGGACAGTCCTCCACGAAGTCCGGCCGCTATGTGGTCGTCAGCGGCGACTCGCTGTCCGGCATCGCCGACAGCCACGACGTCTCCGGCGGCTGGAAGGCGCTCTACGAGAGCAACCGCAAAACGATCGGCGGCGATCCGGATCTGATCTACCCCGGTCAGAAGCTCTCCCTCAAGGGCGGTAAGGCCACCGCCAAGCCCAAGGCGGAACCCGAACACCACAAGGCCGAGCCGAAAGCCAAGCCGAAGCCCGCGCCGCGCCCGAAGGCCGAGAAGCCCCAGCCCAGCCGGGAGCGGAACACCAAGCCCGTCGTCTCCTCGGGCTTCACCGCCCCCGTCAGCGGCATAAGCCCGAGCACCGCCTACCGTGCGGCCGGCTCCAGTTGGTCCAGCGGCTATCACACGGGCGTCGACTTCCCCGTGGGCATCGGCACCTCGGTCAAGGCCGTGGGCTCGGGCCAGGTGGTCTCGGCGGGCTGGGGCGACGCGTACGGCTATCAGGTGGTCATCCGGCACCCGGACGGCAAGTACAGCCAGTACGCCCATCTCTCACAGCTGTCGGTGCGCTCCGGGCAGAGCGTCAACGGCGGCCAGCAGATCGGCCGTTCCGGCTCGACGGGAAACGCCACCGGACCGCATCTCCACTTCGAGATCCGCACCGGCCCCGGCTACGGCTCGGACATCAATCCCCTCGCCTATCTGCGGGCACACGGCGTCAGCCTCTGATCCGGCGCCCGGGTGCGAGCCGGGGCAGGCGGGCGAACCGTGCGCCTCTGGTGAGCGTCGTGGCGACCATATGCCCGGAAACCCCGCCCAGCCCCGCCCCCGGATGAGTGGACGCGCCGATGTGCCAGAGCCCGCGGATCCCGGTCGCATGCCGTCCGGAGGCGGGCAGGGGACGCCAGACAAAGCTCTGGTCGAGTTCGGCGGAACCGCCGTACGGGTCGCCGTCGACCGCGTTGGGGTTCCGCCGGGCGAGGTCCGGGGGCGCGATGACATCGACGGCGAGCACCTTGCCGGGCAGATCCGGGGCGTGCCCGGCGATCCGGCTCAGCACCCGGTCGGCGTAGCCGCGGGCCAGGGCCGGAGTCCAGCCCTGAGCGGTGTCCAGTTCACCGGCCGCGTCCCCGCGTGGTGCGAACGGCACGTCCTGCAACTGGAGCCATAGCGCGGCGGCCCCGGGCGGCACCCGGCCGGGGTCCAGCACGTACTGCTGCCCGACGACCACCGTGGGCCGCCGGGGCAGCAGCCCCGCCTCGGCCTCGGCGCAGGCGATACCGGTGCTGCCCGAACCGTCGGACAGATGCACGAGCGGGACGGTGTTCAGCCGCGCGTCGCGCCAGCCAGGCGGCCCGGACAGCGCCACATGGATCTGCATCGCGGCACGGCCGTAGCGGAATCGCCGCGCCTCGTCCCGCACTTCGGGGTCGACCGAACCCTCCGGGAGGAGGGTGCCGTACAGGGCGGTGGGAGTCACCGAGGCGAGGACCGCGCGACGGGCGCGGAAGACCCGGCCGCCGGCCGCCACTCCTACGGCACGCCCCCGCTCGACGAGGATGCGGTCGACCCGGGTGCCGGTCTCCACCCGTACGCCCGTCGCCGTCAGCAGCGACCTGAAGGCGTCGAGGAACCGGCCCGCTCCCCCGGCCACCACCGGAACCCCGGCTCCATGCAGGGTGGCGGCGAGCAGCGGCAGCAGGAACCCGCCCGACGCATGGTCCGGCGCCAGCCCCGCGTGCAGCAGCCACGGGGCGAAGAGATGGTCCACCTCGTCCCCGCGGAACCCCGCGCGGGTGTATCCACGACCGCTGGTGGCCACCGAGCGCACCCACCCCTCGACGCCCTGCCGCCCGCCGCCGCGCAGCAGGGCCACCGCGGGGCGGAAGAGGGCCGGCGAACGGAGCTCACCGCCCATCAGGCCGCCGATCGCCGCCATGTTGCCGCCCAGCCGGCCGAGCGCGGCCAGATACGCACCCCTGTCCGCTTCATGCGCGAAACCCGCGGCGGTGCGCTCCGGATCGCGGTGCGCCAGCGTGACCCGGCCGTCGTCGGCCACGCTGGCGGTGACCCACTCATCGGTGTTGCGGTACTCCAGCCCATGCCGGCGCAACAGCTCCCCCAGCCGGGCGAACGCCGGGCCCGAGACGAACAACGGATGCCATGAGGAGTAGGTGTCATGGAGATAGCCGGGCAGGGTGCGCTCCTCGGTCGCGATGAACCCGCCGATGTCCTGTTCGCGCTCCACCAAGACGACGGACCATCCGGCCAGACCCAGTTCGGCCGCGGCGACGAGGCCGTTGACACCGGACCCGACGACGACGGCATCCGCCTCGGCCATCCGGCACCCCTCCTACTCTCGCGAGATGAGCGATTTCGCCCATTTTCATCTGAGTGCAGATCATATGCGAAGGATGTGTTCCAGGGCAGTTGTTGACGGGATGGCCGGGGACCGCCTGTATCCTGCTGATCATGCCGCCCGTCCCGTCCTCGCAGCCGGGCCGCGTGCCATCCGTCGGCCAGAGCGGTCTCCTCACCGAGCGCATCGCGCGTCAGCTGGAGCACGACATCCGCTCGGGTGCGCTCGCGGTCGGGACCAAGCTGCCGTCCGAGCGCGAGCTGGCCGCTCAGTTCGGATCCAGCCGGAATGTGGTGCGGGAGGCGTTGCGGCGGCTGGAGGCACAGCGGCTGATCGAGGTCGCGCCCGGCCGCGGTTCGTTCGTGCGCGAGCAGACGTCGGGGCAGGTCCGCGGGTACGACGCGCTGTACCGGGCGGGACGTCCCACCGTGCGGCAGCTCATCGAGGCGCGGGTGCCGCTGGAGGTGGAGACGGTCCGGCTGGCGACGACGCGGGCGACGGAGGACGACCTCGCGGCGATGCGGGCGGCGAACGTCGCGCTGGAGTCCTCCTCGGACGTCGTCGCCAAGGCACGGGCCGACCTGGCCTTCCACGACGCCATCGCGACGGCGAGCGGCAACCCCGTGCTGCGCATCATGCTCTCGTCCATCAGCGGGATGATGTTCGAGATGATGCTGCGGTCGAACTCCGACCCCACCATCGGCGAACCCGGGGTGCCGCACCATCCGGAGATCCTGGAGGCCATCGAGGCGCGCGATGTCGAGCTGGCCCGCCGGCGGATGCGAGAACACCTGACGCTGGCCCTGCGCACCTACGGCAAGGACCTCGACGTACAGGTGGACGTCATGGCGCGGCACCACATCGAAGCCCTTCTCGCCGGTCCCGAGGGCCGAGCGCAGGGCTGAGCGCCCCGCCGGAGGTGCCCTGACCCGCCGTCGATCGTCCGCGGCGCCGTCGTGGCCGGTCGCGCCCGCGCGGCGGAGCCGCACATCGACCGCGGCCCCGCACCCCTTCGGGGCGCGACCTCAGCCGCGCACCGCCGCCAGGCACTCGTCGTACAGATCCATGATGTCGCCCTTGCCGTCGCCCGCGACCCATGTCATCGACGCGGCATCCAGGCATGCGAACGCCGTCGCGAGCACCGCGCGGGCCCTCGGATCCGCGCCGCCGCCGGCGGTGCCCATACGCGCCTCGACGAGCGGCAGCAGGTCCTCCTGGAACCGCAGCCGCTTCTCGAGCCAACCGGCGCGCAGCGAGGCGGTGTTGTGCAGAAGACGGAACCGCTCCAGGGCCTGTGCGCGACTGTCGTGCAGGGCCTGTACGGCGGCGATCCCCGCGCGCAGGGCCTCCCAGACATCGACGTCGGCGGGCTGTTCGCCGACCGTGTCCGTCAGGACTTGACCGAACCGGTCCTGATCGCCGCCGAGAAGGTCCTCCTTGGTGCCGAAGTAGCGGAAGAGGGTGCGCTGGGAGACACCGGCCTCCCGGGCGATCTGGGCGATGGTCGTCTCGTCGTAGCCCTGCTCGGTGAACAGACGCAGAGCCGTCGCGAGGATCTCCTGGGAGGCCAGCTGACGCGTCCGGTCCCACAGCGTGGCCGGTGCGCCCGCCGCCGTCTTGGCTTCCTGCTTCATAGCACCAGGTTAGCCCAGCACTGCCAGACCGGCACTCACAGCACGGTTGGCAGTCGCTGCCAGACTGTCGTACGCTGCCAAAAGGTGCTCGGCGCGGCACAGCCCGCCGCCCCACGGCCCGGAACCGCTCACCGATCACCCCCACCTCCCGGATCCACGCCAAGGAGCGCATCATGTCCGCACCCACAGCCTTGATCACCGGTGGAACCAGCGGCATCGGCAAGGCGACCGCCGAACTGCTCCACTCCCGCGGCCACCGCGTCATGGTCACCGGCGTCAGCGGCCTCTCGGACACCGGACTCCCCGAGGACGTCACGGTCGTCCGGGCCGACGCACGGTCCCTGCCGGACATCGACCGTGCGGTGGAGCAGGCACGCCGCCAGTTCGGCTCCCTCGACCTGCTCTTCCTCAACGCGGGCATCTCCCGCCCCGGCCCGATCGAGTCAACCGACGAAGCCGCCTTCGACGCCCTCTTCGACATCAACGTCAAGGGCACCTTCTTCACCCTGCAAAAGGCGCTCCCGCTCCTCGGCGAGGGCGCCTCCGTCGTGTTCACCGTGGGCGCCGGCGAAGGGATCGGAGCCGCCATGACGGCCGCCAAGGGCGCGCTGTTGCCGCTCATGCGGTCCCTCGCGCTCGAACTCGCCCCCCGCCGTATCCGTGTCAACGCCGTCAGCCCGGGAATGATCGACACCCCCGTCTACCGCAGGATGGGCGTCTCCCGGGACATGCTCGAATCCTGGGCTCGGGACGTCCCGCTCGGCCGCGTCGGCGCTCCCGCCGATATCGCCGAAGCCGTGGCCTTCCTCGCCTCGGACGCGGCCGGCTACATCACCGGCGACAACCTCGTCGTCTCCGGAGGCATCGGCGTCCACTCCCGCCCCTGACACGCGGTTCCGCGCTCGGCCCCGGCCGGGAGACATTCACCGGGTCCGGCCTGTGGCCTTCGTGAGGCGTCGCCGATACGCCCACACAGCGGTGGGGGCCCCGCGCATTCGGCCGATCACGGCCGTGTCGGGGCCGCAGTTCCCGCGCTCGGGACGGGATGTGTGCGCAGATGGGCCCTGGTGTCCGGCGATGACCGAGGTGGGCTGTGGTGAGTGCGTCGACGCTTCCTTCGGCCGAGGGAGCCGTGATCGGCACGGACGGGTTGGCCGCTCTGGTCGACGTTCTGCGGGCCCGCGGCTACACGGTGGTCGGCCCCACTGTGCGGGACGGCGCCATCGTCCTGACGGAGCTGGAATCCGCGGCTCAACTGCCGTACGGATGGGGTGTGGACCTCGATGCCGGGCAGTACCGGCTGCGGTCGCGTACGGATGGCGCGGCCTTCGCCAACGCGGCCGGTCCGCAATCGTGGAAGACGTTTCTGCACCCCGCCCGGGTCCGCCAGTGGACGGCCGAACGCACGGGCGGAGAGCTGGTCATCGAGGCGGACGACACCACGCCTCCCCGCTTCGCCTTCCTCGGTGTCCGCTCCTGCGATCTGCGGGCCATCGCGGTCCAGGACCGCGTGCTCACCGCGGGGCCGCACCGCGACCCGGTCTACGGGGGCAGGAGGTCCGGGGCGTTTCTGGTGGCGGTCGAGTGCACCGAACCCGGTGGGACCTGTTTCTGCGTCTCGATGGGCACGGGACCGGCGGCCGGACCCGGCTATGACCTGGTGCTGACCGAGCTGGTCGACGACGAGGGGCACCGGTTCTGGATCCGCGGTGGCAGCGCGGAGGGGGCCGAGATCCTGGCGGAGCTGTCCGGGGAACCGGCCTCCGAGGCCGTCTGCCAGGCCGCCACGGGCGCCGTCGCGGCCGCCGCCGAGCGGATGGGCCGCACGATGCCGGACACCGATCTGCGGCGGCTGATGGCCCGGACGCTTGAGGCGCCCCGCTGGGACGACGTCGCCTCCCGATGCCTGACCTGCGGCAACTGCACGATGGTGTGTCCCACCTGCTTCTGCACCACGACCGAGGATGTCACCGATCTGACCGGGGACCACGCCGAGCGCTGGCGGGTCTGGGACGTCTGCTTCGACCTGGACTTCTCCTATCTGCCGGGCGGCCCGGTCCGCGCCTCGCCGCGCAGCCGCTACCGGCAGTGGCTCACCCACAAACTGGGCACCTGGTACGACCAGTTCGGGTCGTCGGGGTGTGCGGGATGCGGCCGGTGCGTCGTCTGGTGTCCGGTCGCCATCGACATCACCGAGG
Source organism: Streptomyces malaysiensis subsp. malaysiensis (assembly GCF_040653035.1). NCBI lineage: Bacteria > Bacillati > Actinomycetota > Actinomycetes > Kitasatosporales > Streptomycetaceae > Streptomyces > Streptomyces malaysiensis. The sequence continues at coordinate 293,302 of NZ_JBEZNG010000007.1, forward strand.
AGGCCGCGGCCTTGTACGACTGGACCCGGCGTGCGGAGGAGGAGCCACGATGACCGGGTGGCCACTGCTGCTGGACACCCTTCCGCAGGTCCAGCGGGACCGGCTGTTCGCGCTCGCCGACGAGCGGGACTTCCACGCGGGCAGCACCCTGTTCGACGAGGGCGGCGTGGCCGACCGGTTCTGGCTGATCCGCTCCGGCGAGGTCGCCCTGGATGTGTACGTTCCCGGGCGCCGGGCCCAGGTGGTGGAGACCCTCGGGCCGCGGCAGCAGCTCGGCTGGTCGTGGATCTTCCCACCGTACCGCTGGCATCTGGGCGCTCGGGCGTTGGGAGCGGTGCGGACCTGGGAGTTTCCCGCGGCCGAGGTGCGTGAGCTGTGCATGGCCGACACGGAGCTCGGCTACGAGCTGATGCTGCGGTGTGCGGCGCTGATCGCCGACCGGCTCCAGGCCACCCGATTGCGGTTGCTGGACCTGTACACGCCGCATGGAAGCGTCCCGTCGTGACCACCGTGCCCCTGCCCTACCGGGTGGCCGCCGTCTCGGCGGAGACCGCGGACTGTGTGTCGCTCGAGGTGGCGCCGGTGGGGCGGGCACTGCCGGAGTTCTCTCCGGGTCGGTTCGCCATGGTGTACGCCTTCGGCGCCGGTGAGGTGCCGATCTCGGTCAGCGCGATCGGTGACGGCCACCGTCTGACGCACACCGTGCGCGCGGTCGGCGCGGTCACCGGCGCGCTGTGCCGGCTCAGGGCGGGGGACGCGGTCGGCCTGCGGGGCCCCTACGGCGTCGGCTGGGATCTCGGCGCGGCGGCCGGGTCCGACGTCCTGGTGGTCGCCGGCGGCATCGGGCTGGCCCCGCTGCGCCCGGTGGTGCGCCATGTGCTCGACCACCCAGGGCACTACGGCCGGCTCAACGTGCTGATCGGGGCCCGCACGCCCCAGGATCTGCTCTACGGGGAGGAGCTGGAGCGCTGGCGGCGCGCCTCGGCGCGGGTGGAGGTGACCGTCGACCGGCCCGGTCCCGGCCGGCGTGGCAGCGTGGGCGTGGTCACCACTCTGCTGGACCGGGTCGACTGGCGCCCGGATCGGACCGAGGCGCTGCTCTGCGGCCCCGAGGTGATGATCCGGCACACCGCCGGGGCGCTGCTCGACCGCGGCCTCCCCGCGCAGCGGGTCCAGGTGTCGCTGGAGCGGAACATGCGCTGCGGCACCGGCCACTGCGGTCACTGTCAGCTCGGGCCGCTGCTGCTGTGCCGGGACGGCCCGGTGGTCGGCTACGACCGCACCCGGCCCCTGCTCGCCGTGCGGGAGCTGTGAGATGGACTCCGACGACCGCCCCACCCTCGCCGTGTGGAAGTTCGCCTCGTGCGACGGCTGCCAGCTGACCCTGCTCGACTGCGAGGACGAACTGCTGCCGCTCACCGGCCGGCTGCGCATCGCGCACTTCCTGGAGATGTCCACCGCGGAGGACGCGCGGGAGCCGGCCACGCTCGCGGGGACCGGACCGTACGACCTCTCCCTGGTGGAGGGGTCCGTCACCACGGCCGAGGATGTGCGGCGCGTCCACCACATCCGGCGGATCTCCCGCCGCCTGGTCACCATCGGGGCCTGTGCCACCGCGGGCGGCGTCCAGGGCCTGCGCAACTTCGCGGACGTCGAGGAGTTCCGCGCCGCGGTGTACGCCAGCCCGGAGTACATCGCCACGCTGGCCACCTCCACCCCTATCTCGGCGCATGTGCCGGTCGACTTCGAGCTGCGCGGCTGCCCGATCGACCGCGGTCAGCTGCTGGAGGTGATCACCGCCTTTCTGGCCGGGCGGAAGCCGAACATCCCCGGCCACAGCGTCTGCTTCGAGTGCAAGCGGCGCGGCACGACCTGTATCACCGTCGCGCGGGGCGTCCCCTGTCTGGGGCCGGTCACCCACGCCGGATGCGGTGCCCTCTGTCCCGCCTACGGACGCGGCTGCTACGGCTGCTTCGGGCCGGTCGCCCACCCCAACCTGGAGTCCATGGTGCGCCAGCTGCGGCACGACGGCATGGCCGGGCGGGACATCGTGCGGGTCTTCCGCACCTTCAACGCGGCCTCGCCCGAATACGGTCCCGTCCCCGGGCTCGCCGCCCAGGAGTCCACCGAGCCCCCGGCGGAGGAAGAACGCCGATGAGCCACCGCGGATCCCGCGTCCTGCGGCTGGACGCACTCGCCCGGGTGGAGGGCGAGGCCGCCCTCCATCTGACCGTGCACGACCGGACGGTGGCCGAGGCGCAGTTGCGCATCTATGAGCCGCCACGCTTCTTCGAGGCGTTCCTCGTCGGTCGCGGCCATGGCGAGCCACCCGACATCACCTCGCGGATCTGCGGAATCTGCCCGGTCGCGTACCAGATGACCGCATGCCAGGCCATCGAGCGGGCCTGCGGGGTGACGGTCGACGGACCGCTCGCCGAACTGCGGCGGCTGCTCTACTGCGGCGAATGGATCGAGAGCCAGTCCCTGCACATCCATCTGCTGCACGCCCCCGACTTCTTCGGCCACCCCAGCGCCGTGGAACTCGCCCGCGAGCACCGTGGGGCCGTGGAACGCGGCCTGCGGATCAAACAAGCGGGCAACGCCATCATGGAGCAGCTCGGCGGCCGCGCCATCCACCCGATCAACGTCCGCCTCGGCGGCTTCTACCGCGTACCCGCCCCGGCCGAACTCGCCCCGCTGGCCGAGCGGCTTCGCCGGGCCCATGACGACGCGCTGGAGACCGTGCGCTGGGTGGCCGGCTTCGACTTCCCCGATGCCGACTACGACGGCCCGCTGCTGGCGATGCGCGACCCCGGCCGGTACGCCATCGACTCCGGAACCCCGGCCGTCATGGCCGCGGGGGCCGGCTCGGACGGCGCCCCCGTGCGGGGGTTTCCGGTGGCGGAGTTCGAGCGGCATGTGGTGGAACGGCAGGTCCCCCACTCGACCGCCCTGGTGTCCGAGCTGGACGGCCACCACTATCTGACCGGCTCACTGGCCAGGTACGCGGTCAGCGGACGGTGGCTCCACCCCTCGGCCCTCGACGCCGCGCGGGCGGCGGGGCTCGGCGATCCGGCCACCGGAGCGGTGTGCCGCAACCCGTTCCGGAGCATCGTCGTCCGTGCCGTCGAGGTGGCCCACGCCGTGGCCGAGGCGCTGCGGATCATCAACGCCTACGAGCCGCCCTCCCGGCCGTACGTCGCGGTGCCACCGCGCCCGGCGACCGGATGCGCGGCCACCGAGGCGCCGCGCGGGCTGCTCTACCACCGCTACGCCATGGCCGCCGACGGCACCCTCACCCTCGCCCGTATCGTGCCGCCCACCGCCCAGAACCAGGCCGCCATCGAGTACGACCTCCGCCGCCAAGTGCAGTCCCGTCTGGACGCACCCGGCGAGCCGGCCGGCGACGAGGAGCTGACCGCGCTGTGCGAGCGGGCCGTCCGCAACCATGACCCGTGCATCTCCTGTTCCGCGCACTTCCTGGATCTGACGGTGGAGCGCGGATGACGGGCCGGGTGGTGGTCATCGGCGTGGGCAATCCGTTCCGCCGGGACGACGGAGCCGGCCCGGCCATCCTCGAGGCGCTGCGCGCCGACCCGCCGAAGGACACGCTGCTGGCCGACAGCGACGGTGAGCCCGGGCGGATGCTCGGCCTGTGGCGCCCTCAGGACGCCGTGGTCGTGGTCGAGGTGGTGCACGCGCATCCCGGCCGGCCGGGGCGGCTGCACACCCTGACGGCGGAGCGGGCCGCGCGCTGCGCCGCACGCTCCGCCAGTACCCACGCCCTCGGGCTCGGTGAGACGTTCGCCCTGGCCGCGGCGCTCGACCGGATGCCCCGGGAGCTCACCGTGCACGCCGTCGAAGGGGCCGATTTCCGCCTCGGGTGCGGGCTCAGCCCACCCGTGGCCGACGCGCTCCCCCACTTGCTCCGCCAGGTGACCGGGGCCATCGCCGACGCTCACGACCTCCTCCGGCACACGGGTGGCCGGCCGACCGCCCATCAGGACACCGCATAGCCGGACGGCCGCCACGGCGTCGCGCCCGGCTTGAGCCGTTCGGGGCGTTGGAGGCCGCCGCCCGCGCGTGGTCTCCCACGGTGGCCGACCCGGTTCCTAGCATGGCCGATGCCCCGGCCAGGTGGCTTCCGCCGCACGGCCGGGCCCGGACTCTCCGCACAGGCTCATGACCACACCGGATGGAAGTGCCGCGTCCATGGATCAGCCGGTCCCCGCTCGCCGCTCCGCCACGGCGGGGCCGGCGTGACCGCTGTCGGCCAACAGCGGCCGGTCCGCCGTCTGGTGTCGGTCAGTGGTGTGGTGCAGGGAGTCGGCTTCCGGCCCTTCGTCCACGCCCTGGCCACCGAACTGGGCCTGTCCGGTCAGGTGGCCAACGGACCGGCCGGGGCGCGGATCGAGATCGAGGGCGGCCCCGAGGCGGTGGCCGCCTTCTGCCACCGGCTGACGGCGGACGCGCCCCCACTGGCGGACATCGTCTCGGCGGCCACCTCCGAACTGCGCCCGACCGGCGGCGCCGGTTTCGCGATCGTGCCCTCCGTGACGGGGCACGGCCGCACCCTGGTCCCGCCCGACGCCGCCACCTGCGACACCTGCCTGACCGAACTGGCCGATCCGGCCGACCGCCGCCATCGGCACCCGTTCATCACCTGCACCGACTGCGGTCCGCGCTTCACCATCACCACCGCCCTGCCGTACGACCGGGCCACGACCACCATGGCGGCGTTCCCGATGTGCCCGGATTGCTCGGCGGAGTACACGGACCCGTCCGACCGCCGGTTCCACGCCCAGCCCATCGCCTGCTGGGCCTGCGGGCCACGCCTGAGGCTCACCGGCGCCGTACGACGGGAGGGTGGCGCCGCGCTGGCCGAGGCCCGGCGGATGCTGGCGGCCGGGGCGATCCTGGCGGTCAAGGGTCTCGGCGGCTATCACCTGGTCTGCGACGCCACCGCGCCGAGGGCCGTGGGCGAACTGCGACGCCGCAAGGCCCGTGGCGACAAGCCGTTCGCCGTGATGACCCCCGACCCCGACTCCGCCGCCCGGCTCGGCCACCTCGGCCCGGCGGAGCGCCGTGTTCTGGTGGACCGGTCGCGCCCCATCGTGCTGCTGCGCCGCCGATCCCCGACCCCGCTCGCGCCGCGGGTGTGTCCGGGGAGCCCGGACATCGGGGTGATGCTGCCCTACACCCCACCGCACCGGCTTCTGTTCGGCCTTCCGGGCGACCCGCCCGGTCCGGACATCCTGGTGGTGACCAGCGGAAACCTCTCCGGCGAGCCGCTGGTGACCGACGACCGGGAGGCGATGGCCCGCCTGGACGGGCTGGCCGACGCCTGGCTCTGGCACGACCGGCCCATCGTGGTGGCCTGCGACGACTCGGTGGTGCGGGTCCGCGCGGACGGTTCGCCACTGCCGATCCGCCGCTCGCGCGGCTTCGCCCCGGCGCGCATCCGCCTTCCGGTGGCCGTCCATCCGGTCCTCGCGGTCGGCGGGGACCTGAAGAACACCCTGTGCCTGGCGGCGGGCGACAGCGCCTGGCTGTCCGCCCACATCGGGGACATGGACAGCCCGTCCGCCCAGCGCGCCTTCGACCGTGCCGAGAGCCATCTGCGGGCGCTCACCCGCGTCGAGCCGGTCCGCGTCGCCGCCGACCGCCACCCCGGCTACCGGTCCGCGCGATGGGCGCGGCGTACCGGACGGCCGCTCACCCTGGTCCAGCACCACCACGCCCATATCGCTTCCGCCATGGCGGAGCACGGGCTGGACGAGCCGGTGCTCGGTGTCGCCTTCGACGGCACCGGCTACGGCGACGACGGTGCCGTATGGGGCGGCGAGGTGCTGCTGGTCGACTACGCGGGCTACCGCCGCCTGACGCATCTGGCGTATGTGCCCCTGCCCGGCGGTGACGCGGCGGTGCGCCGTCCCTATCGGATGGCACTGGCCCATCTGCGTGCGGCGGGCCTCGTCCGGTCCCCCGACCTGCCGTGCGTCGCCGCCTGCCCGCCGGAGGAACTCCGCCTGCTGGAAGGCCAGTTGGCGCGGGGCATCGGGTGTGTGCCGACATCCAGTATGGGGCGGTTATTCGACGCCGTGTCCTCGCTGGTGGGCATCTGCCACCGGGCGGGGTACGAGGCTCAGGCCGCCGTGGAACTGGAGGCCGCGGCCGTGACCGCCGACGGGGTGCGGGACGGTTACGCCTTCGCGCTCGAGGAGCCCGCACCGCTGCTGGCGGCGATCGTGGCCGATCTCCGCGCGGGTGTGGCCGTTCCGCTGATCGCCGCCCGCTTCCATCTGGCCATCGCCGGTGCGGTCCGCACGGCCTGCCGGAAGGCACGGCGGAGCACGGGAGTGCGGACGGTCGTCCTGACCGGCGGGGTGTTCGCCAACGCGCTCCTGGACGGGATGTGCGCCGCCGGGCTGGCCGAGGACGGCTTCACCGTCCTCGGACACACGGTGGTCCCGCCCGGCGACGGCGGTCTGGCCCTGGGACAGGCGGTCGTCGCCGCCCGTATGGCCGACACCTGAGGAAGCGAGGAGGAGCGCATGTGCCTGGCGGTACCCGGCCGTGTGGTCGGCATCGAGGAGCGGGACGGTGCGCCGATGGCGCGGGTCGATTTCGGCGGGGTGGTCAAGGACGTCTGCCTCGCCTATCTGCCGGAGATCGAGGTCGGTGAGTACGCGATCGTCCACGTCGGCTTCGCCATCCAGCGGCTCGACGAGGAATCCGCCCTGGCCACGCTCCGGCTCTTCGAGCGGATCGGGGCGCTGGACGAGGAGTTCGGCGATGTGTGGGCGCGTGCGGCGGCCGAGGTGGAAAGGGCGCCCGAGGAGGAGAACCGGTGAAGTACATCGACGAATTCCAGGACCCCGGCCTCGCCCGGCGGCTCCTGGACGACATCGCCCGGACGGTCACCCGGCCATGGGCCATGATGGAGGTCTGCGGCGGTCAGACCCACTCGATCATCCGGCATGGCATCGACCAACTGCTGCCCGGGAACATCGAGTTGATCCATGGGCCGGGGTGTCCGGTCTGTGTCACCCCGCTGGAGATGATCGACAAGGCGCTGGAGATCGCCTCCCGGCCGGGCGTGGTCTTCTGCTCGTTCGGCGACATGCTCCGGGTGCCGGGAAGCGACCGTGATCTGTTCCGGGTCAAGAGCGACGGCGGTGATGTCCGAGTCGTCTACTCACCGCTGGACGCGTTGCGGATCGCCCAGCGGACCCCGGACCGACAGGTGGTGTTCTTCGGTGTCGGCTTCGAGACCACGGCGCCCGCCATCGCCATGGCGGCCCACCAGGCCAAACGGCTCGGCGTCCGGAACTTCAGCCTGCTGGTGTCCCATGTCCGGGTGCCACCGGCCATCGAGGCGATCATGCGATCGCCGAACTGCCGCGTCCAGGCGTTCCTCGCCGCGGGGCATGTGTGCAGTGTGATGGGCACCCTGGAGTACCCCGCCCTCGCCGACACCCATCACGTGCCCATCGTGGTCACCGGATTCGAGCCGCTGGACATCCTGGAAGGCATCCGGCGGGCGGTCCGCCAACTCGAGCGCGGGGAACACCGCGTCGAGAACGCCTACCCACGCGCCGTGCGCCCGCACGGCAACCCGGTCGCTCTGAAGGTGCTGAGGGAGGTCTTCACCACCACCGACCGCGCCTGGCGCGGCATCGGCACCATTCCGGACAGCGGCTGGCGGCTCTCGGACGCCTACCGGGACCACGACGCCGAGCACCGGTTCGAAGTCACCGGCCCGGCCACCGACGAGCCCGCGGTGTGCCGCGCCGGAGAGGTGCTCCAGGGGCTGATCAAACCCCATGAGTGCACGGCCTTCGGCACCGTCTGCACTCCGCGCACACCACTCGGCGCGACCATGGTCTCCAGTGAGGGCGCGTGCGCCGCCTACTACCTGTACCGGCGTCTCGCCACGCCCCGCGCGGAGGAGACGGCTTCCGTTGACTGACATCACCGCCGACACCGCCGGCTGGTCCTGCCCTGCGCCACTGCGCGACCACCCGGTGGTGGTGATGGCCCACGGTGGCGGAGGAGCGCTCTCCGCGGAGCTGACCCGGCACCTCTTCCTCCCGGCCTACGGTGGCGAGGCCCTGGAAGGACTCACCGACTCGGCCGCTGTCACGCTCGGCGGTGCCCGGCTGGCCTTCTCGACCGACTCCTACGTCGTCCGCCCGCTGTTCTTCCCCGGCGGGAGCATCGGGGATCTGGCCGTCAACGGCACCGTCAACGACCTGGCCATGAGCGGAGCCGTTCCCGCGTACCTGTCCTGCGCGTTCATCCTGGAGGAGGGCACGGAGCTGAGCACCGTCGGCCGGGTGGCCCAGGCGCTCGGCGCGGCCGCTCGCGCGGCGGACGTCACCGTGGTCACCGGCGACACCAAGGTGGTCGACTCCGGCCACGGCGACGGGGTGTATGTGAACACGGCGGGGATCGGCCTGATCCCCGAGGGGGTGGACATCCGTCCGCGGCGTGCCAGGCCCGGTGACGCGGTCATCGTCAGCGGGCCGATCGGACAGCATGGCATCGCCGTCCTCAGCGTCCGCGAAGGGCTGACGTTCGGCACCGAACTGGTCAGTGACACCGCGCCGCTGGCCGGACTGGTCCGGGCGATGCTCGCCGTCACGCCCGATATCCACGTTCTGCGCGACCCCACGAGGGGCGGCCTGGCCGCCGCGCTCAACGAGATCGCGACGGCCTCCGGCACCGGTGTCGCCCTGGACGAGGCGGCGGTGCCCGTCCCGGACGCGGTCGCCACCGCCTGTGCCCTGCTCGGCCTCGACCCGATGTACATGGCCAACGAGGGCCGCCTGGTGGCCTTCGTGCCCAGGCCCCACGCCGAGATGGTCCTGGAGGCGATGCGCGCGCATCCGCTGGGACATGAGGCGGCCGTGATCGGCGTGTGCGTGGCCGAACACCCCGGCATGGTCGTGGCCCGTACCGGACTCGGCGGAACCCGGATCGTGGATCCGCCGCTCGGCGAGCAACTGCCCCGGATCTGCTGAACGCCGCGGTCCCCGAGTGGCCGGGGGGCACCGGCGGGCCGGACACTGGGAGGGGAGAAGCCGCCGGAACGCCGCGCGGAGGGAGGTATCACCATGTCCGAGACTCCACACATCGTGGGTGATGTGATGACGCGGACGGTGGTCGCCGTCGGGCGTGACGCGCCGTTCAAGGAACTGGTGCAGACGCTGGGCCAGTGGCGGGTGAGCGCCATGCCGGTGCTGGAGGGCGAGGGGCGTGTCATCGGCGTCGTCTCGGAGGCGGATCTGCTGCCCAAGGAGGAATTCCGGGACACCGATCCGGACCGCCTCCAGCAGCTCCGGCGCCTCCCCGACCTCGCGAAGGCGGGGGCGCTGACGGCGGAGGAGCTGATGAGCTCCCCGGCGGTCACCGTGCACCCGGACGCCACGCTGTCCGAGGCGGCCCGGATCATGGCCGTCAGAGGGGTCAAACGGCTTCCCGTCGTCGACACCGAGGGCAAGCTGCTGGGAATCGTCAGCCGGGGCGATCTGCTGAAGGTCTTCCTCCGCTCGGACCAGGACATCGAGGAAGAGGTCCGGCGCACGGTGGTGTCCTATCTCTTCCCCGGTGACGGCGGCATCCACGTCCGGGTCGACGAGGGGATCGTCACCCTCAGCGGGCGGCTCCGCGACACCGCGCGCATCCCCGTGGCCGCGCGCCTCACCCGGGCCGTCGAGGGCGTCGTGGACGTGGAATGCCACTTCCGGGGCGTCGGCCCGGACGACGCGGAGCGCACGGCCTGAGACCGATGGCGCGCCATACCCCACCAGCCGAAACCGGACCGGGACGACTGCCGTCCGCCCCGTACGAGAGGGAACTGCGCCGTCTTCAGATCGAACTGGTGAAGCTCCAGGAGTGGGTGCGGGCCGAGGGACGGCGTCTGGTGGTGGTCTTCGAGGGGCGGGACGCGGCCGGGAAGGGCGGCGCGATCAAACGGGTCACCGCGCGCCTCAACCCGCGCGTCGTACGTACCGTCGCCCTGCCCGTGCCCACCGACCGCGAACGCGGCCAGTGGTACTTCCAGCGCTATGTCGAGCAGCTTCCCGCCGCGGGGGAGATCGTGCTCTTCGACCGCAGCTGGTACAACCGGGCCGGTGTCGAACGCGTCATGGGTTTCTGCACCGAGGAGGAGCACCGGCGCTTCCTGCGCCAGTGCCCGGTCTTCGAGCGGATGCTGGTCGAGGACGGGATCCTGCTGCGCAAGTACTGGTTCTCGGTGAGCGACGCCGAACAGGAACGGCGATTCCGCCACCGTCTGAGCGATCCCACCCGGCGCTGGAAGATCTCCGCCATGGACGTGGAGTCCGTCACCCGCTGGGAGGCGTACTCCCGCGCCAAGGACGAGATGTTCGCGTACACCGACACCCCCGAGGCCCCGTGGTACGTCGTCGAGAGCGACGACAAGCGCGCGGCCCGGATCAACATGATCGCCCATCTGCTGTCGACCGTTCCGTACGGCGATGTCCGGCTCCCGGAATTGCGGCTGCCGCCCCGCCCCGCGCCCACCGGCTACCAGCGGCCGCCCAAGCACCTCCAGACCTTCGTGCCCGACCACGCGGCCACGCTCCGGTCAGCGGGCCGTACACCGGCGCCCGACGCGGACACGCCCGAGGGAGAGGGACACGGATGACGGCGGCGGACCGTATCCGCGCACCGGGACACCGCGTCGGGAAATCCGCGGTCCGGTGGCTCACCGGGGCCCGCCCGTGCCGCGCTCACACCTGCTGGGGCACGATCACGACCGGGCATGCGGAGCGGTGGAGTGCGGCGTGGCTGACCCGGCCGAGTTGCAACCCGGTGTAGTCACGGCGCCGGAGAGCGCCGACGACCAGCAGATCGGCCTGTTCCGACACATCCAGCAGGACCCGGTGCGCCGGCCCTTCGATGACTTCGCGGTGGACCGCGATGTCGTCCTCCTTGCGCTCGACCTGGTCCAGCACCTCGCTGAGGACGCTCGCCGCCTGCTCCTCGTAGATCAGGCCGCTCGTCTCATGCTCCAGCGGCGACTGGCCCATACGGGGGCGCGCGGGGCGCCGCCAGGAGCGTACGGCGTGCAGTGCTGCGTCCCGCGCCCGTGCCTCGCGGAAGGCGAACCGGACGGCGGCCGACCCTTCGACCAGGTCGCCGACCGCGAGGACCACGCGCCGCAGGGCGCCCGCGCGGTTCTTCTCCCCGCCCCGGATAACGGCCACCGGGGAGACGGCACGCGCCGCCACCGCCAGGCTGACCGACCCCAGCACCGTCTCCGCGACCGCGCCTCTGCCACGGGACCCCGTGACCACGGCGAACGCCTCACGGCCCTGCTCCAACAGCGCCGTCACGGTGTCCTCGGCCACGACCTCGGCGGACACCTTCACCTCGGGGTCGCGCAGCGTCGCGCGTTCCGCGCAGGAGCCGACGATGTACTCGGCCGTCAGCTCCCCCGCGGGACGGTCGGTACCGAACGAGGGGAGACACTCCTCGTACCGTTCCCATCGGGAGGCGTGGACCAGGTGCAGGGGGAGCCCATGGCGTGCCGCCTCGTCCACGGCCCAGTCCACGGCCTGCAAGCTGGGCTCCGATCCATCGACACCCACGACCAGCGGGAGCGCCATCGTCCCCACCGCCTTTCCTCCGGTCGGCTCGTCCGCTTCGGGTACCCCGTGGCCACGCGCACACCGCCCCGGCTCGGACCCGCCGCCGGTCCCGCACCGGATGCGAGCCGGGGAGATCGGCCACACGATGAAGGCATGCCGGCCCCCCGCCCCACCGGGCACTTCGGCTCCTCGCGGGCCCCGGCCGCCCGGCGAGGACGGCCGGGGCGGCCCGTAGCGGAGGACGGCCCCCGGTGACCGCGGGGCTGTCGCGGGAGGAGGCGGCGCGGCGGCTGGAGGAGTACGGGGCCAATGTCGTCGCCCGGGAACGGCGTACTCCGGTGTGGCGCCGTGTGCTGCAACAGTTGCGCGATCCGCTGATCGTGGTGCTGCTCGTGGCCGCCGTGCTGACCCTGACCACCGGAGATCTCCCCGATGCCGCGGTGATCCTGCTCGTCATCGTGGTGAACACCGTGGCCGGTGTCGTCCAGGAGGTACGGGCGGAGCGGGCGGTGGCCGCCCTGACGGCCCTCAGCGCGCCCACGGCCCGGGTGGTGCGCGACGGCGAGGAGCGTTCCGTACCGGCCGCCCATGTGGTGCCGGGAGACCTGGTCCTGCTGGGCGAGGGGGACATCGTGCCCGCCGACGGTGAGGTCACGGGCGCGGCCCTGCTCCTGATCGACGAGTCGGCGCTGACGGGCGAGTCCGTCCCGGTGGAGAAGGCCGCCGACGCGGACCGGCCGCTGTCCACGGTGTCGGCGGGCACGGTGGTCGTCCGCGGCCGCGGTCGGGTCCGGATCACCGGCACCGGCCCGGACAGCGCGCTCGGCCGGATCGCCGCCCTGATGGGAACCGCGCCCGGACTGACCCCGCTCCAGCGGCGGCTGGCCCGGTTCGGCAGGGTGCTGGCGGCCGTCACCGTCGCGCTGTGCGCGGTGGTGCTCGCCCTGGGTCTGGTGCGCGGGCAGCCGGTCGAGCTGATGGTCGTGGCCGCGATCAGCCTGGCCGTCGCGGCCGTACCGGAGTCGCTGCCCGCCGTGGTCACCCTCGCCCTGGCCCTGGGGGCACGGCGGATGGCGGAGCGGCACGCCATCGTCCGGCGGCTGCCCGCGGTGGAGACCCTGGGCTCGGTCACGGTGCTCGCCACCGACAAGACCGGCACCCTGACCGAGGGCCGGATGGCCGCGGAGAGGCTGTGGACACCGCAGGGCGAGGCCACCGTCAGCGGTAGCGGTTACGGCCCCGAAGGCCGCGTCGCACGCGACGGCCACCCGGTGGCCGTGAGCGACGCGCCGGACCTGGCCGCGCTGCTCCGGGCCTCGATGCTGTGCAACGACGCCGCGCTGGAGCCCCCTTCGGACGGCGATGGACGGTGGCGTGCGATGGGTGACCCCACCGAGGCGGCCCTGCTCGCGGCGGGCGCCAGACTCGGCCTGGACCGGGCCGCGCTGGAACGCGGACTGCCACGGGTCGACGAGATCCCCTTCGACAGCGCACGCAAGCGCATGACGACGGTGCACCGCGCGCCCGGCGGCGGACTGCGGGTCGTGTGCAAGGGAGCCCCCGAGGTGATGCTCCGGCCGCCGGTCCTCACCGATCCCCCGGACACCCGGAGCCGGGCCGCCGATCAGGCCGAGACCCTGGCCCGCGACGGATACCGGGTCCTGGCCGTGGCCTCGGCCGACCACGACGAGACACAGCTGAGGAGCCCGGACACCTGGGAATCGGGGCTTTCGCTGCTCGGCCTGGTCGGCATCCTCGACCCGCCCCGCGACACCTCACGAACCACCATCACGGAGTGCCGACAGGCCGGTATCACCCCGGTCCTCATCACCGGCGACCACCCCCTCACCGCACGGGCGGTGGCCGCGCGCGCGGGCATCGTGGCCCGGGAGGACGAGGTCACCACGGGCGACCGGATCCGTAAGGGCACCGCGGGCCCGCTGACCGCCTTGCGCGTCTACGCCCGGACCACGCCCGATCAGAAGCTGGACATCGTCCAGGCGTGGCGCGCCTCGGGGCAGGTGGTGGCGATGACCGGCGACGGAGTCAACGACGGCCCCGCGCTGCGCCGCGCGGACATCGGCGTGGCCATGGGACAGCGCGGCACCGAGGTGGCCCGTCAGGCGGCCGACCTCGTGCTCGCCGACGACAACCTGGCCACCGTCGTCTCCGCCGTGGAGGAGGGCCGCCGTGTCTACGCCAACGTGCGCCGGTTCCTGCTCTACGCCCTCGCCGGGGGAACGGCGGAGATCCTGGTCATGCTCCTCGGCCCGTTCTTCGGCATGCCCCTGCCCCTGCTCCCCGCGCAGATCTTGTGGATCAACCTGCTCACCCATGGGCTGCCCGGGGTGGCGATGGGGGCCGAACCCGTGGAGCCGGGGGTGATGCGCCACTCGCCGCGCCCGCCCGCGGAGAGCGTCCTGGGCGCCGGGCTCTGGCCCCGGCTCCTGGCCATGGGGGTCTTCGTCGCCGCCGTCACGCTGGTCGCCGGAGTCTGGGCGCGGGAGACCGGCCGACCGTGGCAGTCCATGATGTTCCTGATCCTGGGCGCCACCCAGCTCGGCGTCGCGCTGGGCTCCCGGGCCCGCCCGGGCAGCCTCGCCAATCCGTTCCTGCTGCTCGCCGTGGGCACGGCGCTGCTCCTGCAAGCGGCGGGCGTCTATCTGCCGCCGCTGCGCGCGCTGTTGGGCACGGAGCCCTTGCCACCCGCCGACCTCGTGATCGCCGGTGTGCTCTCCGGCCTGGGGCATGTCGTGATGCACGTGCAGAGACGGCTCTTCCCTGCGCGTCCGCCGCCCACCCGCACGGTGCCCGGCCCGGCCCATGGCTGACCGGGTGGCGGCGCGGCCTCAGGGCCCCGCCCAGGCGGCCGCGGGAAAGCCCGGGGTGCGCCAGATCTCACCCGCCGCCGTGATCCCCAGCGCCTCGTGGCCCTCCAGCGCCTCGACCCAGTCACGGGCCCCGGCACCCATGGCGAACGCGGCCGTGGCGTAGGCGTCGGTCCGGGTGAGGTGACGGCCGGTCATGGTGAGCGAGAGCAGGCCGGTGGCGGGCCGGCCGGTGTGCGGGTCCAGCACATGCGCGCCGCGCTCGCCCGTCCCCGAGGTGGCGACGGCCAGCTCACCTCCGGTGACCACGGCGGCGAGCTTCCCCGGGCGGGCGGGGTGGGCGATGCCGATCCGCCAGGGTGTGCCGGGGGCGGCCTCCCCGCGCGCCTGGATGTCCCCGCCGCCGTTGACGCAGGTGTTGTGGGCGCCCGCCGCGTACAGCGTCCGCGAGACCCGCTCGACCGCCCAGCCCTTGACCATCCCGGAGGGGTCGAGCCGGCCGCCGGGGGTGCGGGTGAACCAGCCGCCGGTGGCGTGCGCCACCTCCTCGCACAGCGCGAACACCTCGGCCACCTCCGGTCCGTACCCCTCCGGGACCGGCTCGCCACGGCCCAGGCGGCTGATCACGCTGCCGGGGCGGTAGGTCGAGAAGACCTCGTCCACCTGGTGCAGCCAGGCCACGGACTCCTCCAGGGCCCGGCGGACGGGCGGGGTGACCGGGTCGCGGAGGTCGAAGGAGAACACCGTGCCCATGGTGTGCTCGACATGGCGCAGTCCGCGCGCGGGGGCGGGCGCTTCAGACACCGGCCCGGTCCAGTGCGCTCTGGAGCGACCGGGCATACCCCTCGCTGGTGTAGGTGGCGCCGGAGACCGCGTCGATATGGGCACTCTGAGCGCTCAGCGCCTCCTGGGTCAGCCGCGGTACGGCGTCGGCGGCGATCTGCCGGGAGCGGGGCCGGTCGTACGGTGTCCGGAGCGCCTTGACGGCGGTGATCCGGCCGTGCGAGAGCGTGACCGCCACCTGGACCGGTCCGTACGCGGTGTCGCTCACACCACCGGTGTAGCTGCCCGAGACGCCGCCCGAGCGCTGGCGCCCGGTCGGTGCGGGGGACGAGGCGCCCGACTTGCCGGTGCCGGGCGAGGCGGAGGACGACGCGCCCGGCGGCGCGGAGGACGGCGGCGATGCCGCCATGGCCGGGGCCGGGTCCTGATGCGGTTTGAGCGAGAGCAGCAGGACGATGCCCGCCACGGTCGAGACGGTGGCGACGGCGGCCTTGCGCACGGTGGGTCTCCTTCGGGTGCGGGTGGAATGGATCGGGCACTCGGATGCGGCGCGCACCGGACTCAGAGCGCGAATGACTCGTGGTGGATACGGCGGCGCGGCACCCCCGCGTCGCGCAGGGCGCGCAGCGCGGCCTGCGCCATGCCCGGCGGGCCGCACAGGTAGACATCGCGTTCGGCGAGGTCGGGCACCAGATCGCGCAGTGCCCCGGCGGTCAGCGGGGAGGACCAGGCCGTCGGCTCGTCGACGACGTAGTGGACGGCCGCCCCGCGCGCGGCGGCCACGCCGTCCAGCTCCGCGCGGAGCGCCAGGTCCTCGGGGCGCCGGGCCCGGTAGACGAGGATCACCTCACCGGGCAACGTCTCGAAGAGGGTCCGCAGCGGGGTGATCCCGACGCCGCCGCCCAGCAGGAGCGTCTTGCGCGCACGGCGGTGGCGTGCGGTGAAGGCCCCGTACGGACCCTCGGCGAGCACCCGGGTGCCGGGCCGGAGACGGGCGAGGGCCGCGCTGTGGCAGCCGGACGCCTTGACGGTGATCCGCAGATACGCGGGGTGCGGTGCGGCCGACAGGGAGTAGGGGTTGGCGGCCCACCACAGGCCGCGGGTCAGGAACCGCCAGCGGAAGAACTGCCCGGGTTCGGCACGCAGCTCCGCCAGCCTGCTGCCCGACAGATACACCGATACGACGCCCGGGGCCTCGGGCCGGACCTCGGTGACATACAGCCGGTGGCGCAGCGCCCGGTGTACCGGGACGGTGAACCGGTACCAGGCCAGCAGCGCCGCCACCCCGATGTAGAGGGTGTACCAGACCATCCGGGCGGGCGGGTTTCCGGTGAAGTCGGCCCCGTTGGAGAGCTGGTGCCCGAAGGCCAGGAAGACCGCGAGATAGGTCGCGAAGTGCAGCAGGTGCCAGGTCTCGTAGGGGATGCGACGGCGCACGGCGCGCGCGGACACGGCCGCGGTGACGAGGAACAGCAGGAAGCCGATCGTCCCCTTGAGCAGGTCCGGGTAGTGGAGGACCAGGGTGGTGGTCTGGTTCACCGGGCCGGTGTGCGACTCCAGCGCGTACCCCCAGATGATCAGCAGCACATGGGCGCAGACCAGCGAGATCGTGTAGCGGCCGCCGAGGGCGTGCCAGCGGGCCAGCCGGTCGGTGCCGATGGCGCGGTCCAGCAGCGGTACGCGCGCCATCAGCAGCAGGAGGATCGCGCATGCGTAACCGGCGAGCAGCCCGGTGATCCGCCCCGCTCCGGTCAGCCAGCCGGCGGCCCCGACGACCGAGGGGGTGTCGCGCCACCACAGGGCCAGGACGGCGGCGCCCCCGCCCCAGATGATCAGGCGCGCGAGCAGCGGGACGGGGCTGGGCCGGCGCGGTGCCGACCGGGACGGGCGGGTCATGGCCGGGGCCGGTGGCGTCGTGCTGGTCATGGCTGTCCTCTCGGCGGCGTGCCCGGTCAGCGTCACGGGCGAAGCTCTGAGGACCCTCTGAACCCGGGCGGACACCTTCGGATTCAGAGAAAACTCAGAGGAAAATCAGAGGAAAATCAGAGGAAGGGCGGCCCGCGGCACCGCGGGCCGGAGGGATGCTGGATCCATCATGGATACGCACTCCACCGGCCGTTTTCTGCTGCGGCCCGACGGCGCCCGGGTCCGCGTGCTCGTCGTCGACGACGAGCCCGATCTGACCGAGGTGCTGTCGGGGGCGCTGCGCTACGAGGGCTGGGAGGTCCGTACCACCGCCGACGGCGCGTCCGCGCTGGACGCCGCGCGGGCGTTCCGCCCGGACGCGGTGGTGCTCGACTGGATGCTGCCGGACACCGACGGGCTCACGGTGCTGCGCGCGGTCCGGGCGGAGCTGCCGGATGTGTGCGTGCTCTTCCTGACCGCGCGTGACGCGGTGGAGGACCGGATCGCGGGCATCACGGCCGGCGGTGACGACTATGTGACCAAGCCGTTCAGCCTGGAGGAGGTGCTGGCCCGGCTGCGCGGGCTGCTGCGCCGGGCCGGGATGGCGCGGGAGCCGGGCGACGACCGGCTGATGGTCGGGGATCTGGTGATGGACGAGCAGGCGCGCGAGGTGACCCGCGGGGGTGTGGCCGTGGAGCTGTCCCGCACCGAGTTCGAGCTGCTGCGGTTCCTGATGCGCAACCCCCGGCGGGTACTGTCCAAGGCGCAGATCCTGGACCGGGTGTGGAGCTATGACTTCGGCGGCCAGGCCCATGTGGTCGAGCTGTACATCAGCTATCTGCGGAAGAAGATCGACGCGGGGCGGGCGCCGCTGATCCACACGGTGCGCGGGGTCGGCTATGTGCTGAAGGCGGAGGCTTCGTGACACGGCCGCGCACAAGGCTCACCGGGTGGCTGTCCGGGTGGCTGCCCCGTACGCTGCGCGCCCGGCTGACCGCCGGTCTTGTGGTGCTGCTGGCGGTGGCGAGTCTGACGGTGGGGCTGACCACGGTGTTCGCGCTTGAGGGGTTTCTGGTGCGCCGGGTGGACCAGCAGCTCACGGCGGCCGGTGGCCGGTTCCCGGCCAGTCTGGAACACGGTGAGCGGCGCCCCGACGCCGACAACGCGCCCGACACCCGTGGCCAGTCGGACCGCACCTTCGGCGCCCGGCTGCTGCGCGGTACGACGACGGACGCCGCGGTGGTGCACGACCAGACGGACGCCGCCGTACCGCTGACCGGCACCGACCGGCGGGTCCTGGCGAAGGTGCCGGTGAACGGCGGCGGCCACGACGTGCGGCTGTCCGCGCTCGGCGGCTACCGCGTGGTCGCCGTCCGCGGGGACGACGGCGATGTCCTGATCACCGGGCTGCCGCTGCGCCCGGTGGAGGAGACGGTGCACCGGCTGGAGATCGTGGAGGCCATGGTGTTCGGCAGCGCGCTGCTGGTCACCGGGGTGGCCGGGGCGCTGTGGGTACGGCTGTCGCTGCGGCCGCTGCGGCGGGTGACCACGACCGCGGCCGGGGTGGCCGAGCTGCCGCTGGCCAGCGGTGAGGTGGCCATGCCGCCGCCGGTGCCGGACACCGATCCGCGCACCGAGGTGGGTCAGGTGGGCACCGCGCTCAACCGGATGCTCGGCCACGTCGGGGACGCGCTGGCCCGCCGTCAGGCGAGCGAGGAGCGGCTGCGGCACTTCGCCGCCGACGCCAGCCATGAGCTGCGCACGCCGGTGGCCTCCGTCCGGGGCCACGCCGAACTGGCGCTGCGCCATCCGGGGCCGGTGCCGGAGGAGGTGCGGCACGCGCTGGATCGGATCCAGGCCGAGTCGGAGCGGATGTCCACCCTGGTGGACGATCTGCTGCTGCTCGCCCGGCTCGACGCGGGACGGCCGCTGGCCCGCAGACCGGTCGATCTGACCCGGCTGGTGCTCGACGCGACCGGCGACGCGAGGGCGGCGGGGCCTGGCCATCGCTGGCGGCTGGAGCTGGCCGAGGAGCCGGTGACGGTGCTCGGCGACGAGCACCGCCTCCAGCAGGTGGTGGGCAATCTGCTGGCCAACGCCCGCACCCACACCCCGGCCGGAACGCGGATCACGGTCCGGCTGGCACCGGCCGGTGAGGACTGGGTGGAGTTCAGCGTGGCGGACGACGGGCCGGGGGTGCCCGAATCGCTCCAGGACGAGGTGTTCGAGCGGTTCGCCCGCGCCGACCCGGGACGGGCGCGGACCGCGGGCGGCACCGGACTGGGCCTGGCGATCGTCCGTGCCGTCACCGCGGCGCACGGCGGCACGGTCACACTGAGCAGCAGACCGGGGGCCACCGTCTTCCGGGCCCGGCTCCCCCGTCGCACCACAGCGCCCGATCCGGGCTGACTGTCCAGCGGCAGTGGGCGCCATGTCCCCGGCCATGCTGCCCGAAAGCCATCGTTCGCCAAAACCATTTGTCATCAAGGGAAATATCGGCCCGACTCCGGGAACTTTTACCTCGTCGCCCACGACCTTTCAGGTATGTGGCCTCTCTTGCCTCATCAGGTGTGACTCGGCGCCATCCCGCGGGCCCGCTGAGGAAGTCGTCGTGGAATGCGGGGTGGTTCCGTCGCGAGGGGCGGGAATTCCGCATGCCGTGGTGGCTATACCGTGGTCCGTCCCGGGGGCGTTTCGCATATCGAAGTGATCTGGCATGTGCGAATTCCCCGGCGATTTCCATTCCGCCCACAGTTGGAGCGACGATGACCTCCTCCACGGCCGGTCAGGTCCGGCCCGTACCTCTCCCCGCCGGCGAACGACCGCGGCCCGCATGGCCGGTCGCGGGCTTCGTCGTGCTGCTGGGCCTGCTGTTCACACTGGCGTACGCGGTGGGCGGGTTCGCGGGACCGGTGGCACCCGGGATGCGTCCCTCGGACGGCGGTGGAGGGGGCCGGAGCGGGCCCGCCGAACCCGGTGGCATGGGCGGCATGCACGGTATGGGCGGTATAGGTGATCCTGTCGAGGGTGCCGAGCGGGGCGGGAGCCGGTGATGGCGGATCGGCCGTCACCCACCGCTTCCCCCGTCCCCTCGGACGATCCGGTCTCCACCGTCCTGGTGGTGGGCGGCATGACGTGTGCCGCGTGCGTGGGCCGGGTCGAGAAGAAGCTCGGCCGCCTCGAAGGGGTGAGCGCCACGGTGAATCTCGCCACCGGCCGGGCCAAGGTCTCCCATCCGGCCTCGGTGTCCGTCGCCGGACTCGTGGCCGTGGTCGAATCGGCCGGCTACACGGCACGGCCCGCCGAACCCCCCGCCGGGCCGCCGGACCCCACGCGGCCGGATGAGCACCGGCGGCCGCCCGACGGGCCGCCCGGGAGCGGCGGCGCGGAAGAACGGCGGGAACGTGACCGGCTCCTGGTCACCACGCTGCTGGCCGCCCCGGTGCTGGTGCTGTCGATGGTGCCCGCATGGCAGTTCCGCAACTGGCAGTGGCTGTGCTTCGTACTGGCCGCGCCGGTCGCCGTCTGGGGAGCGTGGCCCTTTCACCACCGCGCGCTGCGCGGGTTGCGCCACGGCACGGCGACGATGGACACCCTGGTGTCCCTCGGTGTCGCGGCGTCCTTCGCCTGGTCCTCGTACGCGCTGTTCCTGGGCGGGGCGGGTGAGCCGGGGATGACCATGCCGCTGAGCCTGGTGCCCTCCGCGAGCGACGGCGTGGCCCATGTGTACCTGGAAGCGGCCGTCGGCGTACCGCTGTTCATCCTGGCGGGACGGTGGCTGGAGGGCAGGGCGCGCCGGGGTACCGGGTCGGCGCTGCGCTCCCTGGCGGAACTCGCGGCGAAGGACGTGGCGGTGCGGCGCGGCGGTGTGGAGCGCCGCATTCCGGCGGCTGATCTGGCGGTCGGCGATGTGTTCCTGGTCCGGCCCGGGGAACGGGTGGCCACCGACGGCACCGTCGTCGAGGGCAGCTCGGCCCTGGACCTCTCCCTGGTCACCGGGGAGAGCCACCCCATCGAGGCCGGGCCCGGTTCACCGGTGATCGGCGGCGCGGTGAACTCCGGTGGCCTGCTGGAGGTACGGGCGGACGCCGTGGGCGCCGACACCCAACTCGCCCGGATCACCCGGCTGGTGGAGGACGCCCAGACCGGCAAGGCGGCCGTCCAGCGGCTCGCCGACTCCGTCGCGGCCGTCTTCGTGCCCGCCGTGATGTCCGTCTCCGTGACGGTGCTCGGCTTCTGGCTCGGTGCCGGAGCCGACCGGCAGGCCGCGATCACCGCGGCGGTCGCCGTCCTGGTCGTCGCCTGCCCGTGTGCGCTGGGCCTGGCCACCCCCACCGCGCTGCTGGCCGCGACGGGGCGCGGGGCGCGGCTGGGCATCCTGGTCAGCGGGGTTCAGGCGCTGGAGCGTCTGAAACACATCGACACCGTGGTCCTGGACAAGACCGGAACCCTCACCAGCGGCCGGATGAGCGTCATCGCCGTCACCGTGCCCGCCGACGCCGACGCCGATGCCGACGCGGGCGAGGTGCTGCGCCTGGCGGCCGCGGTCGAGCAGGGGTCCGATCATCCGCTGGCGCACGCCATCGTCGCCCATGCCCACCGTCAGGGGGACGGACGCCCACTGCCACGGCCGGTCGGTTTCGCCGCCGCGCCCGGCTCCGGGGTGAGCGCCATGGTGGACGGCGCGGAGGTGGCCGTGGTGCGGCCGGGAGAACTGAGCGGGATCCCCGGTCGTCTGCGGGAGGCGGTCCACGCCGCCGAGACCGCCGGTCACACCGTGGTACTGGTCCGCGTCGGGGACGTCCCACGAGCGGTCATCTCCGTGGGCGACACCCTGCGCTCCGACGCCTACCGTGCGGTCGAGCATCTGCGCCGACTGGGGCTGCGCCCCGTTCTGGCCACCGGGGACCGGGAGGCCACCGCGCGGTCCATCGCCGGGCGGCTGGGCATCACGGAGGTCCACGCGGGGGCGCTGCCCGAGGACAAGGCCGCGCTCGTCGCCACGCTCCAGGGCCACGGCGGCCGGGTGGCGGTCGTCGGTGACGGCGTCAACGACGCGGCCGCGCTGGCCGCCGCCGATCTGGGCATCGCCATGGCCGGCGGGACCGACGCCGCGATCGGCGCCGCCGATGTCACCCTCGTCCGCGAGGACCTCCAGGCCCTTCCCGACGCCGTGCGGCTTGCCCGGCACACCCTGGCCACCATTCGCGCCAATCTGGTGTGGGCCTTCGGCTACAACCTCGTCACCCTGCCGCTCGCCGCGGTCGGCCGGCTCGACCCGATGATCGCGGCCGCGGCCATGTCGGCCAGTTCGCTGCTGGTCGTGGGCAACAGCCTGCGCCTGCGCACCTGGAAACCCTCCCGGCCACGCGCTTTCGGCCACGGCTCCGGACGGCCCCGCACCGCGACCGGATGGGAGACGGCATCGTGATGCCCCGACCCGCTGACGGGGTGCGGATCGCCGCACTCGGTTCGGACCGTACGCACTGGTGGGCGCTGCGCGCGGCGGCGGTTCCGGTGCTGGCCTGCCTGCTGACCCTCGGCACTCTCCTCGCGTGGACCGCCGCGGGCGGGGCGGGCGCCCCCGCCGCCCTGAGCGTTCGCGACGGACGTGTCTTCGTGCCCACGAACCCCGAGGCGACGGCGGCCTTCTTCACCATCGTCAACCGCGGCGACAGCGACGATCAGCTGACCGGCGTCACGGCACCGGGCGGACAGCGCGCCATGCTGAGCCGGAGCGTCCCGACCGGCAAGGGCGCGCGCCACATGAAGATGATCTCCGCCGTCACCGTACCGGCGGGCGGGACCCTCCGCATGACCGCGGACGCCGTGGACGTGATGCTCAGACCGCCGCCCCGGATAGCTCCGGGCGACCGGCTCACTCTCGTACTGCACTTCCGGGACAGCCCATCGATCACCACCCGGGCCCTGGCGGTACGCCCCGGCCGGTGACCGGGCGTACCGCCGACAGCGCCGGGCGCCGGTCCACGCGCCCGGCGTCAGGGCGCGGCGGCCGTCAGCCCGCGACATGGCCACCGCCCGCACCCGCGACTCCCCTCCCTGGCGCCCGGTTCGGCGAGCGTCCGGCAGCGCCGACGGAAAATCCGGCACGACGCAGAGCCGAGGGCCCGGGCGCGGCGGCACGCGATCGCATCGCCTGCCGCCGCACCCGGGGGTCCGCCGCCGGACGTCGGTCAGGCCATGGCTTCGGCCGTGGCCGGTGGACGGGGGGAGCCGGTACGGACCGCCACCGCCGGTTCCGCACCGGCTGGTTCCTCCTCCTCGGAGGTGATCTGCGCGATCAGGGTCTCCCGGGCCCTGGCCACGCGGGAGCGGATCGTGCCGACCGGGCATCGCGCCACGGTGGCGGCCTCCGGGTAGGTCAGCCCCAGCAACTGGGTGAGCACGAACGCCTCCCGCCGGGGCTCGGGCAGCGCCGCGAGCAGTTCGCCCAGTACGACGCTCTCCTCGAAGCCCGGTACACCGCGCGGCTGATTCCGTTCCGCGGCCCCCTGCCAGTCATCGGTCCCGGCCGGCCTGGGACGGGTGGACAGCCATCGGATCCGATCTGCCACCACTCGGCGCGCGATCACGAGCAGCCAGGTACGCGCCGACGACCTGCCCTCGAATCGGGGGAGGCTGCGCAGAGCGCGCAGATAGGTGTCCTGCACCAGATCGTCCACCGCTTGCGGATCACCGCTCAGGTGCGCCACATAGCGGCGGACGTCCGGACGGGTGGCGCGGACGAACTCCTCGACGGCGGTCGGGTCACCGTCGCGGGCCGCGAGCGCCCAGGACGTCACGGCGGCGTCGTCACGCATGCCCGCCCTCCCCGTGCCGGTCACCGCTCTTATCGGGGAGGATGGCGGCATGCTCTGCTCGCGGATCCGAACGGCCGTCTCCGCCCGCCTCGACGGTGAGGAACTGCCCCCGGGCGTCACCGTGGAACAGCTGACAGCCCATCTCGAGGGGTGTGCCGCCTGCCGGCTGTGGGAGACCCGGGCGCGGCGGCTCGACGAGGACGTCGCGCGACTGCGGGACGCGGGGACCGCCCCCGGTGGGGAAGCGCCGGGGCCACCACGGCGCGCGTTCTGACACTCGGACATGCGTGGCCCGGACGGGACGGCGGACGAACGGGCCGACCGCCGTCCCACTACGGAGTCGGGGCGCCCCGGGGCATCGGCGTGGCCGCGGACACCTCTCGGGGAAGAGCGCGGTTTCGGGTACGGATGCTCTCGGCATCCGGACAGGAGTCATCATCGGGAGTCCTTCGCGTGATCCGGTCACCGTGTCGTACGGCACCGGCACAATGAGTGACCAGGGCGCGGCGGCTCTCGGCGACGCGATGTCGCGTCCGGACGCGCCCTGGCGGGAAATGGACCGGCTGTCAGCGGACAGCCGGTCGCGGTGGAGGACCCCGCAGGGAGATGGCGTGGGCGAGCAGCGGTTCGCGGGCGGTGCGGCGCGGCTTCTCCCGTACCGCGCCGACGGACGGCGGAGCCTCGGGAATCACCACGCCGAAGACGACCGTCAGCGGTGCGAACCACCGGGCGGCCGCCGTGCGCGCCAGCCGGAAGGCGGCCCGTTCGCCGCCCCACAGCCACCATGCGCTCAGGACGGCGACCAGAAGGTGCGCGGCCACCATGCCGGTCGTGTTTCCGTGCATGGCGTCGTGCCCCATGGCATGGGGCATCCGGCCCATATGGCCGGCCATCCCGCCGCCAAGGTGCCCATGCTCGGCCATGGCCGGGGCCGCGTCGTGGAGATGACCGCTCAGCCCGGTGCTCCGGACCATTCGCGCGGCCTCGCTCCCGGAGAGCGAGGCCCGTTCCGGCCCGCACAGCAGGGCGGCGGCCCAGCGCTGGGCCGGTGACGGCCGGGACCCGCCGCCGTCCAGAGCCTGGCCGAACGAGAACGCGGTGTGCAGCGCCGCCTGTGTGCCCACGGTGAGCAGCCCCACCGCGACCGGACCGCGCTCCCGGCCGGCGAAACACCATGCCACGGCGGCCGTCGCCGCCAAGGCGCCCAGCAAGGCCGGCAAGGGCACCGGAACACCGGACATCACCACGTGCCCCAGCGCGGTGAGCAGCACGCAGACCACCGCGAACACCGCGGCACGCACCGTCTTGAGCATCTGCCCCGCACGCATGATGCCGCTCATCGTCTCAGCGGGGCAGAAGCGCGGGACACCCGGGGCCACGGAAGTCCGCGACCAGATCCACGGTGACGGGGCCTGCCCGCCGGGTCCGGGTGCCGCCCGCCGACCGGGGCGGCGCCGGTAGGTCTTGGGCACGTCACCGTGGGTGGGCGGACCTGACCTTAATCAGCTCGGACGGCTTTGTTCATCGGGGATTCGCCCCGTCATCGAACACTGCACCTGATCGGACACACCAGCCGCCGAGTCGAGGAGAGTTGCCTTGAAGGACATCGAAGACGGTGAGCGTTCGCGGGTTTCACGGCGTCAACTGGTCAAGTACGCAGGTGTCGGGGCAACCCTGGCGGCAGCGAGCCCGATGGTCGGCGGTGGCGCGGCATGGGCGCGGGATGACGATCGCGCCGAGGGCAACCGCGAGAGACGCGGGGATTCCCGCGGACGAGTATGGCGGGCCGGTGACCACCATGTGCACTCGGAGTACAGCGGCGAGTTCGACACCTCGACGAACCCGCCGAAGTTCATCAAGGGCGCCGACGCGGTGTACCCGATCGTCACCAACGCGATCATGGCGAAGAACTTCGGCCTGACGTGGGCGATGTGCACGGACCACGGCGGCCCGACGCACTCCAAGGTGAATCTGGAGCAGGCTTACCCCGATCTGCTGCGGTCCCGCCGGCTGGTGCCCGAGGTGCTTCAGTTCTGGGGCATGGAGTTCGACGCTCCGGCGATGGACCATCACACGCTGATGATCCCGCGCCACGACGACGAGGCGAAGATGCTCCACGACCTGGAGAGCAGGTTCGCCAAGCTCGACGCGTTCCCCAAGGACCCGGCCCGGGACACCGAGGCCAAGATGGTCGAGTTCCTCAAGTACGCCAAGGATCTGCGGCAGAAGCCCCTCGTCATCGCCCACCACGCCAGCCGCTCGGCGACCGGACTGGGCGTGTGGGGACAGGACACACCGCGCGAGTTCCGCAACGGCAACAACGCCGCCCCCAACGTCTACGTCGGCTTCGAGGGCGCGCCCGGCCACCAGGCGGGCCCGCTCAACGGCGGTGCCCGCGGCGGCTACGGCAGCCACCCGACGTACGGCGGCTACGACCAGATGACCGCCCGGGTCGGCGGCCTGTGGGACTCGCTGCTCGCCGAGGGGCGGCGTTGGTGGATCACCGCGACCTCGGACTCACATGTGCACTGGACGCGCGGCGGCTCCGACTTCTGGCCCGGTGAGTACAGCAAGACGTACGTACTGGCCCGGCAGGACTACGCCGACATCATGGACGGCCTGCGCAACGGCCGGATCTGGGTCACCACCGGCGACCTGATCACCAGCCTCGACCTCACCGCCGGCGGCCAGGGCAAGGAGGCCGCCGTGGGAGAGACCATCACGGTGAGCCGCCGGCAGCGCACCGACGTGGAGATCGAGATCAGGTTCCGGCCGCTGGACAGCGTGAACCACAATGGTGACCGCCCGGAGGTCCGGCGCGTCGACCTGATCGTCGGCGAGATCACCGGGCCGTCCGCCGACCTCGACGCGCACACCAACCCGACCACCAGGGTGGTTGGCCGTTTCGGCCCCCGGGACTGGCGCAAGCAGGGCGAGTACTACGTCATCAAGCACACGTTGCGCGATGTGCAGACCGATATGTACGCCCGCGTCCGAGGCACCAGCACCGACGAGGCCGAGCCGCTCGCCGACGGCAAGGAGTCCCCGTGGGAGGACCTGTGGTTCTACTCGAACCCGGTCTTCGTCCACGTCCGGTAGGGCCTGGCGGCAACTCGGGCCCAATCGCGACCGCTTGTGCGGTCCGATCCGCGTATGACGGAGCCGGATGACGCCACGCGGAGCGCGAAGCCTGGTGCCTCCGCCGATCGGATTCGGCGGAGGCACCACTTCAGCGGACGTGTCGGAGGCGGGTGTCAGACTCACGGCCATGCAGACCCGACCCGCCCGTGCCGCGTTCGACATCCGCCATGACGACCCCCGGCTGCGCTACCGGGGTGCGGTGTCCCTGGAGCGTGGCCCCGGGTGGACCGCGCCGTGGCGGCTGCCGCGTGCGGAGGCCGCGCTGTATCTGCCGGAGGGCGGGCTGGGGCGGGCCGCGATGCCGTCGGGGGTGCGCGTGGCGCTGCGTACCGACAGCGCCTCCCTCGTCTGCCGCTACCAGGCCGACCCCGCGCCCAGGCTGAACGGGCCCGGGGAGCGGGCGCGCCTCGATGTGCTGTGCGACGGGCGGCGGGCCGCCACCGTGGAGCTGGAAACCCACGGCGGGGACGCGGAGTTCCGGTGCGAGGGGCTGCCGGGTCGGATGGCGACGGTCGAGCTGTGGCTGCCGTTCTACCATCAGTTCCGGTTGCGCGGACTGTCCGTGGCGGCGGGCGCGGCCCTGGAGGATGACGGCCCGGGGTCGCAGCCACGCTGGGTCCACTGCGGCAGCTCCATCTCACAGGGTCGGGGCGCCGCGTCCCCCAGCCGGACCTGGACCGCCCTGGTGGCCCGGCGGGCCGGATGGGATCTCACCTCGCTGGCCCTGGGCGCGTCCAGCTGTCTGGAGCCCATGACCGCGCGGCTGATGCGGGATCTGCCGGCCGATCTCCTCACCCTCTGTGTCGGGGCCAACGTCCAGGCGCTCGGCAGCCACAACCGCGACGCGCTGGTCTCGGCGCTCGTCGGTTTCGTCCGCACCGTGCGCGAGGGCCATCCCACGACCCCGTTCGCCGTGATGTCCACGATCACCGCGCCCGAGCGGGAGGAGGTGCCGGGCCCTTCGGGGCTGACGATGCGCGAGTGCCGGGCGCATATCCGCCGCGCCGTGACGCTGCTGCGCGACCACGGCGACACACGGCTGCACCACCTCCACGGCCCCGAGGTGTTCGGCCCCGCCTGTACGCGGCTGATGCTGGAGCCCGAGGGCTCCGACCGTCTGCATCCCGCGGCCGCCGGCCATCCGGTCCTCGCCTCGCGCTTCACCACCCTTCTGCGCCGGGCCGGCTGTGTGCCGATACCGGCGGCGCTCTGTCCGCCGTCGGACGGCGCTCAGTCGCACAGGACCGCCGTCCGCGCCTTCAGCAGCCCCTCGCTCCGCGGTACGGGCGGCTCGCCCTCGAGCTCGGCCGCGAGGTCGTAGACGGTGGCGGCGAGGACGAGTTGACGCTCCCCGTCGGCGGTGGTGAGGGAGACGCTGGTGTAGCCGGGTCCGGCGCCGTCGGTCTCCCAGGCGGTCAGCGGGTCGGCCTTCCGCCGCGCGCCGGTGTCGCACGGCACCTCCATGCGCTGCACCCCGAGTCCGTACGCGGGGGCGTCGGGGAACTCCACCGGGGTGGTGAGCTCGCGCTGCTGGGCGGGGCGCAGCAGCGTGCCGCCGAAGAGCGCCCGCTCGAACCGGGCCAGATCGTCGACGGTCGAGATCATGGCTCCGGCGGTCCAGTCGTAGGAGGGGCTGAACCGCGTCATATCGCGGCCCTTCAGGTCGTAGCCGTGCAGATGGGGGCCGTGCACCTCGGGGTCGGTCACCGGGAAGGAGGTGTGTTTCAGCCCCAGCGGGGCGAGGATCCTGCGGTGGATCTCGGCGGGCGCCGAGCGGTGGGTCACCGCCTCGATCACCAGCCCGGCGAGCAGATAGTTGGTGTTGGAGTACGACCAGCCCTTCCCCGGGGCGAACTCGGGCCGGTGCCGGACCGAGCGGGCGATCACCTCGCGCGGGGTGATGATGTGGTCCCGGTCGCCGTCCTCCAGATAGGGGGCGAAGAAGGAGGCTTCGGTGGTGGGGTCGTGGATCCCCGAGGTGTGGTTGAGCAGCTGACGGATGGTGATGGCCTCACCGTCGTTGCCGTTCCCCTGGACGACGCCGGGCAGCCACTTCTCCACGCTGTCGTCGAGGGAGAGCCGTCCCTCGCCCTCCAGCTGGAGCAGGACCGCCGCGACGAACGCCTTGGTGTTGCTGGCGATCCGGAACCGCTGCTCCGGCCGGGCCCGTTCGCCGGTCGCCTTGTCCGCGACCCCGGCCGCCGTCCGCCATTCGTCGTCGCCGCGCCGTGCGTAGGCCACCGCGCCCGGGAAGCCGTCCCGCACCGTCTGGCCGACGGCCTCCTCGAAGCCGGACGGCGCCGACGGCCCGGCCGGCTCCCCCTGGGCCGTGGCGATGGTGACGGTGGCCGTCACCGCCACCGCGCCGATCCCCGCCCACAGCGCCACGGCCCTTCCCCGAATCCCCACGAACCTCGCTCCTCGCCTCGTTCCCCTGTGCCGTTCGTGGTTCATCGTGCCGCCGTGCGCGCCGGGCTCCCATCCCGCTGCCGCCCCTGCCTTACGGGGGTTGTCCCCACCCTGTGGGGGCCGCTCCGCCTGTCAGGGTGCCCCATAGGCCGGTCGTGGCGGCTCGGCCCCGGCGAGGAGTTTCCGCGCCGCCTCGCCCGCTTCGGCCGGGGTCCAGCGGGCGCCCCGGTCGGCGGTCGGGCCCGGCCGCCAGCCCTCCATGACGGTGATCCGCCCGGCCTCCGTCTCGAAGACCCGGCCGGTGACACCGGCGCAGGCGGCCGAGCCGAGCCAGACGACGAGCGGTGAGACATTGCCGGGCGCCATCGCGTCGAAGGCGTCCGGGTCGTCCGGCGCGGCCATGGCACCGGCGAACGTGGCCTCCGTCATCCGGGTGCGGGCCGCCGGGGCGATCGCGTTGACCTGGACTCCGTAGCGGCCGAACTCGGCGGCGGCCACCGAGGTCAGGCCGAGGATCCCGGCCTTGGCCGCGGAGTAGTTGCCCTGTCCGACGCTGCCCAGCAGCCCGGCCCCGGAACTGGTGTTGACCACCCGCGCGGTCGGGGTGCGACCCGCCTTCGCCTCGGCGCGCCAGTGGGCGGCGGCGTGCCGCAGCGGCAGGAAGTGGCCCTTGAGATGGACGCGGATCACCGCGTCCCAGTCGTCCTCGCCGAGGTTGACGAGCATGCGGTCGCGCAGGAATCCGGCGTTGTTGACGAGGGTGTCCAGCCGGCCGTAGGCGTCGAGGGCGGTGGCGATGAGGGAGGCGGCGCCACCGGTGGTGGCGATGTCCCCGCCGTGCGCCACCGCTTCCCCGCCCGCGGCCCGGATCTCCTCGACCACCTCCTGGGCCGGGCCCGCCGACGCCCCGGCGCCGTCCGGGGCCACGCCGAGGTCGTTGACGACGACCTTCGCGCCCTCGGCGGCGAAGGCGAGCGCATGCGCCCGCCCGAGGCCGCGGCCCGCTCCGGTGACGACGGTGACGCGCCCGTCGCACAGTCCGCTCATCTCAGTCCTCCCGTGGTTCTGCCCGGCCGGCGCCGGGGGCCGGCTGGTTGACGTTGGCGGCGTCGAGGAACGCGGGGCGCTCCCCGCCTCCGTGGATGGCGATGCTGGCGCCGCTGATGTACCCGGCCAGCCCGGAGGCGAGGAACACACAGGCGTCACCGGCCTCGACGGGCTCGGCCATCCGCCCGAGCGGCACGGTCCGGCCGACGGCGGCGATGCCCTCCTCGTCCCCGTAGTGCAGATGCGACAGTTCGGTGCGGACCATGCCGAGTACGAGGGTGTTGACCCGGATCGCGGGGGCCCACTCCACGGCCAGGGTGCGGGCGAGGTTCTCCAGCCCCGCCTTGGCGGCTCCGTAGGGTCCGGTGCCGGGGGACGGCCGGGTGCCGCTGACGCTCCCGATCATCACGATCGAGCCGCCGCCCTCCTGATGGCGCATCAGCTCGTAGGCGCTCAGGGAGACGGTCATGGGAGCGATCAGATTGAGTTCCACGATACGGGCGGCGCGGCGCTGCCCGGCCTCGGCGATCAGTCCGTAGGGGCTTCCTCCGGCGTTGTTGACCAGCAGGTCGAGCCGCCCGTGGGAGCGGCGCAGCCCGGCGAAGAACGCGGCGACCGCGTCCACGTCCCGGATGTCGAGCGATTCGAAGCGCGCCGTGCGCCCGTCCACCTCGATGGGTTTGTCGGGTGGGCGGCGCGCACAGATCACCACCTCGGCCCCGGCGGTGAGCAGGGCCCGAGTGATCCCCGCTCCTACACCCCGCGTGCCGCCGGTGACGACGGCCACGCGCCCGGCGAGATCGATGGTGACGGCCACGAGACACCTCCCGCTGTGCGATGAGCGCTGCTACCTTCTACCTAACAAATGTTTGGTGGAAAGGTAGCGGATCTGCTCATGGGTGTCTCCACCTCCGCCCCGGCGACCGGCGTCCGTCTGGTCGCCATGGACTTCCCACCCGTCAACGCCCTCCCCGTACGGGGCTGGTACGAACTGGCCGCGGCGCTGCGCACCGCGGGCGCCGACCCGTCGGTGCGCTGTGTGGTCCTGGCCGCCGAGGGCCGTGGCTTCAACGCGGGCGTGGACATCAAGGAGATCCAGGCGGCCGAGGGCCATACGGCGCTCATCGGCGCCAACCACGGATGTGCCGAGGCGTTCGCCGCCGTCTACGACTGCCCGGTCCCGGTCGTCGCCGCCGTGCACGGCTTCTGCCTGGGCGGCGGCATCGGTCTCGCCGGGAACGCCGACGCGATCGTGGCCAGCGAGGACGCCACGTTCGGCCTGCCCGAGCTGGACCGCGGCGCGCTGGGCGCGGCCACCCATCTGGCCCGGCTGGTGCCGCAGCATCTGATGCGCGCGCTGTACTACACCTCGCGCACCGCGACCGCCGAGGAGCTGCGCCGCCATGGCTCGGTGTGGCGGGTCGTGCCGCGCACGGAGCTGCGGGAGGCGGCGCTGGAGCTGGCCGGTGAGATCGCCGCCAAGGACGGTGCGCTGCTGCGCCTGGCCAAGGCGGCCATCAACGGCATCGACCCGGTCGATGTGCGCCGCAGCTACCGCTTCGAGCAGGGCTTCACCTTCGAGGCCAATCTGGCGGGCCTGTCGGACGGGCACCGCGACGCGTTCATCGCCGGAAGCAACGGGAAGGGGTGAGCGGCGTTGGCCGACAAGACGATGACGGCCGAGGAGGCCGTCGGCCGGATCCGCGGTGGTATGACGGTCGGCATCGGCGGCTGGGGCTCACGGCGCAAGCCCATGGCCCTGGTCCGCGCCCTGCTGCGGTCGGACGTCACCGATCTGACGGTGGTCTCCTTCGGCGGCCCCGACGTCGGGCTGCTGGCCGCCGCCGGGAAGATCCGCAAACTGGTGACGGCGTTCGCGACGCTCGACTCGATCCCGCTGGAGCCGCACTTCCGGGCCGCGCGCCAGCGGGGGGAGTTCGAACTGACCGAGCTGGACGAGGCGATGATGATGTGGGGGCTGACCGCCGCGGTGCACCGGCTGCCGTTCCTGCCCATCCGCGCCGGGCTCGGCTCGGACGTCATGACGGTCAACCCCGGGCTGCGGACGGTGACTTCGCCGTACGAGGACGGCGAGGAGCTGGTGGCGGTGCCCGCGCTGCGGCTGGATGTGGCGCTGGTGCACCTCAACCGGGCGGACGCACAGGGCAATGGCCAGTACCTCGGGCCCGATCCGTACTTCGACGACCTGTTCTGCGAGGCGGCGGCCGAGGCGTATCTCTCCTGTGAACGCGTGGTCCCCACGGCCGAGTTCGCCGGTGCGGGCGGTCCGCAGACGCTGCTGGTCAAACGGCATGCGGTGACCGGTGTGATCGAGGCCCCGCGGGGTGCGCACTTCACCTCCTGCGCCCCCGACTACGGACGGGACGAGGCGTTCCAGAGCGCGTACGCCAAGGCGGCCGCCGACCCCGGGGCATGGCGGGAGTTCACCGAGCGGTTTCTGTCCGGGGACGAGGAGCGGTACCGGGCCGCGGTGGCGGCGTTCGGAAGGGAGGGCGTATGACCGGCGGGGTGACCCGGGCCGAGTACTGCGTGGTGGCCTGTGCCGAGGCGTGGCGGGGCGACGGGGAGATCCTGGCCGCCCCGATGGGCGCGGTGCCCAGGGTCGGCGCCCGGCTGGCCAGGCTCACCTTCGCGCCCGAGCTGCTGCTGACGGACGGCGAGGCGCTGATCGTCGGTGACGATCCGGAGGTGGTGGAGGGGTGGCTGCCGTACCGGGCGCATCTGGCGCTGGTCACCGCCGGCCGGCGCCATGTGATGATGGGCGCGAGCCAGCTCGACCGCCACGGCAACCAGAACATCAGCTGTGTCGGTGACTGGAAGCGGCCCAGCCGGCAGCTGCTGGGGGTGCGGGGAGCGCCGGTCAACACCCTGAACAACCCCACGAGTTACTGGGTGCCCCGGCATTCGCGGCGGGTCTTCGTCGAACGTGTCGACATGGTGTGCGGGGTCGGCTACGACCGGGTG
Source organism: Streptomyces malaysiensis subsp. malaysiensis (assembly GCF_040653035.1). Taxonomy (NCBI): domain Bacteria; kingdom Bacillati; phylum Actinomycetota; class Actinomycetes; order Kitasatosporales; family Streptomycetaceae; genus Streptomyces; species Streptomyces malaysiensis. The sequence goes on from NZ_JBEZNG010000007.1 coordinate 326,842, forward strand.
GCGGCCGCGGGGCCGGCCGCGGCCCGTTTCCATCAGCTGCGGTGTGTGGTGACCGATCTCGCGGTGATGGACTTCGCCACGCCGGGCCGCACCCTGCGGGTGCGCTCCCTGCACCCGGGGGTGACCGCCGAGGCGGTGCGGGAGGCCACCGGCTTCCCCCTCGACATCGCCGACGACGTTCCGCGCACCCGGGAGCCGACCCCCGCCGAGCTGCGGCTGATCCGGGAGGTCATCGACCCGGAGGGGGCCCGCGAACGGGAGGTGCCGTCCTGATGGACACCCCGCTGACCCGCCTCGTCGGGGTGCGCCATCCGATCGTCCAGACGGGCATGGGGTGGGTGGCCGGGCCCCGGCTGGTGTCCGCCGTCGCGAACGCCGGGGCGCTGGGCATCCTGGCCTCCGCGACCATGTCGCCCCAGCGGCTGCGCTCGGCCGTCCGCGAGGTCGCCGCCCGTACCGGCGCGCCCTTCGGCGTCAATCTGCGCGCCGACGCCGGGGACGCGGCGGAGCGGGTGCGGATCATCGTCGAGGAGGGGGTGCGGGTGGCCTCGTTCGCGCTGGCCCCCAGGCGCGAGCTGATCGACCGGCTGAAGGACGCGGGCGTGGTGGTCATCCCGTCCGTGGGCGCCCGGCGCCACGCCGAGAAGGTGGCGGGCTGGGGCGCGGACGCGGTGGTGGTGCAGGGCTCGGAGGGCGGCGGCCACACCGGGCAGGTGGCCACCACCGTGCTGCTCCCCCAGGTCGTGGACGCGGTGGACATCCCGGTCGTGGCCGCGGGCGGCTTCCACGACGGACGGGGGCTGGCGGCCGCGCTCGCCTACGGGGCGGCGGGGATCGCCATGGGCACCCGCTTCCTGCTCACCTCCGACAGCACCGTCCCGGACGCCGTCAAGGCCCGCTATCTGGCGGCGGCGGTCACCGATGTCACCGTCACCACGGCGGTGGACGGGCTTCCCCACCGGATGCTCCGCAGCGAGCTGGTCGACTCCCTCGAACGCTCCGGCCGCGCCGCCGCGCTGCTGCGCGCCGTGCGCCACGCCGCCGCGTTCCGGCGGCTGGCCGGGCTGAGCTGGCCGCGGATGGTGCGTGACGGACTGGCGATGCGGCACGGCAAGGACCTCGGCTGGAGCCAGGTGCTGCTGGCCGCCACCACCCCGATGCTGCTGAAGGCGTCGATGGTGGACGGCCGCACCGACACGGGGGTGATGGCCTCCGGTCAGGTGGCCGGTGTGATCGAGGATCTGCCCTCGTGCGCGGATCTGGTGGACCGGATCATGGCGGAGGCCACCGGGACCCTGGACCGGCTGACCAGCGGTCGTACAGTGGGGTGAAAGCGGCCAGACCATGACACGGGTAATGGGAGGTCGTCATGGCCGACCCCAAGGGTTTCCTCACCACACCCCGTCGCCTTCCGCCCCGCCGTCCGGTGGACGAGCGGGTGCGGGACTGGAACGAGGTCGCCGCGCCCGGCGGACTGCTGCCGATCATCAACGCCCAGGCGGGCCGCTGTATGGACTGCGGCATACCGTTCTGCCATGAGGGCTGCCCGCTGGGGAACCTCATCCCGGAGTGGAACGACCTGGTCTCCCGTGACGACTGGCTGCGCGCGAGCGAGCGGCTGCACGCCACCAACAACTTCCCCGAGTTCACCGGCCGGCTGTGCCCGGCCCCCTGCGAGAGCGCGTGTGTGCTGGCCATCAACCAGCCGGCGGTCACCATCAAGAACGTCGAGGTGGCCATCGCCGACCGGGCCTGGCAGAGCGGCTATGTGACCCCCAGGCCACCGGAGCGGCTGACCGGCCGGACCGTCGCCGTCATCGGCTCGGGGCCCGCGGGGCTGGCCGCGGCCCAGCAGCTCACCCGTGCGGGGCACACCGTGGCGGTGTACGAGCGCGACGACCGGGTGGGCGGACTGCTCCGCTACGGCATCCCCGAGTTCAAGATGGAGAAGCGCCATCTGGACCGGCGGCTGGAGCAGATGCGCGCGGAGGGCACCAAGTTCCGTACCGATGTGGACGTCGGCACCGATATGGACGCCGCCGAGCTCAGGGCGCGCTATGACGCGCTCGTGATAGCCGTGGGCGCGCGGGCCCGGCGCGAACTCCCCGTGGCGGGAAGGGAGTTGGCCGGTATCCACCAGGCGATGGAGTATCTCCCGATGGCCAACCGGGTGCGGGAGGGCGACTACGACCGGCCGCCGATCAGCGCCGAGGGCAAGCATGTGGTCATCGTCGGCGGCGGGGACACCGGCGCCGACTGTCTGGGCACCGTGCTGCGGCAGGGCGCCGCCTCCGTGACCCAGCTGGACATCCACCCCCGGCCAGGCGACGAGCGGGCCGATGGCGAGCCCTGGCCCGTCTACCCCAAGATCTACCGGATGTCCGCGGCCCATGAGGAGGCCCGGGAGCTGGCGGCCTCTCCGGAGGCGGATGTGGACGCGCGGGTCTTCTCCGCCACCACCGTCCGCTTCGAGGGAACCGCACCGGACGCGGAGCGGCCGCACGGCGGCATCCGGGCGCTGCGGCTGATCGGGTCCCGCGCCGACGGACGGTCCGGGCCGCACGTGGAGCGGGTGCTCCGGGCGGATCTGGTGCTGCTGGCCCTCGGCTTCCGCGGCCCGGAGCGGGACGGCGGGCTGTTCGACCAGCTGGGGCTGGAGCTCGACCGGCGCGGCAACCTCGCGCGCGACGCGTCCTTCGCCACCGGCGCGGACGGGGTGTTCGTGGCGGGCGACGCGGGCCGTGGCCAGTCGCTGATCGTCTGGGCGATCGCCGAGGGGCGCTCCGCCGCGGCCGCCGTGGACCGCTATCTGGCGGGCTCCACGACGCTCCCGGCGCCGGTCGTACCGGCCGACCGCCCGATGACGGCCTGACGGCCTGACGGACCGGGGGACCGGCGGCCCGGTGACCGGCACCGGCCGCTGAACACCGGAACACCCGGACACCGGTGTCCGGAGTCCGGGCCGCCTGCCGCGGGCGTACGGCGCGGGGATTAGTGTGCGTCCATGATCTCGCAATCGCCCCTCCTCACCGTCGCCGACGGTGTGCACATCTGGTCCCCCACCCCGAGCGCCGGGTGGGGCCTGGCCAACTGCGGTCTGATCGTCTCGCCCGACGGCCACGCCGCCTGGATCGACAGCCCCTACGACCGGCGGATGGCCGGTGACTTCCTGGAGCGCAGCCGCGCACTGCTGCCCGAGGGGGGCCGGATCGAGCGGGTGATCGTCACCCATGCCAACGGCGACCACCTGTGGGGCGCGGAGGTCGTACCGGACGCGGAGATCGTCGCCACCCGTGAGGCGCTCGGCCATATCGAGTACGAGCCCTCGCCGAAGCAGCTGCACGCCCTGGTGCACGGCAGCGATCCGGCGACCCCGCTCGGGTGGTACCTCCAGCGGCACTTCGGGCGGTTCGACTGGTCCGCCACCGAGGTGATCGAGCCGACGCTCACCTTCATGGGCGAGCTCGACCTGCGCGTGGGCCAGGTGCCGGTGCGGCTGTTCAGCCTGCCGTCCGCACACACCGCGGGCGATCTGATGGCGTATCTGCCGGTGCAGAAGGTGGCGTTCACCGGCGATGTCATCTTCGCCTCCGGCCCTCAGGACCCAGGTGACCACGTGGTGCACTGGGCGGGGCCGCTGGACAATGTGATCTCCGCGTGTGAGCGGGTGCTCGCGACCGGGGCCGAGGTGATCGTCCCCGGCCATGGGCCGGTCCTCGACCGGGAGGGGGTCCACGGCCATATCGCCTATCTGGAGCACCTCCGGGACCGCACCCGGGAGCTGCACACGGCGGGGGTACCGGCCCTGGAGGCGGCCCGCACCCTGATCGCCGAGAACACCTATCCGGCGCTGGGCCTGCCCGAGCGGCTGGTGGTCACGGTGGGCTCGGAGTACCGGCATCTGAACGGCTCGGACGAGGCGGCGGATCTGGTGGCCACCATGGCCGATCTCGCCCAGGTGGCATGGGAGCGGCGCGAGAGCGCACCGTCGACCGCGGTCTGATCGCCCCGGCGGCGGGCCCCCGGCCCCGGTGGGGCCCGGTCGTCACAGACCGGTCACCGGCAGGGGGCGCTGCTCGGGCGGAAGATCCTGCTCGGTCCAGATGATCTTGCCTTTGCTGGTGTAGCGGGTGCCCCACCGCTGGACCATCTGGGCGACGAGGAACAGCCCGCGGCCGCCCTCGTCGGTGATGGCCGCCCGGCGCAGATGCGGTGCGGTGGTGCTGCCGTCGGCGACCTCGCAGATCAGCGCCCGGTTGCGCAGCAGCCGCAGCCGCACCGGGCCGACGGCGTGCCGGACGGCGTTGCCGAGCAGCTCGCTGACCACCAGTTCGGTGGTGAAGGCGGCCTCCTCCAGGTTCCAGTCGGCCAGGGTGCGGGCGACGGCCGCCCGCATCCGGGACACCACCTCGGGGTCCGCCGGCAGCTCCCACGAGGCCACCCGGCGCGCGTCCAGCGCGGTGGTGCGGGCGATGAGCAGACAGACGTCGTCGGTGCGGCGCGGCGACAGCAGGGCGGCCATCACGGTGTCGCAGGCCCGCTCCGGGTCGGGGTCGGCGTCGGTGAGGGCGTCACGCAGCTGGGCGAGCCCGGTCTCGATATCCCGTTCCCGGTCCTGGACCAGCCCGTCGGTGTAGAGAACGAGGCGGCTGCCTTCGGGCAGTTCCATCTCGGTCGCCTCGTAGAGCCGTCCGCCGAGTCCCAGCGGCGGCCCGGCGGGGAGGTCGAGGAAGGTCACGGAGCCGTCGGGACGGACCAGGGCCGGGGGCGGTTGACCGGCCCGTGCCAGGGTGCAGTGCCGGGAGACCGGGTCGTAGACCGCGTACAGACAGCCGGCCCCGGCGGCCCCGGGGCCCAGGGCGGTCTCCTCCCGGTCCAGCTGGTCGACCACGTCGTCGAGCCGGGCGAGCAGCTCATCGGGGGGAAGGTCCACGACGGAGAAGTTGCGCACGGCGGTGCGCAGCCGGCCCATGGTCGCGGCGGCGTGCAGTCCGTGGCCGACGACATCGCCGACGACGAGGGCGACCCGGGCCCCCGACAGCGGGATGACGTCGAACCAGTCCCCCCGCACCCCGGCGGGGGCGGGCAGATAGCGCTGGGCGGCGACGACGGCCTGCTGTTCGGGGCGGCCGCGCGGCAGCAGGCTCTCCTGGAGGGCCAGGGTGGTGGCGTGCTCACGGGCGTAGCGGCGGGCGTTGTCGATGGCGACGGACGCCTGACCGGCCAGCTCCTCGGCGAAGGACCGGTCCTCCTCGTCGAACGGCGGGGTGTTCCCCGAGCGCCAGAACGCCACCTGGCCCAGCCGGACGCCGCGCCCGCTGAGCGGCACGGTCAGCAGTGAGTGGATGCCGTACTGCATCACCCAGCCCAGCCGCTCCGGGTCCTGTGGCACCCAGTCGGAGTAGGACGGCAGCTCGCTCACGGCGAACACACGCGCCCTGCCGATGCCGCCGCCGGCCCGCTCGGTGAGGGGGTGGGCGGAGACGCGCTCGCCGACCCGGCGCAGCGGAGGGTCGTCCCGGACGCCGCTGAAGCCGGCCCGGCGCAGCGGCGAGTCCCGCTCGCCCGGCTCCTCGCCGCGCAGCACGGCCTCGTGCAGATCGACGGTGGCGAAGTCGGCGAAGCGCGGCACGGCGACCCGGGCCAGTTCCTGGGCGGTCCCCTCCATGTCGAGGCTGCTGCTCACGCGGACGCCGGCCTCGTACAGCAGCTGGAGCCGGGCGTACGCCCGGTCGGCCTTGTCGGTCAGCGCGCGCAGCTCGGTGGTGTCCCGCAGGGTGGCGACGCTGCCCCAGGGCTGTCCACCCCGCTCCGCCGGGCGCTGGTTGACCGCCAGCAGCCGGTTCCCGACCTCGTACACCTCGTCGGTGGCGGTACGTCCGGAGGCGAGCAGTCGGGCGATGCCCGTGGGCAGGCCGACATCGGTGATCCGCCGTCCGTCCGCGTCGTGGGTGAGGCCCAGCAGGAGCAGCGCCTCGTCGTTGGCGAGCAGCAGCCGCTCCTCGTCGTCGAGGATCAGCACACCCTCCCGGACCGAGCGCAGTACGGCGTCGTGGTGTTCGTACATCCTGGTGATCTCGGCGGGGCCGAGCCGGTGGGTCTGGCGCCGCAGCCGCCAGGCCACGAGCGCCGCGCCGCCCGCGCCGAGGAGCAGGGCGAGCGCCGTGGAGCCGTAGATCACCGGCAGTTGGCGGCCGACCGTGCGGGCCACGGAGGGGATGGAGACCCCGGCGTTGACGACGCCGATCACCCGGCCCCGGGCGTCGGTGACCGGCACCGCGGCGCGGATCGAGGCGGCCGGGCGGGTGACGCCGGGGGTGGTGTCGGTGAAGGCCCGGCCCGCCGTGGCCGGGTACAGGCCGCGGTCGAAGCGCTTGCCGATCAGCTTCGGATTCGGATGGCTGCACCGGATGCCCTGGGCGGTGGTCACCACGATGTAGTCGACACCGGTCCGGTGCCGCATCTTCTCGGCGTAGGGCTGGAGGGTCCTGGCCGGGTCGCGGGACTCCAGCGCCTCCCGCACGCCGGGGGCGACGGCGACGGTCCGCGCCACGGTCAGGGCGCGGCCCCGGGCCTGGCCGTCCCGGCTGCCGCGCGCCTGGAGGGACAGCGTGGCCCCCGCGGCGAGCACCAGGAGCGTCACGATGATCAGCATCAGCGCGAACACCTGCCCGCCGACACTGCGCGAGCTCAGCGCCGAGCGCACTTTCACATGCTCTGTCTAACGCAGATCCCCGGGTCGCACACCTGGTGGCGGCCGGGGTGGGAGCGTCCGCGGTCACAGATTGATCATGTGTCCGGCGAGCCCGTGGACGGCCTCCTTCACCGCCTCGCCGAGAGTCGGATGGGCGTGGACGTTGCGGGCCACCTCGTGCACGGTGAGATCCCACTGCTGGGCGAGGGTGAGCTCGGGCAGCAGCTCGGTGACCTCGGGGCCGATGAGATGGCCGCCCAGCAGCTCACCGTGGCGGCCGTCGCTGATGAGCTTCACGAAGCCGACGGGGTCGCCGAGCCCCTGGGCCTTGCCGTTGGCGGTGAACGGGAACTTCGCCACCCGGACGTCGAAGCCGCGTTCCCGGGCCTGGGCCTCGGTCCAGCCGAAGCTGGCGATCTGTGGCTGGCAGAAGGTGGCGCGCGGGATCATCACATAGTCGAGCTCCATGGTCTCCGCCCCGGCGATGGTCTCCGCCGCGACGAGGCCCATGGACTCGGCGGCGTGTGCCAGCATCAGCTTGGCGGTGACATCGCCGATGGCGAAGATGTGCGGCACATTGGTGCGGCACCGGCCGTCGACGTCGATGGCGCCCCGTTCGGTCAGCCGGACGCCGGTGTGCTCCAGCCCGTATCCGTGCACCCTCGGCCGGAACCCGATGGCCTGGAGCACCCGGGCGGCCTGGAGGGTCTGCCGCTGGCCGCCCGTGGTCACCATGACCTTGACCGCGGGGCCGGCGTCGTTGATCGCCTCCACCCGGGTGGAGGTCAGGATGTTCATGCCGAGCCTGCGGAAGCGGCGGGTGAGCTCGGTGGAGACCTCCTCGTCCTCCAGGGGCACGATCCGGTCCAGGAACTCCACGAGCGTCACCTGCACCCCGTAGCTGTGCATGATGTACGCGAACTCCACGCCGATGGCTCCCGCGCCCGCGATCAGGACGCTGCCGGGCAGGGTGGGCGAGAGGATCTGCTCCTCGTAGGTCACCACCCGCTCGCTGAGGGAGGTGCCGGGCAGCAGATTGGTGATCGTGCCCGTGGCGATGACGCAGTGGTCGAAGGTGAGCGTCTCCGTGCCGCCGCCGGAGCGGGCGACCTGGAGTTCATGCGGTCCGGTGAAGCCGCCCCGCCCCTCGAACTGGGTGATCTTGTTCTTCTTCATCAGATAGTGGACGCCCTTGACCCGTCCGTCGGCCACCTTGCGGCTGCGCTCGAACGCGTCGCGATAGTCCACGGTGACATCGCCGTTCACCCGGATGCCGAAGTTCTTGGCCTCATGGATGAACAGATGCGCCAGCTCGGCGTTGCGCAGCAGGGCCTTGGACGGGATGCAGCCCACGTTCAGGCAGACGCCGCCCCAGTAGCGTTCCTCGACGATGGCCGTGGTCAGGCCCAACTGGGCGGCGCGGATCGCGGCGACATAGCCACCCGGCCCGGCTCCCAGGACCACCACGTCGAAATGTGCGCTCATGCGTCGCACCTTAGACATTAGAGTCGGGGTATGGCTTCAGACGAGGGGTCCGTACGGGTGGACAGCTGGATCTGGTCCGTGCGGCTGACCAAGACGCGCTCCATGGCGTCCTCGGCCTGCCGCGCGGGGCACGTCCGGGTCAACGGAGAGCGCGTCAAACCCGCCCAGGCGGTGCGGCCCGGTGACGAGGTGCGGCTGCGCCATGCGGGGCGCGACCGGATCGTGGTGGTCTCGCGCGTCGTGCGCAAACGGGTCGGCGCGGCGGTGGCCGCGGAGTGCTTCGTCGACAACAGCCCGCCTCCGCCGCCGCGCGAGCACACCGTGCCGATCGGGCTGCGCGACCGCGGCACGGGCCGCCCCACCAAGCGCGACCGGCGCGAGATGGAGCGGCTGCGCGGTACGCCGGGCGACCTCGGCTGAGTGCCGGTCAGTCCACCGTGATGTGTACGGGGCCGCCGTGTGCGGCGGCCCCGGCGAGCCAACCGGCGGGCAGGTGGAACGGCCGGTTGGGCACCGCGGTGCGGCGCAGGCGGCCGCGGTGCAGTGTGCGGCCGTCCTGGACGACGGTGAGCACCGGCCGGGTCAGGAACCGCGTGGTGCGCAGGGTGAACCTGCCGCGCGGCGGAGGCGGCCCGTCCGGGGCGATGCGGTTGGGCCACACCCACAGCAGCGGCGCCGCGACGCGTACGGGCAGCGCTCCCGGGGTCCATGGCACACCGGTGAGATGGCGCAGCACGGGAGCGGCGGCGAACCGGCCGTCGAGGGCCGCGATATCGGCGGTCTCGACGGGGTGCAGCAGATTGCCCACGGCGAAGACCCCGGGTTCCGCGGTGCGGAAGTCGGCGTCGGCCGCCGGGCCCCGGGTGCCGGGGTCGAGGGCGATCCCGGCGCTTCTGGCCAGCTCGTGGTCGGGGATCCAGTCGCCGGTGAACACCACGGTGTCGCAGGCGACGGCCGCGGTCCGCCCGTCCCGGTGCCGCAGCCGTACGCTCTCCAGCCGCCCTCGGCCGGTCAGTTCGGCCACGGTGGCGTCGGTGACCAGCGGAATGCCGTGGCGCAGCAGGGTGCCGAGGTGGTGCGCCGGATGGGTCTGGTGGCGGGGCTGGTCGGTGACCATGGCCACGACCTCGGCGCCGGCCCGGCGCAGGGTGTCCACCGCGGAGTGGCCGACCCGCTCCGCGCCGACGATGACGGCGCGGCGGCCGACGCTCTGGTGGTGCAGATAGACGGCCTGCTGGAGCTGTCCGGTGGTGAGGACGCCCGCCGGCCGGGTGCCGGGCACCAGCCGGGCGCTGCGCGGGCGTTCCCGGGCGCCGGTGGCCAGCACGACGGCCGTGGCGGTGATCCGCTCCAGGCCCGTGGGGCCGGTGATGTCCACGGTCCTCGGCGCCGCCCAGCCGGTGGCCGTGACCCCGGTGCGCAGCACCGCCCCGGCGCGGATGGCGGCGGCGATGTGGTGGCGGGCGTAGTCGGGTCCGGTCATCACCCGGCGCAGATCGCGCAGTCCGAATCCGGTGTGGTGGCAGTGGCGGGGAACGCCGCCCGCGTGCTGTTCGCGGTCGAGGACCTCGACCCGGTCCACCCCGGCGGCGGCCAGCCGCGCGGCGACCGCGAGCCCGGCCGGTCCGGCGCCGATGACCAGTACGTCGACGGTGCGGTGGGTACGGTCGGTGGTGGGGGTCATCGCCGGGCCTCCGTCCGGTCCTGGGCCGTCCGGTCCCGGGCCGCGGTGGCCGCCTCGAACTGGGCGCGTACCTCGGCGCCGCAGAAGAACCCCTGGCAGCGCCCGCCGAGGGCCCGGGTGCGGCGCCGGATGCCGTCGAGCGAGGCCGGTGGCACGGTGGCGGTCAGCGCGTCGCGGATCTCGCCCCGGGTGACGCGTTCGCAGTGGCAGACCACGGTGCCGTAGGCGGGGTCGGCGGCGATGAGATCGGCGCGCTGGTACGGGCGGGGGAACGCCTCGCCGATGGTGGGCATCCGCACCGGCTCGATCTCCCGCTCGGGTCCGGGGTCCAGTCCGCAGTCGGTGAGGAGCTCCACCACATGCGCGGCGATCGCCATCGAGGCGGTGAGCCCGGTGGAGCGGATGCCGCCCACGGCGACATACCGGCGGCCGGGGTCGGCGTGGATCTGGTAGTCGCCGTGTTCGGTGGCGGCGCGCAGCCCGGCGTAGACCGCGGTGACCTCCTCCGCCGGCAGCTCCGGCAAAATCCGCGCGCCCTTCTCCCGGAGCGATGCCAGTCCGTCGGCCGACGATCCGGTGACGGTCTTGTCGTCGAGGTCCTCGGCAGTGGGGCCGAGCATCACATTGCCGTACACGGTCGGCGCCACCAGCACACCCTTGCCGAGCGCGGTGGGCACCGGCAGCAGGATGCGGTCGACCAGGCCGCGGGCGAACTTGTCGAAGACGATGAGCTGGCCGCGGCGCGGGGTGACGGTGAACTCCTCGTGGCCCAGCCGCCGGTTGATCTCGTCCGAGTACAGCCCGGCGGCGTTGACCAGGTGACGGGTGCGCAGCACCCCGCGCGGGGTGGCGATCTCATGGTGGTCCCCGCCGGTGGTGATGGCCCCGGCCGGGCAGTTCAGATGCAGGTCGACGCCCGCGCGCACCGCCTGGGTGGCGTAGGCGAGGGTCGTGGTCCAGGGGCAGATGATGCTCTCCCCGGGGACTTCGAGCGCACCGAGGGCGCCGGGTCCCAGATGGGGTTCGCGGGCGTAGACGGCGTCCGCGTCGAGGACGCTCGTCTCGTCGTAGCCGTTGCGGGCGGCCTTCTCGGCGAGTACCGGCAGCGCGGCGAGCTGCTCCTCGTCCCAGGCGACGAGGAGCGCGCCGAGCGGTTCGAGCGGGATGCCGGTCTCGGCGGCGTAGGCGGTCAGCCGCTGGTAGCCCTCGCGCACCAGACGGGCCTCCAGGGTGCCCGGGGTGGCGTCGAAACCGGTGTGCAGGATCGCGGTGTTGGCCTTGGAGGTGCCGTTGCCGACGTCGTCGGACGCCTCGACGAGGGCGATCCGCAGCCGGTACCGGGCCAGCTCGCGGGCGATGGCGGTGCCGACCACCCCGGCGCCGACGATGGCCACGTCGTGGACCTCGTCGGGGAGGTCCCCCGTGGTCGTAACGGTCATTGCGGTCCCTTGCTCGGTGGTGGACACGGCTCCTGGTGCGCGGGTGACCCTCAGTCCTGGGCGGCGGCGGCCGGCGCCTGGTCCAGCAGCGCGGCCACGGCCGAACGGAAGCCGGCCAGTCGCTCGGCGGCCCGCTCGGCGCTGATCCGCGGCTCGTAGACGGCGGCGGGCCGCCACGCGGGGACGGCGTCCTCGGCCGTCAGGTCCGGGTCGAGTCCCATGCGCGCGGCCGCGCCCACGCCCAGCGCGGTGACGTCCGGCAGCGCCGAAACCTCCACGGGCCGCTGGAGCAGATCGGCCTGGGTCTGCATCAGCAGCGCCGAGCGGGTCAGCCCCCCGTCGACCCGCAGAACGGTCAGCGGCGCGCCCAGATCGGAGGCGGCCGCCTCCGCGATCTCCACCACCTGGGCGGCGATGCCCTCGCACAGGGCGCGCACCAGATGCCCCGCGGTGGTGTCGAGGCCGAGCCCGGTCAGCGAGCCCTTGAGGTCGCCGCGCCACCACGGCGCCGCGAGCCCGGCGAGCGCCGGTACGAAGGTGACTCCCCCGGTGTCGGGCACGGCGCGCCCGACCGGGTCGAGGTCCTGGGGCCCCTGGATCACCCCCAGGTCGCTGAGCCAGCGCACCGCGGAGGCGGCGGTGTACACCTGCCCGTCCAGGCAGTAGCTGGTGCGCCCGCCGAACCGCCAGGCCACGCAGGAGACCAGGCCATGGGAGCCGCGCCGGGGCCGGTCCCCGGTCTGGGCGAGGAGGAAGGCGCCGGTTCCGTACGTGCACTTGGCGGTCCCCGGCTCGGTCACCCGCTGCGCCAGCAGGGCGGCCTGCTGGTCGACGAGGAGGCCGGTGAGCGGCACCTCGCCGCCGAAGGCCGTGGTGGTGCCGAACGGCCCGGCGGCGTCGACGACGCTGGGCAGCCGCTCGGCGGTCAGCCCGTAGAGCTCCAGCGCCTTCGGGGACCAGGCGACCCGGTCCAGGTCGAGCAGGCCGGTGCGCCCCGCTGTGGCGGCGTCGGTGACGAAGGCGCCGGTGAGCCGGTGGACCAGCCAGGCGTCGCTGGTGGTGACCACGCCCTCGCCGGTCAGATGGCGCCGGATCCACGCCATCTTGGGCGCCGCGAAGTACGGGTCGAGCGGCAGTCCGGTGAGTTCGCGCAGCGTCTCGGCGTGCGGCGCGAGCTCCTCGCACACCGTCCGCGCCCGCCGGTCCTGCCAGACCAGCGCGTCGGTCAGCGGCTCTCCCGTGACGGGGTCCCAGGCCAGCACGGTCTCACCCTGGTTGGCCAGCCCGACCGCCACGACCGGCTCGCCCGCCACCGCGAGGGCCTGGCGCCCGGCCTCGATGACCGAGGTGAGCAACGCGGCCGGATCGACCTCGACCAGCCCGTCGGGCAGATAGCGGGGGCGCACGGCGACCTCGGCGGAGCCGATCACCCCGCGCTCGGGGCAGAGCACCAACGCCTTGGTGCCCGAGGTGCCTTGGTCGACGGCGAGGACCGGACCGGTCGCGGGGTCGGCCGGGGTGCGGTGGCGACGCTCAGCAGGCAGCATGTCCGGTTCTTCGCTCGGGACGGGTGTTCTTCGCCGGGACGGGTGTACTCCGCCCGGGAAGGGTGGATCGTTTCGGGCTCGGGGCGGTGCGCGGGGATCTTGCCGGAAAGCCTGATGCAGCCGCGGTACGGGCGTCAAGACGGCCCGTCCGGGCACCGCCCGCGGTCCCCCGTTCCCGAGTGGGCCCGGCGGGACTATAAGATCCCTGCAACCATCCCCCAGGCCCATCGTTCTCCCGCGTCCGGTACGTCAGCTCCGTACGAAAGTCATCCGATGCCCGAGGAAGAGTTCCGCCCCGTGTACCACCCCGCGGGCTATGACGGCGGACTGCGCATCGCGCTCCAGGATCTGCGCACCGGGCGCTGGATATCGATGCGCAATCTGCTCGCGGAGACTCCCACCTGGGCCCTGTGGACCCAGCGCACCCAGGTGCTGGCCACGGCCGCCGCCGGATCCAATGTGGTGGACGCGTGGCGGACCGAGGAGCCGCAAAGTGTCGCGGCGCTGGTGATGCACACCCGGGTCGGGGTGGAACGCGCGGTGCGCGCGCACCGCGAGGGACACCGCCGCACCCGGGAGCTGTGGCGGGAGGCGTGGCAGTCCTGCCAGCTGGCCGCGCACCACTCCCCGGCGGATCCGGTGCCCTGGGTGTGTCTGCTGGCCCTGGCCCAGCTGGACAAGGGGCAGCGGCAGGAGGAGCATCGGGTGCCCCCGCCCGGTCCGCTGCTGTTCCCCGGGCCCTGGGGGCTGCTGGCGGAGGCCGACCGGCGCGATCCGTACAACCGCGAGGCGTACCACCGGATGCTCCAGTTCGTGTACGCACGGCGGGCCGGGGGTTCGCTGGCCGAGGCGGTCAACTTCGTGCAGTGGGTGGTCTCGGGCGCGCCCGAGGGGTCCGCCGTACAGGTGCTGCCGCTGTACGTACATGTCGAGCGGTACCGCGAGGAACGGGGCTATGAGAAGGCGCTCGACCTTCACTGGGCCACCGAGGACGCCACCCGTGACGCCCGGAAGGCACTGCACGGCTGGTTCGACCACGCGGATGTCGCGACGAGTTCACTGCTGGATCTCAACCATCTGGCGCACGCCCTGTGGGGTGCGCTGCTGTTCACCGACGCGGCCCGCGTCTTCGAGGTGCTGGGGCCGTACTTCACCCCGCTCCCCTGGGCCTATCGCACCCGCGACTCCGCCGACCGCGCACTGGCTGAAGAAATGTTTCTTCGCGCCCGGGTCCGCTCGCTGGCCGGCGCCCGTGGGCCGAGACCCGGGGCCACCGGCTGACCCGGGGTCCTCCCCGGCGCTCCCGGTCACCACTCCCCCCATCCGCCCTCCTACCCAACCGATTTCCCCACCTGTGCCACACCCTCGCCCGCCCCAGCATTCGGGAGGTACATTCATGTCCACGGCATGGTCGAGTTCGGGTCCCATTCCCCAGCGGGACGAAGAACAGCGGCTGCGCGAGCTCGGCTATCAACCCGTGCTCGCCCGCCGCATGGGCGGCTTCGGCAATTTCGCCATCAGCTTCTCGGTCATCTCCATTCTCTCCGGATGCATGACGCTGTACGGCTTCGGGCTGGACACCGGAGGCCCCGCGGTCATGATGTGGGGCTGGGCCGGAGTGGGGCTCTTCGTGCTGTGCGTCGGACTCTCCCTGGCCGAGGTGACCAGCGCGTACCCCACCTCGGGGGCGCTGTACTACATGGCCGACCGGCTGGGCGGGCGGACCTGGGGCTGGTACACCGGCTGGCTCAATCTGCTGGGGCTGCTCGGGGCCATCGCCGGAATCGACTACGGTGCCGCCCTGTTCACCGGCGCGCTCTTCAACCTCCAGTGGGGATTCGATCCCACACCGGAATCGACCATGGTCATCTTCGTCTGCATCCTGCTGGTGCACGCGGCGCTGAATCTGTTCGGGGTACGGCTGGTCAGCGTGCTCAACTCGGTCAGCGTGTGGTGGCACTTGGCGGGCGTCGCCATCATCGTCGGCGCCCTGGCGATCGTGCCCTCCCACCACCAGTCGCCCGAATTCGTCTTCACCGAATTCGTCAATGACACCGGCTGGTCGAATCCGCTGTATGTGACCGCGATCGGGCTGCTGCTCGCCCAGTACACCTTCTCCGGCTACGACGCCTCCGCGCATCTGTCGGAGGAGACCTCCAACGCCTCCGTCTACGCCGCGCGCGGGATCGTCCGCGCCATCTGGGTGTCCTGGGTGGCCGGGTTCGTGCTGCTGGCCGGGCTCACCTTCGCCATCCAGGACTACGCCGGTACCCAGAAGAGCGCCACCGGGGTGCCGCCGGCGCAGATCCTGATCGACGCCCTGGGCACGGGCGGTGCCACCGCGATGCTGCTCATCGTCATCGTGGCGCAGCTGTTCTGCGGCAACGCCGAGGTGGCGGCGGCCAGCCGGATGGTGTTCGCCTTCAGCCGGGACGGCGCGCTGCCGGGCTCGCGGCTGTGGCAGCGGGTCAGCTCCCGCACCCAGACACCGGTGCTCGCGGTCTGGCTCTCGGTGGCGGTCGCGGGTCTGCTGGCCCTGCCGTCCCTGTACTCCGAGACGGCCTATGGCGCGGTGACCGCCATCAACGTCATCGGGATCACCCCCGCCTACGCCATCCCGGTCTTCCTGCGGCTGCGCGCCGGGGACCGGTTCCAGCCGGGCCCGTGGAACCTGGGCCGCTGGAGCAAGCCGGTGGGCTGGACAGCGGTGGTGTGGGTGGCCCTGGTGACGGTGCTGTTCTGCCTGCCGCAGTCCAGTCCGGTGACGGCCGACTCGATGAACTACGCCTCGATCGCGCTGGCCGTGGTGCTGCTGCTGGCCACGGTCTGGTGGTTCGTGGCCCGCCGCTCGTACAACACGCCCTCCGCGTACGGCACCGCGCGCGAGCAGGCGGAGATCGCCGAGGGCATCGTCTGAGAGGTCCTTCGCCGGAGCCGGGTGCGGAGCGACCCCTCCGCACCCGGCTCCACGCGTTCCGGACTCATCCGGAACGGCGCAGCGACTCGGCCGGGGGCCGTTCGCGGCCCGCCCCATAGGCGAGGAAGTACGCGGGCGCCCGCTTCAGCCAGGGCGCCCTGGTGAGCAGCACGGCCAGCCGCAGCGGCTCCCCTCCGGCGGCCGGTGAACGCCCCTCCAGCAGCGGCGCGATGACCCGTGCGTGGGCGATCCGCTGGAGTCGCTGCGTCGCGGCGGCGGTCGGCCACCGGCGGCGCTGGACGGCGCGTACGTCGGCGAGCCCCACGGTGCCCTCGCGCAGCGGCCGGACCAGATGGCGGGCGGCGGCGACCGCGTCCTGGACGGCGAGGTTGATGCCGATCCCGAACACGGGCGACATCGCGTGGGCCGCGTCCCCGATGCACAGCAGTCCGGGGCGGTGCCAGCGGCGGAGCCGGTCCATCCGTACGTCCAGCAGCTTCACATCGTCCCAGGACCGCGGGCGCGGCCCACGGCCGCTCTCCTCCGGCCCCAGCCTCGTCCCCAGCCGCGTCCCCAGCCCCAGCCGCAGCCCCATCCATGGGGTGGCCTCCGTGAACGAGGCGAGGAACCGGTCGAGACCCCCGGCGCGGCAGGTGGCGTCCGACCCCTTGGGGATCAGGGCGGCGCACTGCCAGTAGTCCCCCCGGTCGATCATGGCCGTGAGAAAGCGCTCGCCGGCATTGCCCACCAGCCCCTGGGGGTCGCTCTCCTGGCGGGGCAGCCGGAACCACCAGACGTCCATCGGACAGGGGAACTCCCGCAGCCCCAGCTCGGGCAGGGCGCGGGCGAGCGACCCCCGGCCGTCGCAGGCCACGGTGAGGGTGGCGCGCAGCTCGCCGGTGGAGCCGGTCGCGCGGTCGCGGTAGCGCACTCCGGTGACCCGTCCGCGCTCCATGAGGAAGGAGGTCACCTCGGTGTTCATCCGCAGCCGGAAGGTGGGCTCCCGCTGGGCCTCATCGGCCAGCAGATCGAGCAGATCCCACTGCGGCACCATCGCGACGTAGTTGTACTTCCCCGGCAGTGAGCCGATCTCGCCGACCGTGAACAGCTCGCCGTCCCGCCCGATGGGCAGCTGGACGGAGTGCACATGCCGCTGCGGCAGGGCCGCGAACCGGTCGGCGAGGCCCAGGTCGTCCAGCAGCCGCAAGGTGCTGGGGTGCACGGTGTCACCGCGGAAGTCGCGCAGGAAGTCGCCGTGCTTCTCCAGGACGGTGACCGCCACCCCGGCCCGGGCCAGCAGCAGGCCGAGGACCATTCCGGCGGGCCCGCCGCCCACCACACAGCAGGTGGTCCGCTCCATCTCCCGGCTCCCTTCGACATCCCCGAGGCCATGGGCACCCTCTCAGGAGGAATTACCCGGCGGCGCCGCGCCACACCGGTGCCGCGGGGGTGCCCGGCCGCCGGTTCACGATCGGCTTGAATCTTCCCGGCCCCGCGTCCGTATCCCCGCGTGATGGTGTGGGGCGCATAAGGAGGTCTGTATGGCAGCCGAACCCGATCCGGACCGGCCGGCCGGGCGTCAGGTGATCGAGCCGACCGCCATCTTCCCCGCGACGCCGGAGTATGACGACACCTCGGAGCGGCCGGTCGAGGGGTGGATGGAGGAGCTCGACCTCTTCCGGCCGCCGGGCAGCGAGCTCCCGCCCGAGGCGCCGCCCACGGCCGATGAGGACACCCAGGAGATCACGGGCGGCCCGGCCGCGGCCGACGCCTGGAACCCGCCGGACGCCGAACCGCGCCGCCCGGACACCCCGCCCGCCCCGGCCCGACGGCAACTCCCCCGGTCCGCCCTGCTGGTGCTGGCCGGGCTCGGCGCGGGGGTCGCCCTCTCACTGGTGGTGATGGTGGGCCGGGACTCGGCGTCGGGTGCGGCCGAGGGCGGCGCGCCGACCGCACCGACCGCGCCCGTGACCTCCGCCCCGCCGGGGACGCCGAGCGCGCCCGCTTCGCAGGCCCCGGGCGACGAATTGCCGCCGCCGGGGGATCCGGGCGATGTGCTGACTCTCGGGGACACCGGCCCGGAGGTCACCGACCTCCAGCAGCGTCTGCTGCGGATCCCGAACGTGTATCAGGGCGGGCAGGTCAACGGCCAGTACGACCAGGCGCTGGCCGAGGCCGTCTCCCGGTTCCAGGTGTGGTACGGGATCCGTGGCGACGCGAACGGGGTGTACGGAACCGCCACCCGGCGCGATCTGGAGTCGCGCACCTGACCGATCACGTCCCCACGTCCCCACGTCCGAAGGCGGACGGCGGGGCGGGGTCCGTCAGACGGCGCCGAAGACCTGGGTCCAGTACGTGCCCGCGCGGCTGCCGGTGGCGTGGCCGACGCCGATATGGGTGAAGTCGGGCTTGAGGATGTTGGCGCGGTGGCCCGGGCTGTCCATCCAGCCGCGCACCACCTCCGCCGGGGAGCGCTGGCCGCAGGCGATGTTCTCGCCGATGCCGCGGTGCGTGGCCCCGGCGGCCCGGGCCCGGTCCCAGGGCTGATGCCCCTCGGGGCCGGTGTGGGAGTAGAAGTCGCGCGCCACCATGTCGTCGCTGTGCGCCTGCGCGGCCGCCGCCAGCCGCGGGTCCGGGGCGAGGGGTGCGAGCCGGGCGGCGGCGCGCTCGGCGTTGGTGAGGGCGATGACCTCGGAGGTCAGGCGCAGCAGCCCGTCCGGGGTGAACGGCCGGGCCCACACCGCCGTCCAGTAGACGTCCCCGGTGGTGGGGCCGTCGGCGCGGCCGATCCCCAGGTGGACGAGGGCCGGGTCGTGGAACGGGCCCCGGCGCTCGGCGCCTTCGAGGCAGTAGTCCACGAACTCCCGCGGGGTGCGCGGCCCGGAGACGATGTGCTCGGCGACAGTCAGCGGGGTGTATCCGTGCGCGGCGATCCGGTGGAAGAGCGATGTCCCGTCCGGGCTCTCCAGCGCCAGTGCGCCATGGGCGGCCATGGCCCGGGCGTGCGCCTCGGCGGCCGCGGTCAGCCGTCCGTCGAGGGCCACGGGGGCGGCCCCGGCCCGTGCCCGCGCCGCGTTCACCACCTCGAGGGCCTGCCGGGCCGCCCCGTCGGCGGGTGCCGGGGCGGGAGGCGGGGGCGCGGCGGAGGCTCCGTCGTCGGTGACGTCGACGCCGAAGTCCCGGGCCACACCGGCGAGTCCATCGGCGTAGCCCTGGCCGATCGCCCGCACCTTCCAGCCGCCGCCCCGGCGGTAGATCTCGGCGAGCAGCAGCACCGTCTCCTGGGACGGGCCCGGAGGGGCGAACCGGGCCAGCGGCGCTCCCCTGTCGTCCAGGACGCTCAGCACGGGCGCCGGGAGCCGTCCGAGCGGGGTGCCCGGATCGGCGGGGCTGATGACGAGGGTGACCCGGGCGGCGCCGGGCCGCAGCCCCCGCGGCCGCAGGGTGACGGTGTCGCCGTCCAGCCGGGCGCCGGGCGCGGTGGGCTGGTTGAAGAAGACGAAGTCGCCGTCATCCGCGACCTTTCCGTCCTCGCCGGTGATCAGCGCGGACAGGTCGAACGGGCCGGGCACCCGGATGGTCAGCGCGCCGTCCGGCAGCGCCTGGTTCCCGCCGGGCACCAACTCGCCCATGTCCGCTCCTCACCGCCGCGTTCATGGAGACGAACGCGTCATGTGGGCAACGCCCGGGCTCCCCCGGCGGTTCCGCCGGTGCGCGGGCGCGGCCGTCAGACCGGCACCGCGACGTACTTGTACTCCAGGAACTCGTCGATGCCGACGCGGCCGCCCTCACGGCCGAGCCCGGACTGCTTGACGCCGCCGAAGGGGGCCGCGGGGTTGGAGACCAGACCGGTGTTGAGGCCGACCATGCCGACCTCGAGCCGCTCGCTCACCCGCAGCGAGCGGCCCAGGTCCTGGGTGAACACATAGCCCACCAGGCCCCATTCGGTGTGGTTGGCGGTGGCGACGACCTCGTCCTCGTCGTCGAAGGTGAGGACGGCCGCCACCGGTCCGAAGATCTCGGTCTCCATCAGCCGGCTGGCCGGGGAGACGCCGGTGAGCACTGTGGGCGGGTAGAAGCAGCCGGGGCCGTCGGGGGCGCTGCCGCCGACCAGGACCTCGGCGCCGCGCGCCACGGCGTCCGCGACCAGTTCCTCGACCTTGGTACGGCCGGCCCGGTCGATGAGCGGCCCCACGTCGACACCGGGCCGGCTGCCGGGGCCGACCTCCAGCGCGCCCATGCGGCGGGCGAGCCGGTCGGCGAACTCGGCCGCGACGGAGGAGTGGACGAAGAACCGGTTGGCCGCCGTGCACGCCTCGCCCATGTTGCGCATCTTGGCGGTCATGGCGCCCTCGACCGCGGTGTCGAGGTCCGCGTCCTCGAAGACGATGAAGGGGGCGTTGCCGCCCAGTTCCATGGAGGTGCGGACCACCGCGGGCGCGCACTGGGCCAGCAGCGTGCGGCCGACCTGGGTGGAGCCGGTGAAGGAGAGCTTGCGGACATGTCCGCCGGTCAGCAGCGGCTCGACGACCTCGCCCGCACGGGAGGTGGTGACCACGTTGAGCACCCCGGCCGGAAGCCCCGCTTCCGCCAGGATGCCGGCGAGCGCGAGGCTGGACAGCGGGGTCTGCGGGGCGGGCTTGAGCACCATGGTGCAGCCCGCGGCGATCGCCGGGCCGATCTTGCGGGTGCCCATGGCCAGCGGGAAGTTCCACGGCGTGATGAGCAGACAGGGGCCGACCGGGCGGCGCATCAGCAGCATGCGGTTCCGGCCGTCCGGCAGCGTGGCGAACCCGCCCTCGATGCGCACGGCCTCCTCGGAGAACCAGCGGAAGAACTCCGCGGCGTAGGCCGCCTCCCCCCTCGCCTCGGCCAGCGGCTTGCCCATCTCGGCCGTCATCAGCGCGGCGAGCGCGTCGGCCCGCTCCGTGATCAGCTCATAGGCGCGGCGCAGGATCTCGCTGCGTACGCGGGGCGCGGTGGCCGCCCACTTCTCCTGGGCGTCCTCGGCGGCGGCCAGGGCCCGCTGCCCGTCGGCCGGGGCGGCGTCGGCGACCTCGCACAGCACCTCACCGGTGGCCGGGTCGTCGACCGGCATGGTCCGGCCGCCGGCCGCGTCGGACCATGACCCGGCGATGTGGAGCTGCTTGGGCACCGCGGCGAGGACCTCGGCGGCCGAGGGGTACGAGGGGGTGGGCATAGGGGCAATCTCCTTCGTGACCGCCGCCGGTCCGAGCGGTTTCGGACCGGCGGGCGGATCGGGCTCCCGTGTGGGCGGATATGCGGTGCGCGTCAGGAGTCCGCTGTGCCGGCGGTGACGGCGGCGGACCAGGCGCGCAGACCCTCGTCGATCGCCGCTTCGTCGACGACGAGGGCGGGGATCATCCGGACCACATGGTTCCAGGCCCCGCACAGGAGCAGCAACAGCCCTTCGTCCACGGCGGCGCGCTGCACCCGGGCCGCGGTCGCCGGGTCCGGCTCGCCCTCCTCGGTGACGAACTCGCTGGCCAGCATGAGGCCGAGGCCGCGCACATCGCCGATGGCGGGGGTCTTGGCGGCCACCTCCTCCAGGCCGCCGCGCAGCCGCGCCCCCATGGCCTCGGCGTTGGCGACGAGGTTCTCCTCGCGGACCACGTCGAGGGTGGCGACGGCCGCCGCGCAGGCCACCGCGTTGGCGCCGTAGGTGCCGCCCTGGGAGCCGGGCCACGCCTTGCTCATCAGCTCCTCGGAGGCGGCGATGCCGGACAGCGGGAAGCCGCTGGCCAGCCCCTTGGCGGTGACCAGGATGTCGGGCTGGACGCCGAAGTGGTCATGGCCCCAGAACCGTCCGGTGCGGCCCACCCCGGTCTGCACCTCGTCCAGGATCAGCAGGAAGCCATGGCGGTCGGCCCGCTCCCGCAGACCCTGGAGGAAGCCCTCGGTGGCGGGCACATAGCCGCCCTCGCCGAGCACCGGTTCGACGATGATCGCGGCGGTGTCGTCGGGCGGGGAGATGGTCTGGAGGACGTAGTCCAACTCCCGCAGGGCGAACCGGGTCGCGGTCTCCTCGTCCC
Source organism: Streptomyces malaysiensis subsp. malaysiensis (assembly GCF_040653035.1). NCBI lineage: Bacteria > Bacillati > Actinomycetota > Actinomycetes > Kitasatosporales > Streptomycetaceae > Streptomyces > Streptomyces malaysiensis. The sequence goes on from NZ_JBEZNG010000007.1 coordinate 348,661, forward strand.
AGCCGTACCGGTAGGCCGTGGGGAACGGGGTCACCACGACACCGCTCATCAGCGGCGAGAAGCCGGAGCGGAAACGCGTTCCGGAGGTGGTCATGGAGGCGGCGGCCACGGTGCGGCCGTGGAATCCGCCGTGGCAGACCAGGACGTTGGGCCGGCCGGTGGCCTGGCGGGCCAGGCGCAGGGCCGACTCCACGGCCTCGCTGCCGGAGTTGGTGAAGAACAGACTGTCGAGGCCGGCGGGAAGCACCTCGCCCAGCTTCTCGACCAGCCGCCGCAGCGGCGGGTGCATGACGGTCGTGTACTGGCCGTGGATGAGGGTGCCCACCTGCTCCTGGGCGGCGGCTACGACCCGCGGATGGCAGTGCCCGGTGCTGGTGACGCCGATGCCCGCGGTGAAGTCGAGGTATCGCCGCCCGTCCTCGCCGTCGACATGGACGCCCTCTCCCCGGACGGCGACCACCGGAGTGGCCTGACGGAGCTGCGGCGACAGATTGGTCATGTTCTCTCCCACACCCACGGATCGGCGATGCGCTCGGACACTTCGAGGGTGATGGGGCGAACCCGGTCAGGACAATGATCACTGTGTCGCGGGGTGGTGATCGCTATGGACGATCTGTCAACGACGCCGGGCGCGGAGTGTGTCAAGAGGCCGGCCGGGATCGTGGTTGCGCACCGGGCGTCGGCTTGCCAGAGTGAGGCGTATGAACGGCTCCGGCGGCAATGCGTACGACGCTGCCGGGCGGCCGCCGGCCCGGCCCGCCGGGCCCCCGACGGCCCCTTCCCGGCCCGCCGGCCTCCCGCGGGTCCCGGGGCGGCCGCCGCTCAGCCTGGCCGAGGTGCTGCGGCTTCCGGTACTGGCCGCCGGGGCGCCGGAGGTGGTGTCCGGCCATGGGCAGCTGTCCCGGCCGGTCCGCTGGGTCCACATCACCGAACTGCTCGACCCGGCGTCCTTCCTCAAGGGCGGGGAGCTGGTGCTGACCACCGGGATGCCGCTGCCCGAGGACCCGTCGCTGGTCCGCCGGTATGTGGACGAGCTCGCGGACATCGGCGCCGCCGGGCTGGTCATCGAGCTGGTGCGGCGCTACCACCGGCCGCCGTCCGAGCTGGTACGAGCGTGTCTGGCACGGGACTTCCCGCTCGTCCTGCTCTCCCGGACCGTGAACTTCGTGGAGGTCACCCAGGTGCTCCACTCCCTGATCGTCGGCAGTCAGGTGGAGAGCCTGCGCCGGGCCCAGGACGTCCATGACACCTTCACCGCGCTGACCCTGCGCGGCGCCGGGCCCGACGAGGTGGTGGGCATGGCGGCCGAGCTGAGCGGGCACCCCGTGGTGCTGGAGAACCTGGTGCACCAGGCCGTGATCTGCGGTTCGCCGGGAGGCGGCGTGGAGGGGGCGCTGACCGGCTGGGAGCGGCGGTCGCGTGCCACGCCCTCCCCCGACCGGACCGGGCTGAGCGGTCCGGAGGACTGGCTGGTGGCCGCGGTGGAGTACCGGGGCGAGCGGTGGGGGCGGCTGCTGATGCTCCCGGACGGGGCCGGGGACCCGGCGGTCGGCCCGGAGGACGCGATGGTCCTGGAGCGTACCGCCACGGCCCTGACCATCGCCCGGCTCACCCATCACACCCGCTGGGAGCGGCGGGCCCAGCGCACCCTGCTGCTGGACCTGGTGGAGCAGCGCTGCCGCTCCAGGGGCGAGGCCCGGGCCAGGGCCGAGGCGCTGGGCGTGCCGGTGGCGGGCCGCCGGCTGATGGTGGTGCTGGTCAGCCCGGGACCCGGCGCCGGGGAGACGACCGAGCTCGAAGACCGGCTGACGGACGAGCTGGGGGCGGCCGGGGCCGCCGTACTGGTCGGCGCGTTGCCCGGTGACCACATAGGGGTGCTGCTGGCCCTGCCCGCCGCCACGGCCTGGCGGCCGCTGGTGGAGCGGCTGAGCCGGTCGGTGCGGGAGTCCCGGCCGGACGCCGTGATCAGCGTCGGCTCCGAGGTGTCGGATCTCTCCCAGACCGCCCGGTCGTTCCAGCAGGCCGCGCGGGTCGCGGACGCCGCCGTTCCGGGGACGCCGGACAAGGCGTTCCATGAGCTGTCCGATATCGGGCTGCGGCAGTTGCTGTACGCGCTGCGCGGCGATGTGCGGCTCCAGGAGTTCGTGGAGCGGCAGTTGGGGCGGCTGGTGGACTACGACGAGCGGCATGGCACCGATCTGCTGCCGGTGCTGCGCACCTTCCTGGACGCGGCGGGCAACAAGACGGTCGCCGCCAAGCGCGCGAATCTGTCCCGGCAGGCGTTCTACCAGCGGTTGCACTCGATAGAGCGGGTGCTCGGCTGCGATCTGGAGTCCGGTGAGCAGCGCACCCAGCTCCATGTGGCGCTCACCGCCTTCCATCTGCTGCGGCTGTCCCGGGGCCCGGCCCCCTCCTGACACGGCGACGCGCCACGGTCGGCCCGGGTCCGGGCCGGCCGTGGCGCGTCTGTCGACATCCGCGGCGCGGGCGTCATTTGATGAAGTCGTCGACGACTTTCGGCGGCCAGCAGCCGACGTTGAGCACGCCGATGGAGTAGGCGCGGGAGACGAGGGCCGCGCGGTTGGGGACCCTCAGCTTCCGCAGCAGTCGTGTCACGTGGTACTCGACACCCTGCCGGCTCAGGTACAGCCGGGAGGCCAGGGGGATGGTGGAGAGCCCGGCGGCGATCCCCTCCAGGATGCGCGCCTCGGTCTCGGTGAGGAGCTTCTTGCGGTTGGTGACCATCTCCACCTCCTCGCCACCCGCCGTGGGACGCAGCACCACCAGGATCGAGGCGACATGGGCGGTGCCCTCGCGCACGGCGACGGCCGTGAGCGCGCTGGTGAAGGCGATCCCCTCGGCCCCGACGGCCACCACATGGGTGGTGAACCGGTGGCGGGAGCCGTCGAGGAGCCGGGTGAACTGCCGTTTCAGCCCCTGCCGGACGCTGGGGTGGACAAGCTCACAGAAATCGCGGCCGCACACGTCCACGGAGGCATCGTCGAACTGCCGGAAGAATTCCCGGTTCGCCTGCTGGACGGTGAGCGACGGGTCGAGACAGACGACACATGCCCCTGGCTGGTCGAACTGGCGCAATAGATCCGTGTACTCGGTCTGCTCGCGTCCAAGCTCGTGGGGGGTTGGCCGAGCCGAATCCGCTAGTAAAGGCAATGCCAAGGGACTGCCATCCCTTCCTAATCCTCAGTATTCGGAATCGAATATCTATATTCAATTCCAAATGTTCATTTCAGAATTGAGACTAGGGATCTACGAGCACGGAAGTCAACGTCAACAGGGGTGTCACCACCCAATCCCGTGGTGGGGTCCGCCGAAGGTTCGGTCCGAACCCCACCTCTTCGGTGGGCCGGTACGGTGGGTTCACGAATCCTCGTCAAACACCGACCAATTATCGTCGTTAACTCTCCGTTCACAAATCCATGCGGGGCAGCAGCTCGATGAGCTCGCGCCGGCCCGAGACGCCCAGCTTGCGATAGGAACTGGTCAAGTGCTTCTCGATGGCGCGGGAGCTCACCCCCAGCTCAGCGGCGACCTCCTGGTTGGTGAGGCCGCGTCCGACGAGGGAGGCCACGGTGCGTTCGGTACGGGTGAGGGCGGCCTCGGGCGCGGCCGCGGACGCACCGCTGCCGTCCGCGGCGCGAATCCGCTCGACCAGCCGTGGCGCTCCGCACGCCGAGGCCAGGGCCGCGGCCTCCCGCAGGACCGACGCCGCCTCGCCGCCCGGTCTCAGCCGCTGGCCCAGCTGCACCAGGGTGCGGGCGAGTTCCAGTTCATTGGCCGAGGCCCGCAGCACATCGACCGATTCGCGCAGCAGCCGTACCGCCGGGTCGCCCTCCATCAGCCGGGCCTTCACCCGCAGCGCGCGGCCGAGCGCCACGGGGGCGCCCCACTCCTTCGCCCGCAGCAGCTCCTCCTCGGCCAGCGCCGCCGCCGCGCAGGGGTCGCCGACCCGCCGGTGGAGGTCGGCCGCCCAGGGCCGCCAGGAGAAGAGCACGGGGTTGCGCCAGCCCGACGCCTCCAGCTGCCGGCCGCAGGCCAGAAGGGTTTCCAGGGCGCTGGTCCAGCGGCCGTTCTCGGCGTCCTGCGCCGCCTTGACGAACTGGAGCGCCGAGGTCAGGGCCAGGCTCGAACTGCGGCGCCGCCCGGGGCCGTCCAGAATCCGCTCGATCAGCACCGAGTCCTGGAGGTCCAGGGCGACGCGGGTGAGGGCGAGGGTGGAGACGACCCCGGCCTCCTGCCAGTGCACCTCGGCCAGCCGCACGGCGCGCTCGGCGTACTCACGTGCCTGGGCGACGCGTCCGCGGGCGCTGAGCACCATCGCCTGCTGAACGTTGACGAGCGCGTCGACGGCCGTACCGCCCTGCCGCCGGGTCTGCTGCTCCATCGCCAGCCAGGAGCTGATCCCCCGTACCGAATCGGCGGCGACCAGCCCGATCACCACCAGCGGCAGCGGGGTGTGGACCTGTTCGGAGGTGGCCGGTTCGCGCTCCAGGATGCGGTTGGCCAGCCGGGAGACCCCGTCCGCGGGCCAACGGGCGGTCAGCACCGCCGCGTTGAGCAGCACCGAGGTCAGCTCGCGCTCGGCGGAGGTGATCAGCGCGGGCTCCTCCCCCAGCGCGGACAGCCGCTCCACCGCGGCGGCCAGCTCCGCCGGATCCTCGTGTCCGGCGTGCCGCAGCCGCGCCTCGAGCCGCAGCGCCACATCGCGCGCCGCACCCTCCAGCGAGTCCGCGGGCCCCAGGTCCTCGGCGACCTGGTGCAGCAGATCGCCGACGGACGGGGGCCCCAGGCCCACGATGGTCGGTGAGATCCGCAGGGCCGCGGCGGCGCGGAGCCTGGCCGTGGTCAGCAGCGGTATCGCCTGTGAGATATGGCGTTCGCAGGCGGCCGGGTCGAAGCCGCGCTCCGCGGTGGCCAGATCGATCAGCAGCCGGGCCCGGCCCTCCCCGCTCAGCGAGCCGTCCAGCAGGGCGCGGCGCAGATAGCGGGCGGCGGTTCGCGGCGCTCCGCGGCGCAGCGCGGTGTCCGCGGCGGCCCGCAGCACCTCCACCGCCCAGGGGTGGTCCGAGCCGGTGACGGCCAGGAGCTGGGCGGCGACCAGTTCGGCGGGGCGTCCGATGTGGTACAGCAGGCCCGCCGCGGCGTCGTGCAGCCGCTCCCGCTCGGCCACGGTCATCGAGGACTCGACCGCGTCCTGCACCGCCCGGTGGAGAAAACGCAGCTCCTGCTCGGTGGCGAGCAGCCCCAGCTGGTGGAGGTGGCGCAGCGCGGCCTGGAAGCCGATCGGGTCCAGCCCGGCCAGCCGGCCCAGGAGTTCCGGTTCCGCCTGGTCGCCGAGAACCGCGATGGCCGCGGCCAGGTCCCGCACCGGCCGCGGCTGGGCGCGCAGGGAGCTGGCCAGCCGCTCGCGCAGCTGGGCGGGGCGCATGGAGCGGGCCGCCTCGACATGTTCGGCGATGGGGCGGTGGCCGCTCATGGCCAGGCCCGCCAGCACCGACTTCAGGAACAGCGGATTGCCCACGGAGGTCTCGTGGCAGGCGCGGGCGAACTCCTCGTCCCCCGGCACGCCGAACTGCTCGTGGATCACTTCCTTGGTGGCGCCCAGGGACAGCGGCGCGGGGCGCAGCTCCCGCCGTGCCGCGTCGACCATCTCACGGAGCAGCGGGTCCCCGGGGCGCCGGTAGCCGTCCCGCAGGGTGCAGACGACCACGGCGCGCAGCCCGTGCAGCCGCTTGACGAGGAAGGCGAGCCAGCGCAGCGACGGGGTGTCCACCCACTGGAGGTCGTCCACGAGGATCAGCATCGGGCTCTCGGCGCTGACGGTGGCCAGCATCGAGCGCAGGCCGTACAGCGCCTGCTCGGGGATCGTGGGGGTCCCGTTCTCGTCCAGGAGCGGGGCGTCGTCGCAGAAGACCGTCCGGCAGACGTCGTCGTCCGCCTCCAGCCGGCGTCCGCGGGCCTCTTCCGGGGCACCGGTCAGCAGGCTGTCGAAGAGCTGGCGGACGACGCCGAAGGCGAAGTCCTGCTCCATCGGCGCGGCGTTGGCGCGCAGGACGCGGATCCCCTCGCCCTCGGCGAGCGTCGGCAGCTGGTGCAGCAGCGCGGTCCGGCCGACGCCCAGGGGGCCGGTGAGCAACAGCACTGATGAGCTGCCCTCCGCCGCGGCCCGCAGCGCCTCCGCGACCTGTGCCAGCTCGGTCTCCCGTTCAAGCAGCACCCGTGCCGCCTCCCTTCGTCGCCCGCAGCAACCCGATCAGCTCCGCGCGACCGCTGATCCCCAGCTTCCGGTACGCGCCACTGAGCCGTAGCTCCACGGTCCGTCTGGTAACAGAGAGGGTTTCGGCTATCTCCCGGTTGCCATGGCCGAGTCCGACGAGGACCGCGGTGCGCTGCTCGGGTTCGGTCAGGGTCTCCCACTCCGGGTGCGGGACGCGTCCGCCGGCGGCGGACGGCCCCGTACGCTCGGACAGCTCGCGCACCCGTGCGACCAGCTTGCTGGAGGACCGGTTGGCGATGACGAAGGAGAACAACTCGGCCACCAGGGGGCCCGCGGCCCGCGGGTTCCCCGCGTCGAACTCGGCCGTGGCCAGTTCCATCAGCGCCCCCGCGTAGGCGAGCCGGGCCGGGGTGCCGCGCAGGGTGGCCACCGCTTCGCGGAGACGGTCGACCCGTCCCTCGCGAACCACCCGTCCGACGCCCAGCTGAGCCCAGCCGATCGTGTTGGGGGCGCCCCATAAACGGGCCAGCGCGAGCTCCTCCTCGGTGAGCCGCCGTGCCTCCCCGTGGTCGCCGAGGGTGTCGTGGACCCGGGCGGCCATCGAACGCCATGGCATCAGGGCGGGGTTGATCCGGCCACGGCCCAACTGCCATCTGCCGGTGGCCCGGAACAGCTCCAGCGCCTCGGGTATCCGGTCCTGTTTGAGGGCCACCAGCGCCCTGGCGAAGAGCAGATAGCCCCAGGAGGCGCCCTCCCGCGACTCGGCGGGGGCGGACCCGGCCGCGAGCACACCGGCCTGGCCGAGATCGCCGTTCTCCAGCGCGATGAGGATCCGGGCGGCCATCAGATACGGGACGGTGTAGCGGTGCCAGAGGGAGCGGGGCAGCGACCGCTCCGCGGCGGCCACGTCCCGTTCGGCCATGTCGAGCCGGCCGCGCCGCAGGTTCAGCTCGCCGCGGACGGCCAGGACCTGGGCGGCGGCCGCGCGGGCGTGCCGTCTGCGCAGATCGGTGTGGAGCACGTCGAGCCGGACCTCGGCCTCGTCCAGGTCGTCGGTCAGCAGCAGGGTCCGGGCGGCGGTGAGCCGGGGCAGGATCAGGGCCCCCGCACTGCCGTCCACCGTGAAGACCCGCTGGGCCAGCGCTCGTGCGGTGGGCAGGTCGTCGCCGCGCAGGGCCAGCCGCCAGGCGCGCGCCGCGGCCTGCGCCGGGCAGATGGGATCGTCGGGCAGCGGCGGGATCCCGTCCGGGATCAGATCGGTGTCGTCCTGCCCGTCGGACTCGGTGAGCCAGAACAGCCCGGCCAGGGCGACCCGTTCCTCCCCGTAGGTCGAGGGCAGCACATCGGCGATCGCGCGGCGCAGGGCCTTGTCGTCGCCGCGGGAGAGCCCCAGGTCGGCGGCGCGTGCCCGGATCCGGCCGGGGCCGCCGTCGCCGGTACGGATGATCTCCGCCAGCCGGCGGCCCGCGGCCTCGGGGGCGGCGAGCACTTCGATGGCGGCGAGTTCGAGGCCCAGCTGGGCGCGCGGCGCCGGATCCAGCGGCTCCTCCAGCGCCCGCGACAGACAGGCGATCGCCTGGGCGGTCCGGCCCGCGCGCAGCGCGGCGGCGCAGGTGCGGCGCAGCACGGGGATCACCCACGGCTCGTCGACCGGGCCGGCGGCGAGCAGCAGCCGGGCGATGTCCTCGTCGGGTACGGCCGCGCGGTAGGCCAACTCGGCGGCACGGGCGTGCAGTTCGGCCCGCTCCTCGCCGGGCATCTCGGCGAGGATCCAGCTGCGCGCCTCGGGCCGGCTCAGCCGGAGCCCGGTTCCGGAGGCGGTGGCGAGCCCGCTTTCCTGGAGCGTCTCGGGCAGTCCTGGCTCGCTCGCGGCGCGCGGGCCGGCGAGCGCGTACAGCAGGGAAAGGTCCAGCAGATCGCCGCAGACGGCGAGGGCGCGGACGACGGCGACGGCCGTATCGGACAGCCCTCCGAGCACCCGGAGGACGTGTTCACCGCCCACGGCATCGGTGATCGCGCACAGTTCGGGCACCCGCCCGGCCACCGGTGCGTATCCGCGTTTGGTGAAGCGGCGCAGGGCCTCGGAGAGCACCTGGGGGTTGCCCGCGCTCGCCTCCAGGGCGGCCGAGGTGAAGGCGTTGTCGGCGGGGCGGCCGCAGATCAGGGCCACCGTGGCGGCCACGTCGCGCATGGCGAGCGGGGCCAGTTCGAGTTCGAGGGTGATCACCTGCTGCGGTGCGGTGGAGAGGGAGCACGCACCGGGGCGGAGCCGGCCGGTGCCGCTCACCAGCAGGACCATCCGCGCGTCGGAGAGCCGCCGTATCAGCGCCCCGAACCAGCGGTGCGAGGCCGGATCCAGCCATTCCACATCGTCGACGACCAGCAGGGTGGGGCGGTCACGGCCGGTCCGCAGCAGCTCCGTCAGGCCCGGTAAACGGCTCTCGGGCCCATGTCCGGTCAGGGCCTTCAGCGTGCCTTCGGTGAGTCCTTCCATCGGGGCCAGTAACTGGCCCACCACGCCGTAGCGCACATCGCGCTCGCCCGGGGTCGCCTTGGCGCGCAGCACACGGAAGCCCTGGTCCTCGGCCAGCCGGGCGGCGAGGTTCAGCAGACGGCTCTGCCCATAGCCGGGCCTGCCGATCAGCGTCACCACAGAGGAACGGCCCCGGCCGAGATCGGCGACGGTCTGGGCGAGCATGGCCTGCTCTCGTTCACGGCCGGGGAACGGGAGCCCGTGGAGCTGCATGGTGTGACTATATGCCTGGGCCGGGGCACAAACGCGTCACCGAGCCCCCCGCGTGTGCGTCAGCGTCGGCCGCGCGAGGCGGAGACCCACGCCGGGGCCTGTGGGTCGGGAAGGCGCGGGGTGCTGAGCACCGAGGCCAGCTCCCCGCGCTGACTGACGCTCAGCTTGCGGTAGACGCTGGTGAGATGGGTCTCGACGGTGCGTACGGTGACGAACAGCGACTCGGCGATCTCGCGGTTTCCCGCTCCGCTCGAGGCCATTTGGGCCACCTTGCGCTCGGTGCCGGTGAGCAGGTCGACCGGTGAGGCGGTGATCTCGCGCATCCGGCCGCCCGCGGCGACCAGCCGGTTGCGGGCGTCCTTGGCGAGGGCGAGCGCGCCGCAGCCCTGGGCGAGGTCCACGGCCGAGCGCAGCCGCTCCCGGGCGTCGCGCGGCCGTCCGATGTCCAGCAGCGCCCCGCCGAGCAGGAACTCGGCCCGGGCGTGCTCGGCGCGGGCGGGCGAACCGGAGAAGTGCTCGACCGCCTCGGTGAGTCGGGCGATGCCCGCCTCGCCGGGTGTGGTCACACCGCGGGCGAGTGCGGCGAGCCCGAAGGCGCGCGGGGTGCTCCAGCGGCGGGCCAGCTCGGCGCCATGCTCCACCAGGTCCCCCGCCTCGTCCGCCCGCTTCTCCGCCGCGAGCACACAGGCCGCCTCCGCCCACCAGGGCAGGAACGCCGGGTTGGCGAAGCCGGACTCCTCCAGGGAGGCGCCGCAGTCGAACAGCAGCCGCAGCGCGCCGGAGCTGTCGCCGAGCGCCCAGCGGGCCCGGGCGCGGGCCATGAGGTACCAGTGGTACTCCATGACGAACCCTTCCAGGTTCGGCCGGGTGACGGTGGCCAGCAGCTCCTCGGCCCGCTCCGGTTCGCCCCGGTCGATCAGGATCGTCGCAAGCGCCGTCTGGGGCATGGTCACATTGCCGCTCCAGCGCTCGTCGGCGATGATCTCGACGGCGGTCTGGGCGTCGGCGAGCGCGTCGGGGATCGCGCCGAAACCGTGCATCAGCAGGGCGCGGTAGGACAGGGTGATCACATACGACCACACCGCGGCGTTGTCCTGGCCCTGGCGCAGCGCGTGGTCCAGCGCGCCCATCGCCCCCTCGACCTCGTCGGCCAGCCCCAGGGTGAACGCGGAGAAGAGCAGCGACCAGTTGTCGAGCCGGTCCGAGGAGCTCAGCGCGCGGCGGGCCTGCCCCACCGCCCGTCGCACCGAGCGGCCCTCCATCGCGGACAGGACCGTCATCATGGCCAGCATCTGCCGCTGGGCGGGGGTGTCCCCGGCGGGTTCGGAAATCCGCGCGAAGCGCTCCCGGACCGTGTGGATCGTGGCCTTCTCATCGGATCCGCTGATCAGCAGCGTCGACTGGACCAGGGTGCGCAGCTCGCGGTCGCGTGGATCGGGGTCCGGCCCCAGCGCGGCCTCGAGCTCGTCGAGCACCTCGCTGAGCACCCGTACGGCGGCCGGCGACTGCTGGACGGTGAGGCAGGTGAGGCCGAACTGCACGGCGATGGGCGCCTTGGTGCGGATGTCGGTGGCCAGGCTGAGCGCGCGCCTGAGCAGCCGGATGGCCTCGGCGGGATTGATCTCCGCGAGCGCCTTGGCGAGCGGGACATGGGCCGACAGGCTGTCCGGCTCCGCCTCCAGGACCCGGTAGAGATAGCGGGCGGCGGCCTCCGGGGCGCCGCGGTGCTCGGCCTGGGCGGCGGCCTCCCGCAGCACCCAGCCCATCCACGGCTGGGGGGTGCCGGGCACCAGCAGGACCTGGTTGGCGACCTCCTCGGCGGGCCGTCCGGCGTCGCTCAGCAGCAGGGCGGCCCTGGCGCGCAGCTCGGCCAGCGGCTCCTCCCCGGTGGCGTCGAGCACCGCGGAGCGCACCACGTCATGGGCCAGGTCCGCCCGGTCCGGCGCCATCACCTCGACCCCGCGCAGCAGGTCCACGGCCTCCGCGACGCGGGCGGCGGGCACCCCGGCCAGCGCCCCGATGTGCTCCGGGTCCTCCTCCCCGAGCACCGCGATGGCGGTGGCCACGTCCCGGACCCAGCCGGGCCGGGCGTCGAAGAGGGCGCGCACGGACATGGCGACCACGTACTGCCCGACCTCGGCGATCTCGCGGATGCCGCTCTCGTCGGGCGATACGCCCTTGGCCCGCAGCTCGCGCAGCAGCCGGGTGACGGTCAGCGGGTTGCCGCGGCAGACGGCGGCGGCGCGTTCGGCGAAGGAGAGCGCGACGGGGGCCGCGAAGACCCGGCGGGCCATCTCGGCCACTTCGGTGCGGGTCAGCGGGTGGAGGCGGATCACCGAGGAGCGCGGCTGGGCGAGGATGTCCGCCAGGGCCGCGGGGGCGACCGGTTCCGCCTCGGTGCGCTGGGCGAGCACCACCAGCAGCGGCAGCTGGTCGGCCCGGCGCAGCAGGAAGTCGATCCAGCGCAGGGACCGCTCGTCGCACCAGTGGACATCGTCCAGGACGAGTACGAGCGGGCCCTGGGCCATCAGATTGGCCGCGAGCCAGTACAGGCCGTGCAGCACCGGGTAGACGGCGGTGGACGGCCCCTCCTCGCCCGGGTGCGGGCTCAGGGCGGGCAGCGCACGGCGGGCGCTGCCGCGCAGCAGCGGGGAGTCCTGGGCGTCCTCGGCGGAGAGGCCGAGTCCCCCGAAGAGGGCGCGCACCCCGCCGTATCCGGCGCCGGCCACCACCTCACCGCAGACACCGTGCAGAACGGTCATCTTCCGGCAGGCGTCACCGTCGAGAAAGGCGCGCAACAGGCTGGTCTTGCCGATTCCGGCCGGACCGGAGAGAACCACCACCCCGGATCGTCCGCGCTGGGCGGCCTCCGCGTGGGCGGTCAGTGCCTCGAGTTCGGCTACGCGCCCGACCAGCGCGCCGGGTAAACCGGAATCGGTTTTCCGGTCCACCACGCAGCCTCCTCAGAACCACAAAATGCGAAAACTTTCGGAAAAGTGTGCTGCTGCTGCGATCATCAGGCTACACGACCGCGATGACGACGATCAATCTTCACAATGAAGCCCGGAGACGGAAGGTGTGGTGAGGGCCTTCACCATTCCGTCCCCGGGCCGATCGGTATCACTGTGTGGGTACGAGGCGTGAAGTCGTCTATGGCATCTCCCTTCGTCGGCTCACGATCAGGGGGGTCGTTCGCGCTCCGTCCAGGGCGGCTTCCAGGGCGACGGCAGGCGGGTGGAGCTCGAACCAGACGACCTTGCCCGCCGCCGTACAGGTGGATCCCCAGCAGCGGGAGAGCATGTCCAGCAGATGGAGCCCGCGCCCGCCTTCGTCCTCGTCGCACGGCCGGCACACCCGGGGCTGCCCCGGGTCCTCGTCCGCCACCTCGCACCGGAAGGCGCGGTCGACGGAGCACCGGGAGAGCGTCAGACGGATCGGCCCGCCCGCATGCCGCAGGGCATTGGTCACCAGCTCGCTGACGAGCAGTTCGGCGTCGTCGGCGAACTCGTGCAGCGTCCACGCCGTCACCTGGGCGAGCGTCAGCCGCCGGGCCCTGGGCACCGAGGAGGGCTCGGAGGGCAGCAGCCATGACGTCCCGCCGGTGGTGGCGGGAGGCCCGGCCGCGGCGGGCCGGCGCTCGGTGCTCACCGGAGAGGTGTGCGAGTGGGTGAGGATGGCGGCGTTCATGCTGACTGGTCGGGACTGGTCCGGGGGGCGGGGATGGCACGCCCGTCGGGAAGGATTTCACCCGCGTCCGCGAAGATCACCACGCCATTGCAGAGCAGGCTCCATCCCTGCTCGGGGTGGGTGGCCACCAGGCGCGCCGAATCATGGTCCGATGCGTCGGCCGACGGACATGGGGGTTGGTGGAGGCACATGGTCCGAACCTTCGATCTTCCGCAATAGGGCGGCGGAACTCGTCACCGAGGTCACCATCCTGGGTCGGCGCGGCGGTGCGCGGCGAGGGGAGATATCCCCGCATGGGTACCTGAACCCGCCCCCGCCGCCACCGGGAGGTGGCGGCCGCTCACCCTCGGTGAATCCCCGCCCCGGCGGGTCGGGCCGCCCGGCGTGTGTGCGGTGGTTCCCGGCCCGGGCATAGCCTGGAAACAGGGCTTCGGGTCCGCGCGGGCAACGGCCCGGTCCACCCGAGGCCGGTGCGAGGCATCGATGGGTGCGGTGGCGACAGGCACCCCGACCGGGCGACAGACAGTGCGGCTGCCCGCCGAGGTGACCAGTTTCGTGGGACGTCGGCATGAGGCGGCCGAGGTCAAGCGGATGCTGTCCGCGTCCCGTCTGGTCACCCTCACCGGCGCCGGTGGGGTCGGCAAGACCCGGCTGGCGCTGCGGGTCGCGGACGAGGCGCGCCGGGCCTTCCCGGACGGCGTCTGGCTGGCCGAACTCGCCGAGCTGGACAACCCCTCGCTGCTCGCCCAGGGCGTCACCGAGGCGCTGGAGATACGGGACCACTCCTCCCGCCCGGCGATGGACGTCCTCGTCGACCATCTGCGGGACCGGCAGGCCCTGATCGTCCTCGACAACTGCGAACACCTCCTGGAGGAGTGCGCCCGGCTCGCCGACCGGCTGCTGCGCGCGGCCCCCCGGCTGCGGCTGTTGACCACCAGCCGTCAGGCGCTGGGCACCGCCGGTGAGCAGAGCTTGGCCGTCCCCACTCTGGGGCTGCCGGACCCCCGGGGGGCACGGCCCTCCCTCGCGACGCTCGCGCGGTACGACGCGATACGGCTGTTCGTCGAGCGGGCCGCGGCCATCGTGCCCGGCTTCGAGCTCGACGAGGACAACCGGGACGCGGTCGAGCTGATCTGCCGCCGGCTGGACGGCATCCCGCTGGGCATCGAGCTCGCGGCCGTACGGCTGCGCGTCCTGTCCGTACAGCAGCTGCTGGAGCGGCTGGACGACCGGTTCCGGCTGCTCACCACCGGCTCCCGGACGGTCCTCCCCCGCCATCGGACGCTGCGGGCGCTGATCGACTGGAGCTATGAGCTGTGCACCGAGCGGGAGCGGCTGCTGTGGGCCCGGGTCTCGGTGTTCGCCGGAAGCCTGGACCTGGACGCGGCCGAGGCGGTCTGCTCGGGCGAGGGCATCGAGCGCGAGGAGATCCTGGACCTGGTGGCCGAGCTGGTGGACAAGTCGGTGCTGCTCAGGGAGGAGCACCGGACGTCGGTGCGCTACCGGATGCTGGACACGCTGCGCGCGTACGGCCGTGAGCGGCTGGCGGCCTCCGAGGAGGAGGCCGTGCGGCTGCGGCGCCATCGCGACTACTACCGCGGGCTCGCCGCGGACGCGCGGGCCGCGCTCTTCGGACCGGCCCAGGTGCAGTGGTTCACCCGGCTCCATCTGGAGCACGCCAATCTGCGCACCGCCCTGGAGGGCTCCCTGGCCGACCCCGGGCAGGCCGTCCGCGGTCTGGACATGGCCGCCGACCTGCTCTACCACTGGATCACCAGCTACTACCTCGGCGAGGGCCGCCGCTGGCTGGACCAGGCCCTGGCGGTGTGCGCCGAACCCACCGCGGCACGGGCGCGGGCCCTGTGGACCGACAGCTGGCTGGCCGTCATCCAGTCCGACACCGACGCCGCCGCGGCCATGCTCGAGGAGAGCCGGTCCATCGGGACCCGGCTCGGCCTGGACCCGGTGCTCGCCTACACCGCGCTCTACTCCGGCATGGTCGCCATGTACCGGGGCGAGACCCGGTCGGCGATCGCGCTCTACGAGGAGGCCGTCTCCCGCCATCGCGCGATCGGCGACCCGGTGGGGCTGGCCCTGGCGCTCATCCGGCTCTCGCTCGCGCACTCCTTCATCGGCGACTCACCGGGCGCGATCGCGCTGGGCGAGGAGTCGCTGGCGGTGTGCGACGCGTACGGGGAGGGCTGGCACCGTGCCTACACGATGATGGCGCTCGGCGTGGACGTATGGCGCCAGGGCGACACCGCCAGGGCGGCCGCCCTGGAGAAGGAGAGCCTGTCGTTCAACCGCTCGCTGGACGATCCGCTGGGCATCGGGGTCAATCTGGAGGTACTGGCCTGGATCGCGGCCACCGACCGGGACTACACGCGGGCGGCCAGGCTGCTGGGCGCCCTGGGGATCATCTGGCACGCCATCGGCGCCCCGCTGTCCGGCTACGGGCATCTCGTCCATTACCACGAGGAGTGCGAGGCCGCGGCGCGGCGGGCGCTGGGCAAGCCGGCCTTCAACGCGGCGTCCAAACAGGGCGCCCGGCTGTCCTTCACCGAGGCGCTGGGGTACGCGCTCGAGGACGAACTGCCCAGCGAGGAGACGGCGGCGGGCGGGCGGCCGTCGCCGCTGACGCCCCGGGAGTCCGAAATCGCGCAACTGGTCGCGCGGGGGCTCAGCAACAAGGAGATCGCCTCGTCGCTGGTGATCGCCCAGCGCACCGCCGAGGGCCATATCGAGCACATTTTGAGCAAGCTGGGTTTCAACTCGCGTGCGCAGGTGGCGGTCTGGGTAGCGGAACAGCACCGCACCGCCGATGCCGAAGGTGAACACCCGCCGGAGGACACGGTCTGAAGGGGCCCGGATTCTCAAGGGGCAAGAGGCGGAATTCTATTCGACATCGGCGCATGTGTCCCCGAAATTCTCACAAGCCCCACGAAAATCCTCGCCCGGCCCGGCTTCGGGAGATCATGCGTCAGGCTCGAGGGACGAGCCGCAACGGCCGTGTCAGTGCGTCGACGTGGCCCACGCGACCGAGGAGGTCCCGCCGTGACTGTTGCCGCAGTCGGCAATTCCGGTGATGCCATGGAACTTTTCCGTGGCACCGCGCACAGCCCGTCGTTCTTCGCGCTCAACCGCGCCGGGGTCACGGGTGGCGGTCAGGAGCTCGTGGACTTCTGCATCCCCTGCAATCCGTACTTCCCCACTCCCGCGATGTTCGCCGTGATGGCGGTCAGGCTGCGGGACATCCTCACCTACTACCCGAGCCCCGCGGAGACCATCACCGCCGAACTGGCCGATGTGCTGGGACTTCAGCCGCAGACCATGGCGATGGGCAACGGCTCGACCGAGCTCATCACCTGGATCGACCATCTGCTGGTGAAGGAAAGCCTGGCGGTGCCGATTCCCACCTTCGGCCGCTGGACCGACCAGCCGATGGAGACCGGCAAACGGGTCGATATGTTCCAGCTTCCGGAAATGAGCGGATTCGCTCTCGACCCGAACGCCTTCGTCAACTTCGTACGCTCCCGGGGCTCCCGGGTCGCCGTGATCTGCAACCCGAACAACCCCGACGGGGGTCTGCTGCCCCGCCAGGCCCTCATCGGCATCATGGACGCCCTGGCCGACCTCGACCTGATCGTGATCGACGAGTCGTTCCTGGAGTTCGCGGACGCCGAGGCGTATCCGAGCGTCGTCGACGAGGCCGTCCTGCGCCCGAACGTGATCGTGCTGCGCAGCCTCGGCAAGAACTTCGGGCTGCACGGTGTGCGCTTCGGCTATCTGGTGGCCAATCCCTCGCTCGCCGTGAAGATCCGCTCCCGGCTGCCGAAGTGGAACCTCAACTCCTTCGCCGAGGTCATCGTCTTCATGCTGAAGCGGTACCGGCAGGAGTACGTGGAGAGCCTGCGCATGCTCAGCCGCGACCGGCAGCAGATGACCACCCAGCTGGCCGGGCTGCCCGGGATGACGGTCTACCCCTCCCAGGGCAACTTCGTCTTCGTCAAACTGCCGGCCGGAACGGACGGCGGCTGGGTCCGGGACCAGCTGCTGTCCCAGCACGGGGTGCTGGTGCGCGAATGCGGCAACAAGCTGGGCAGCAGCAGTCAGTTCATGCGGCTGGTGGTGCGTTCCCAGCCGGATGTGCAGCGGCTGCTGACCGGGCTGAGCACCGTGCTGTACGGGACGTCCTTCTACGCTCCCCAGGTCAGCTGGGAGCAGCAGCCGTCGGTGCCCTCGGGGTACGCGGACTCCTCCGGCTACCCGGGGTTCGCCTCCTCACCGGCGCCGTCGCTGGACTACTCCTTCCAGCAGCCGCCCCAGCTGACCGCGGCGCCGGTGGCGCAGGAGCCCCAGCCGATGTACGCCGCGGCCGCCGCCCTTCCGGGCCCGCAGGGCGTCTCCGGCGACCTGTACGGGCAAGCGTCGTCCCTCGCGACCTTCGCGGGCGCGGGCGCCGCGGGCGTCTCAACGGGGTACGTCCAGCAGCAGCCGCTCGCGGAGCTGTCGCCCGCGTATGTCGCCACGCCCCCGGTCCAGCCGCCCCTGTACCAGGCTCCGGCAGCGCTGCCGCAGCCCCAGATGGTCCAGGTGCCCCAGCCGCAGATCCCGCAGCAGGAACCGGCGCAGCAGTTCCAGGCCGGGCAGTTGCAGCCGGCCCAGGCGCCGTTGATGCGGATGGCGCCCCAGCCGCAGAGCGCGCAGTACCAGGGCGCCCAGGCGCAGACCTCCCAGATCCCGATCGTCCAGGCCCAGGACGCCCAGGGGCAGGGGGCGGCGGCCGCGTACCTCCGGTCCCGGCCCGAGGAGACCACGGTCGACCAGATCCCGGTCTACGGCCGGCGGGAGGCCGGTGTGCCCGAGCCGTCGCCGATGGATCAGACCCAGGCCATGACCTACGACCCCGCCGAGCTGAAGGCCGCGGCCGCGGCACCGGTGGTGCCCCTCAGCGAGACGGACGACGATCCGACCGGGCAGACTCCGGCGCTCCAGCGCTATCCGCGCCCCGCGGCCTACCTCCAGGACGACTCGATGGCATGACCGGCCCCGGGGTACCGATGGCGTGCCCGGCCGGGGTCATGAGCGCGGCAGCCGCTCGTCGCACGGCCAGGCCGGGGAGACCCCGGCCGCCGCGCAGACCGCGATATGCAGCAACAGGGGATGGGTGTACGGCTCTTCGTCGCCCGGCCAGTGCACCACACCGGGCTCCTCCGCCCCCGCGGGTCCGGTCGGCCGCCCGGGCGGGCCGGTCACCATGGCGCCGACCGCGTAGACGGCCGGTGCGGGCCAGCTGACCCCGACGTCCGACTGGGGCGGCACGATCCACCACCAGTGCCCGGCCCCGGCGAGGACACATCCCGCCCGGGGCAGCAGCGCCATCACCCCGGGGCCGTGCCGCTCGGCGATCCCCACCGCGTCGTAGGCCCGCTCCGTCCGCAGTGCCGGTGGCAGTTGAAGGCGGTGGCGGCCGGGCGCCGGGCGGAATCCATGCCGGCCGAACCGGCCGCGGACGAGGCCGGTCAGCGCACCGGCGAAGGCGTACGTCATCTAGGGGCACTTCACAAGAGTCGGGCCGCTTGCGCCTGCGGTCGCCGCGGCAGAACGCGGTAACGGGATCATGACGCAACTATGCGCACCGCCACGCACACTTGGCAAGGGGCACTCTGAAAAGTGCAGAGTTGTAAGTGCAATGTGTCCGTTCCGCACTGGCCATGGCACACTGCGCTCAGCAGCGTTGGGGAGGTCAGGGAGGGATTCAGGTGAGCGAACCGCGGTCGGCCCCGACCGTGGGTCAGGTCGTCCTCGGCAAGAGGCTCCAGGATCTGCGGGAGAAGGCGGGGTTCAAGCGGGACGAGGCGGCGAGAGTGTTGCGGGTGGCGCCCGCCACGGTCCGCCGCATGGAGACCGCCGAAGTCGCGCTGAAGGTTCCGTATGTCCAGATGCTGCTGGACGCCTACGGGATCACCGGCGAGGAACTGGACTCATTCATCACCCTGACCGAGGAGGCCAACAAGCCGGGCTGGTGGCAGCGGTTCCACGACATACTCCCGGACTGGTTCAGCGTCCACGTCAGCCTGGAGGGCGCGGCCGAGATGATCCGGGCGTACGAGCCGCATTTCGTGCCCGGACTGCTCCAGACCGAGGACTACGCCCGCGCGGTCATGCAGACCGGTGCGGTCGGCCAGTCCGGCACCCGGCAGGCGGAGCGCCATGTGGCGCTGCGCATGGAGCGGCAGACGCTGCTCACCCGGCGGGACCCGCCCCGTCTGTGGGTGGTGATGGACGAGACGGTGCTGCGCCGGCAGGTGGGCTCGGCGGCGGTGATGCGCCGCCAGATCGACCAGTTGCTGGAGTCGGTCGAGATGCCGCAGATCACCCTTCAGATCTCGGAGTTCTCCACCGGACACCATCCGGGCACCTATGGGCCCTTCGTCCTCTTCCGTTTCGCTGTTCCCGAACTGCCGGACATGGTCTACGTCGAGTACCTGACCGGCGCCGTCTACCTGGATGAGCGCATCGAGGTGGCCTCCCATCTGGAGGCCATGGACCGCATGGCGGCCCAGGCGGCAACCGCACGACGCACGAAGGAAATCCTCCGGGATTTCCGCAAGGAGCTCTGATCGGAATGGATCGCATTCACAACGGCATGCGCGCGAGCGACCTCGGCAGCGAGGGCTGGCAGAAGCCGTGGAGCGGTGGCAACGGCGGCAATTGCGTCGAAGCCATGAAGCTGGACGACGGACGGGTCGCGATCCGTCAGTCGACCGATCCGGACGGTCCGGCGCTGATCTACACCCGCACCGAGATCATGGCGTTCATCCAGGGCGCCAAGGCGGGCGAGGCCGACTTCCTCGTCTGCTGAGATGCCCCCGTACGACGCCGACGGCCGGCCGGCCGTCGGCGTCCCTGCCGATGCCGGATCCACCGCACAAGGCGTCCGCAGCCAGACAGACCGACGGTCAGCGCGGTGATCTGCGGAACGGCCTCGGCCAGCGCGTGGACGGCGCTCGCGCCCGCGAACGGGTCCAGCCGATTCCGGCGGAGCGCAGGCGGCCCCGGGGCCATCCAGGAAGTGGCCCCACGCGCGGCCCGGCGTCCCTCGGCGCGCCATGGCTCGATCGTGGCGGGCACCTCCTCGGTGATCCACCACGGGGTGTTCCGGGACGAGGACGGCCTGGCCGATCCACCCACCCTCGATCCGGTGAAGCCGCCCGGCATCACCGCCCGCGAGGTGTCGGTGAGCCTCGATGTGCCGCGCCGGCAGTGGATCGGCCGCGCGGGCGGAAGTCCGCTGGGCGCGGACCGATGAGTTCCGCGCGGTGCGCCGGTCTGATGGGTGACAACGGGTGGCAACACCTTCCCGCGCACCGAGGAGACACCATGAGCACCACCGAGATCACCATCACCCGGGACCTGGACGCGCCGCGCGAGACGGTGTGGCGGGTGTGGACCGAACCGGATTACTTCGCCCGCTGGTTCGGCGCCGCGCCCGAATCCGTCGCCCTCGACGTCCGGCCGGGTGGCGCCTGGAAGGCGACCGTCGCCACTCCCGGGGGCGAGATGCCGATGCGCGGCGTCTACCGCGAGGTGGTCGGCCAGGAGCGGCTGGTGTGGACCCTGGACCTGCCACAGGGGGCCATGGAGATGACGGCCACCCTCGCCGATCTTGGCGACGGCCGGACCCGGGTGGTGCTCCGGCAGCCGGCCCCGCCGCGGGAGCAGTGCGCCCAGGCCGAGGAGGGCGCCAACCGGCTCCTGGACAGCTTCGCCAAGGTGCTGGCGTCGGTCTGAGCGCTCCCGGTCACTCCCCCGGCGGCGGCCCGTCCCACTCGATGACGGACACCTCATCGCCCACGGCGAGTTTTCCGGTGCGGGTCACGGAGAACTGGCAGCCGAACAGGGTGGCGCCGCCGGGGCCGCGCCGGTAGCCGGCCAGGGTGCGCAGGGGCTCCGGGCCCGCCTTCACACCCCTGCTCTGGTCGACCGTCGGCACGGCACATCGGGCGGTGTGCTTGGCGAAGCCCAGCTCGACACCGCCGATGGCGATCCTGCGGACCCGGTCCTCCCGATGGGGTTCGTCCCATCCGCCGAGCACGATGCCGGGGCGGAAGCGGCTCATCGGCAGCGCCGCGCCACCGGCCTCGGCGATCCGCTGGTTCAGCCCGTCCAGGCTGGCCCGGGAGACGAGGTGCACCGCGCCACTGTCGGCGTAGCCACAGGTGCCGGGGATCCATCCTTCGGTCACCCGGTGGTGTTCCGGCGGCACCCGTACCAGCCTGCTCGGCGCGCCCAGTGTCCGCGAAAGCCACCTCGCGACGTCCTCGCCCTGGTCGATGCCGAGGTAGGGGTTGTCGAACACCTTGACCTCGCGCCGGGCGGATGTGGTGTCGACGTCGATGGCCACTTCGCCCTCGCCGGGGGCAGAGAGGGTGAGGCGTTCGCCGTCGGTGTCGATGGCGGGGCGGATGACGGCAAGCCGGGGATCCCGCCGCTGAGTGCGGCACGCCCCGTCCTCGCCGATGACCATGAAGCTGCGGTCGTGCCGCAGACCGGCCTGCGTAAGCAGCGTCTCGGACACGGGAACGCCCGCGCATCCCTTGACGGGATAGGAGGTCAGCTCGACAACGGTCGCCATCCGCGCACCTTATCCCAGGGGTGACGGCGGCCCTGATCGGCCGGTGTGGGGCGCTCCCGCGCCGCCGCCCGGTGCCCGACCGGCGGTTCTTGGCATGCACCGGTCCCGCCATGCGCCCCCGGCCCGGCGTCCAGCGGCAAGGCGTAGCGCGGAGTACGCCGAATGACCCACCGCGCATGGCCGGTGACCACCGGCACATGCCGTAGGCGCGCTGCGCCTTCCGCCGACCGGAACCCAAAACGGACCGTTTCCACGGAGCGGCGGACGAGGTCGCGGGAAAAGCGCGGCCCCCGCGTCGCCAGAGGTCCCGGTCAGGCGGGGTGAAGAGTGATTATTTCGGTACCACCCCTTCGGGCGGAGCCGAAGGGAGGAAGTCGATGTGAGCCAATGATATGCGCGGTGACGCGGTTCCCGCTATACACGGACGGCGTGATTCTCCGCCAGTTCCCCGCCGCCATCACGACCGGCCCTTTTCGGAGAACTGCCGCGGCGCACGGGCGGTCGTCGCGGCGATGCGCGACAAGAGATGCGGTGAACGCCGAGTCAAGTCCGTTCTGACGGCTATGAGTTGACCCAGGCGCCAAGCAGTTCGCCCTGTTCCGCGAGCCATACCGGATGCGAGAGAGCATAGGAGTCGAGTCGGGGTTCCGCACCCGGCGCCCTCGGTCACCTCTCCTTTCTCCTTCTCCCCGCCGCGCCGTCGCCCGGGGCCGCGCCCGCTCACGGTCGGCCCCGCCCCCGGAACGCGGCGGTCGGCGGCAGGCCCCCGTGGATGCGATGCGGTCTCGCGCCGCGCGCCGGGAGAAGCCGGCGGGCCCGACCGGCGCGTTCGCTCATGCGTCCCCCTCTTCCCCGCCCCACCGCAAGGCCGTCCTATTTCCCGCCCCTCCCACCGTCTCCCGCTCTCCCCTTCTCCCCTTGTCCCCTTCTCTCCTCCACTCCCCCCGCATTCCGCGGCTGCCGGGGAGTGGGCCGGAGCTGCTGGTTCCAGCGCGCTACCGCGCGGATACGGCCATCCGCCCGAGCCCGGCCGCCAAGCGGTCGATCTTGACCGGGCGGCGGCGCAATAGCGCCGGGGAAGATCCCGTGCCCGGTGCCGGGCCCGCACCAGGCGCCCTATTGAGCCGCCCGCCGCTCGTCCATCTCTCAACAACCCGTGCGGCGGCGGCAATTCACGCGGCCAGCCGCCCGAGATCGGTCACCGATCACCCGGATACCAATCCGGCGGAATAGCGTCCGTCCCATCCGGCGCGCCGGAGAATCATTTCCCGCCGTACGAGGGCGTCCGCAGGGTACGACCACCGGCTTCCGCCGCCGACCCGCCGGTGCCGACCCGCCGACGGCCGTGCGCCCCCGGCCCCCCGTGCGCCTCCCACCACTGAACTGACGGAGCGTCAGCTGATTCCGGGGTCGCACCGGGCGGCGCGCGGCGGTCCGTGAGGCCCCCTGCGCCTTGTGACCAGCGGGGCCGGGCTGCGGTACTCGTACAGCCCGCCGGGTCCTCCGGAGGGCACGTCGAGAGCCGTTGTGGAGAGGAACCAGCCTCATGGCCGTACGAGGAAGTCACCGACGCCCCGCATCGCCCAGCCGGGTCTCCCCGCTGTGCGCGGCCCTCACCGCCGGCGGTGTCGGCATCGTCCTGCCGTTCCTCGGCACCGGCGCCGCCCACGCGGCCTCGGTGGACACCTGGGACCGCGTCGCCAAGTGCGAGAGCGGCGGCAACTGGCACATCAACACCGGCAACGGCTACTACGGCGGGCTGCAATTCGCCCAGCACACCTGGGCGGCGTTCGGCGGCACCGCCTACGCCTCGCGGGCCGACCTGGCGTCCAAGGCCCAGCAGATCACCGTGGCGGAGGCGGTCCTGCGCAAACAGGGCCCCGGCGCATGGCCGGTCTGCTCCGTCCGGGGCCGGCTGACCCGCTCCGGCCCGCCCGCCGAGGTGGCGAGCCGCGACGCCGAACCCCACGTCAAGCAGCCGGCCAAGCCCGCCAAGAAGTCGCCCAAGTCCACCGCGAAGTCCCGGGCCCGGCAGCACACCGCCCGGCGCGCCGCGGCATCCGGCTCCTACTCGGTGGTGCGCGGCGACACACTGTCCCGCATCGCCACGCGTGCCTCCGTCCGCGGTGGCTGGAAGGCGCTGTACCACGCCAACCGGGGAACCGTCGGTCCCAACCCCCACCTCATCCACCCGGGGCAGCGGCTCGCACTGCCCGCGGGCTCCCACCACCCCCGCAAGGCGACGCCCCGGCACCGCGCCTCGACGATCTCGAGCCACACGGTGGTCCGCAAGACGGCCGCGCGCCCGCATACGGCCCCGGTCAGCGGGCCGGTCAGCGCGGCGTACGGCATCCGCGGCGCGCGGTGGGCGAGCGGCCATCACACCGGCGTGGACTTCGCGGTCCCCGTCGGCACCTCCGTACACGCGGCCGCCCCGGGCACCGTGGTGGCGGCGGGGTGGGGCGGCGCCTTCGGCTACCAGGTGATCGTCCGTCACGCCGACGGCCTCTACACCCACTACGGGCATCTGTCGGCGCTGACGGTCCGCACCGGGCAGTCGGTCGAGGCGGGCGTGCTGATCGCCCGGTCCGGCAGCACCGGCTACGCCACCGGACCGCATCTCCACTTCGAGGTCCGCACCGGCCCGCGCTTCGGATCCGATATCGACCCGCTCGCCTATCTGCGCTCACACGGCGTCGGGGTCTGACAGCTCACACCGGACGCCTGGCGTCCACACGGTCCATCTCCGAGGGGTGGGGGAAGGGGAGGCCGCCCGAGGCACGGCTCGGGCGGCCTCCCGCCATCCGTGCGGGGAATCCGTCAGTACCAGATCGCGACGGGCAGCCCGGCCGCCTTCTGCGGCGGGTCGGGCAGGCTCCGGGCGGTCCCCAGCGCGATGCGCCGGGCGCTCCAGGCCGCCGCCGCGGCGTCCAGCACATCGTCGGGCGGCACCCGCCCGGCCGGTCCGAGGTCGTCGGGCAGAACGATGCCCTGGCCCGCCAGCAACCGGCGGCGCACGGCCTGGCCGTTCCAGCTCTTCTTGCTCCAGGCCACGGGCCGCCCCTCGTCGATGGCGGCGAAGGAGACCTCGGGATGGACCTCGTACAGCCGGTGGTCGCCGCCGTCGCGGCACGCGTTGGCCTCGCGCAGCTTGGCCGCCAGCCCCCAGGA
Organism: Streptomyces malaysiensis subsp. malaysiensis; assembly: GCF_040653035.1. Taxonomy (NCBI): domain Bacteria; kingdom Bacillati; phylum Actinomycetota; class Actinomycetes; order Kitasatosporales; family Streptomycetaceae; genus Streptomyces; species Streptomyces malaysiensis. The sequence continues at coordinate 373,138 of NZ_JBEZNG010000007.1, forward strand.
CTGACGGCTCAGCCCCTGACCGGTCAGCTCCCGGCAACGGATATTGGCCCCGGCGTAGTCGTCCGCCTCCCAGACCCCGCGCGGCGGCACGGAGAAGACCCGGGAGCGGTGCGGGGCCACCTTCGCGACGGCCAGGCCGTCCGCCTCGCGCCATCCTTCCGCCAGCAGCCCCAGCGGCATATCGACCGCCACCACGGCGGCGTCCGGAATCCGGCCGAGCAGTTCGCCCAGCCCGCCTGCGGTGTCGGCCCCGGCGAAGCGGCCCTCCTCGTCCAGGGCGACGGCCACCCAGCCGGTGCGGCAGGCGTCCACCCCCACGACGGGTGATTCGGCGCATCCGGATGCGGAGGGGGTGTGAAAAGCATCGCGACGGGAACCCATGCGCCGTATCCGACCACACGCAGGAGCCGGGGCGGGGCCGAACGGCATGGAAGGACGGGCGATGGGCGTACGCACATGGATCCGGGAATGGCCTGTCTACCGGCAGCTGACCGGCGGCGACCCGCTCGGCCGGGGCGCGGCCGCCACCTCGGCCACCACCCGTGAGCTGCGCCCCCGCACCGAAACGGCCGACAAGGTGGTCAAGTCGGTGTGCCCCTACTGCGCGGTGGGGTGTGCCCAGAACGTCTATGTGAAGGACGGCCGGGTGGTGCAGATCGAGGGCGACCCCGACTCACCGGTCAGCCGCGGCCGGCTGTGCCCCAAGGGGTCGGCGTCCCTCCAGCTGACCACCGGCGAGTCCCGGCGCCACGAGGTGCTCTACCGCCGCCCGTACGGCACCGACTGGGAGCGGCTGGGCCTGGACACCGCGCTGGACATGGTCGTCGACCGGGTGATCCGCACCCGCCGTGAGAGCTGGCGGTGGGAGCAGGACGGGGTGAGTGTCAACCGCACCCTGGGGATCGCCAGCCTCGGCGGCGCCACCCTGGACAACGAGGAGAACTACCTCATCAAGAAGTTGTGGACCGGGCTCGGGGTGATCCAGGTGGAGAACCAGGCCCGGGTCTGCCACTCCGCCACGGTCGCCGGGCTCGGCACCTCCTTCGGCCGCGGTGGCGCCACCACCTTTCTCCAGGACCTCCAGAACGCGGACTGCATCGTGATCGAGGGTTCCAACTTCGCCGAGGCCCATCCGGTGGGCTTCCAGTGGGTGATGGAGGCCAAGGCGCGCGGTGCGAAGGTCATCCATGTCGATCCGCGGTTCAGCCGCACCAGCGCCCTGGCCGATCTGTACGTGCCGATCCGGGCCGGCACCGACATCGCCTTCCTCGGCGGCATCATCAACCACGTCCTGACCGGCGGCCACGACTTCCGCGACTACGTCCTGGAGTACACCAACGCCTCGACCATCGTCGGCGAGGATTTCGAGGACACCGAGGACCTGGCGGGGGTCTTCTCCGGTCTGAACCCGGAGACCGGCCACTACGACGTCTCCACCTGGGGCTATGAGGGCGCACAGGTCCAGGCGCCACAGGGCGCGGCCGACGAGCTGTACGAGGAGCGCACCCACCATGGCGCGTCCCTCTCGGCCGCCGCCGTCTCCGAATCCTATGGCTCCGGCGGCGCGCCCGTCCCCCCGAAGGTCTCCACCGACCGCACCCTGAAGCATCCGCGCTGCGTCTATCAGGTCCTCAAGCGCCACTTCGCCCGCTACACACCCGAGATGGTCGAGAGGACCTGCGGGATTCCCCGGGACACCTTCCTCGAGGTGTGCCGCGCGCTGGTGGAGAACTCCGGCCCGGACCGCACCTCGGAGTTCGTGTACGCCGTCGGCTGGACCCAGCACACGGTCGGCTCGCAGTACATCCGCACCGCGAGCATCCTCCAGCTGCTGCTCGGCAACATCGGCCGCCCCGGCGGCGGCATCCAGGCGCTGCGCGGCCACGCCAGCATCCAGGGCTCCAGCGACATCCCCACGCTGTTCAACGTGCTCCCCGGCTACATCCCGATGCCGCACGCCCACGCACACGAGGACCTGGACACCTTCATCAAGGCCATAAAGACCGAGAAGGGCTTCTGGGGCGAGATGCGCTCCTATGTCGTCAGCCTGCTCAAGGCGTACTTCGGCGACGCCGCACACGCGGACAACGACTACTGCTTCGGCCATCTGCCCCGGCTGACCGGCTCCCACAGCACGTACCACACCGTGAAGGAGATGCTGGACGGAGTCTGCAAGGGCTACTTCCTGATGGGTGAGAACCCCGCCGTGGGCTCGGCCAACACCAAGATGCAGCGGCTGGGCATGGCCAACCTGGACTGGCTGGTGGTCCGTGACTTCTCCCTCATCGAGTCAGCCACCTGGTGGCAGGACGGGCCGGAGATCGAGACCGGCGAGCTGCGCACCGAGGACATCGCCACCGAGGTGTTCTTCTTCCCCGCCGCCGCCCACACCGAGAAGTCCGGCTCCTTCACCAACACCAACCGCATGCTCCAGTGGCATTTCGCCGCCAAGGAGCCGGACGGCGACGCGCGCAGCGATCTGTGGTTCATGTACCACCTGGGGCGGCGGATCAAGGAGCGGCTGAAGGACTCCACCGACCCCATGGACCGGGCCGTCCAGGATCTTGCCTGGTCCTACCCCACCGAGGGGCCGCACGCCGAGCCCAGTGCCGAGGCGGTCCTGGCCGAGATCAACGGCCGGGACGCGCGGGGCGAGCCGCTCAGCGCGTACACCCAGCTGAAGGACGACGGTTCCACCTCCTGCGGCTGCTGGATCTACTGCGGGGTGTACGCCGACGGCGTCAACCAGGCCGCCCGCCGCACCCCGCACACCGAGCAGAACTGGATCGCCGCCGAATGGGCCTGGGCCTGGCCCGCCAACCGCCGTGTCCTCTACAACCGCGCCTCGGCCGACCCCTCCGGCCGGCCGTGGAGCGAGCGCAAGGCGCTGGTGTGGTGGGACGCGGACCAGGGACGGTGGACCGGCCATGACATCCCGGACTTCATCCCCGACCGGGCGCCCTCCTACCGGCCGACCGAGGACGCCCGGGGCCCGGACGCGCTCAGCGGAGTGGATCCGTTCATCATGCAGGCCGATGGCAAGGGCTGGCTGTACGCCCCGGCGGGGCTGGTGGACGGCCCGCTGCCGACGCACTACGAACCGCAGGACTCGCCGGTGCGCAATCCCCTCTACCCGGAGCAGCAGCGCAACCCGGTCCGGGTGGTGATCCCCGATGAGCACAACGCCTTCCACCCCAGCGGGGGTGAACCGGGCAGCGAGGTGTTCCCGTACATGGTCACCACCTACCGGCTCACCGAGCACTTCACGGCGGGCGGGATGAGCCGCTGGACACCGTATCTGGCCGAGCTCCAGCCGGAGTTCTTCTGCGAGGTCTCCCCCGAACTGGCCGGTGAGCGGCGTCTGGAACACACCGGCTGGGCGACGCTGATCAGCGCGCGCGGGGCGATCGAGGCCCGGGTGCTGGTCACCGAGCGGATGTCCCCGATCAGGGCCGATGGCCGCACGGTGCATCAGATCGGGCTGCCGTACCACTGGGGACCCAATGGCTACACCCGCGGGGACGCCGCCAATGAACTGGCCGCCATCGCCCTCGATCCGAATGTCCACATCCAGGAGGTGAAGGCGCTGAGCGCCGACATCCGTCCCGGCCGCCGCCCCCGCGGCCCGGAGCTGACGGCCCTGCTCGAAGACTATCGGCGGCGTGCCGGAATCACGGCGCGGACCGGAACGGAGGTGCGGGGATGACCGGCACCTCCGAACGCCCGTCGCTGATCGGCCGCAATCTGCTGGCCGGAGCCGAACCTGATGTCGCCGGGGACGCCGGACACGAGGGGCATCCGCCCCGGGTCGGCTTCTTCACCGACACCTCGGTATGCATCGGCTGCAAGGCGTGCGAGGTGGCGTGCAAGGAGTGGAACGCCGTCCCGGAGGACGGGCTGGACTTCACCGGCATGTCCTTCGACAACTCCCAGGGCCTCGGCGCCTCCACCTGGCGCCATGTGGCCTTCATCGAGCAGAGCAAACCGCTGGGCCGGGCCGAGGCGGCGGTCGACCACAGCGATGTCGATGTGCTGGCCCTCGCCTCGCGGGGCTCCGGGACCCCGGTCGAGGAGGCTGCGATCACCCCGACCTCCCCGGCGTCCCCCTCCCCCGACGGGCAGACCGGGCTTCGGTGGCTGATGGCCTCGGACGTGTGCAAGCACTGCACCCACGCGGCCTGCTTGGACGTCTGCCCGACCGGCGCGCTGTTCCGTACCGAGTTCGGCACCGTGGTGGTCCAGGACGACATCTGCAACGGCTGCGGCTACTGCGTACCCGCCTGTCCGTACGGAGTCATCGATGTACGGCCCGGGGATGGCGGCGCCCATAAGTGCACCCTGTGCTACGACCGGCTGGGCGCCGGTCAGGAACCCGCGTGCGCCAAGGCGTGCCCCACCGACTCCATCCAGTTCGGCCCCCTGGACGAGCTGCGCGAACGCGCCGCGGCCCGGGTCGAGGAGCTGCACCGGGTGGGGGTCGAGGACGCCCGGCTGTACGGGCACGACCCGGAGGACGGCGTCGGTGGCGACGGCGCCTTCTTCCTGCTGCTGGACGAGCCGGAGGTGTACGGGCTGCCGCCGGACCCGGTCGTCACCACCCGGGATCTGCCCTCGATGTGGCGGCACGCGGGTGCCGCGGCACTGACCCTGCTCGGTGGCGTGGCCGCCGTGTTCGCGGCCCAGGGCGTGAGCGGACGCCGTACCGGAAGGAGGCGCTGATGAGCGAGTCGGAGGTCACCCGTGACGGCATCCGCGGCGCCCGGCCGGACCGCCATGCGCTGGTCGGCAAGGGGATGTGGAACGGCGAGCGGCCCGGCCGCAAGGCCCGTAAGGGCGGTAAGGGCCGCAAGGGCGATCAGCCGATGGTCCCCCGGGCGGAGTTCACCTCCTACTACGGCCGGCCGGTGCTCAACCCGCCCACCTGGCACCCCCGGGACGTCGCGGGCTACTTCTTCCTCGGCGGGCTCGCGGGCGCCGGTTCGGTGCTCGCGGCGGGCGCCGAGCTGACCGGCCGTCCGGTCATGGCCCGCGCGCTGAAGGTGTCCTCGCTGGCCGCCCTGACCGGCTCCGCCGCGGCCCTGATCAACGACCTCGGGCGCCCTGAGCGGTTCGTCAATATGCTGCGGGTCTTCAAGCCCACCTCGCCGATGAGCGTCGGCTCATGGGTGCTGGCGGCCTACGGCCCGATGGCCGGGGCCGCCGTCGCCTCGGACCTGGCCGGGCGGCTGCCGCGCACCGGCCGGGCGGCCACGGTGGCGGCGGCGCTGCTGGGCCCGGCGGTGGCCTCGTACACGGCGGTGCTGGCCGCCGACACGGCCGTTCCGGCGTGGCACGACGGCTACCGCGAACTGCCTTTCGTCTTCGTCGGCTCGGCCGCCGCGGCGGCGGGTGGTATGGCCCTGCTGGCCTCGCCGGTCGCCGAGAACGCCCCGGCGCGCGGGGTGGCGCTGCTGGGCACGGCCGTGGAGACCGCCGCCGCCAAGGCCATGGAGCGACGGCTCGGTGTGGTGGCCGAAACCTACCGCGAGGGCCGGGCGGGCCGGCTGATGCGCGCGGCCGAGGCGCTTTCGGCGGCGGGTGCGCTCGGCGGCGCCCTCCTCGGCCGCCGCAGCCGCACCGCCGCGGCCGTCAGCGGCGCGGCCCTGCTGGCGGCCTCCGCCTGCACCCGGTTCGGGGTGTTCTACGCCGGGATGCGGTCGGCGGAGGATCCGAAGTACACGGTGCTGCCCCAGCGGGAACGGCTCGACGCGCGGCGGGAGGGGTCGCGGGAGGGCTGACCCGGCCGCGGCGTGAGGAGGTTGACCCGGTCGCGGCGTAGAGGGCTGGCCGTGACACGCCGTACGGCCGCCCCCACCGCGGCGTAGGACCGTCCCGCAACGGCGTACCGCTGTTGGGGGCGCGGCCGAACGCGGCTGCCCGAAAGGGCAGTTCGTGCTGCCCCTCCCCGGCGGGCCCTGGCCTGGACGGGGCGGCGTCCGCCCCGCGACGCTGGCTGGAGGCGGACATCCGGTGTGGGGAGGCAGTCCCCGGGGAGCGGCAGATGAACGCATACGAGCATGACCACGGACATGAGCACGATGAGTCCCTCGCCTCGCCGAAGCGGCCGGGCCCCCACGAGGAGGCGGAACTTCCGCATCTGCTGAAGGCCGCCGCCACGGGCCGTACGGAGGTGCTCGGCCCGTCCGGGATGGGCACCCTCCAGCGCACGGTCGGCAACTCGGCCGTCCGGGCGGCGCTCCAGCGCGACGCCGAACAGGGCGAGGAGGGCGAGCGGCGGTCGAGCGTCCATGACGTCATCTCCTCCGGTGGCGGGGAGCCCCTGGACACCGGCACCCGGGGAGATATGGAGGCCCGGCTCGGCGCCGACTTCGGGGACGTACGCGTGCACACCGGCTCCTCGGCGCACGAGTCGGCGAAGGAGGTCGGCGCCCACGCCTACACGGTCGGGAACGACGTGGTCTTCCAGCGGGACGCCTATGACCCGTCCTCGCAGCAGGGCCGCACCACGATCGCCCATGAGCTGACCCATGTCATCCAGCAGCGCGGCGGCCCGGTCGACGGTACGGAGGCCCCGGGCGGGATCCGGGTGAGCGATCCGTCCGACCGCTTCGAGCGGGAGGCGTCGGCCAACGCCGAGCGGGTGATGGCCGGGCCGTCGCCCGCCCCGGAGCCCGCCGCCGCCTCCGCCCCCGCCCCCGCGTCCGCCGCGCCGCCGGTGCAGCGCCAGGAGGCGGACGAGGACGAGGAGCCGGCGGACGTCCAGGGGTCGTTCGTCCAGCGGGCCGCCGAGGCGGGGGCCGAGGACGAGGAGGAGACCCCACCCGAGGGGTAGCCCGGCTCGCCGGACAGCCCTTCCCCGTCAGCCGTCGGCCTTCGTCGCCGAGATCTTGCCGCCCAGGAACAGCGACTCCGAGCACTGGGACGGCGCCGGGGCCTTCACCGGCCTACCCACCTCACGGCAGCTGACCGAGATCGTGACCTTGCCCTTGGCCGGCACCTGGATGGGGGTCACGAAGTGGTAGTCGGAGTCGCGGAAGTTCTCCAGTGCCAGATTGAGCAGTTGTCCGTCGTCGCTGGAGATGACCAGCGTCCCGGCGTCGCCCTGCGGATTCTGCACCACGATGTCCGTGAGTTCGAAGATCTTCCCCTCGGGGACGGTGTACGCGGTGCGCTCGGCGGCACCGCCGCCCACCGTGTCGCGCACCTGCACCCGTGCGCTGGTCGGGGCCGCGGGCCCGCCCGGCTCACCGGGCCCGGCGCTCGAACCGTCGGACGGACCACGGGACTTGTCGCCACCAGGACCGGCCGAGCCGCCATCCTGGCCGCCGTCCTGACCCCCGCCGCCCGACGCCCCCTGGCGGCCGCCCTGCTGTCCGTCCTGACCGCCGCTGCTCTCCTTGTCCCCTTGTTTCACGGCGGATTCGACCGCCTGCGGGGTGATCGCCTCCCGGGCGGCCGAGCGAACGGTGGGGCGCAGCAGCGCGTACCAGAAGCCGACCAGGAGCGCGGCCACCAGGACGGCGGCGGCGAGGGCCCGGGGCAGCCAGCGCGGCAGGATGGCCTGCTGCTCGTAGGAACCATCCAGGACCACCGGCTCGTACGGGTCCTGGCCGTCCCCCATCCGCGGTGTCACCACCGCCTGGAACGGATGGGTGACCGGGGTGCCGCGCCACAGCCGCTTGGCGGGGCGCACCTTGAGCGTGGCGAACTTGGCCTCGCCGGGCGGGATGGTCAGTTCGGCGGGCTCGAAAGCCGTTTTGGCCCGCTCGGTGGCCCCGCGTGCGCTGAGCGCCACCGTGAGGGGTGTGTTGCCGCGGTTGTCCACCGCGACCTTGTGACGGCCGCGCCAGGCGCTGTTGGAGCCACGGGGCACCAGTTCCGAGGTGACCTCGGTGAAGGGCCGTACCGTCACCCCGCGTTCGAGGACGGTGGTCTCGCTGTGTTCGCTGGTGGGCACCACGCGCAGCCCGAGCGGTATCTCCCCGGGAGCCGTTTCCGGGCTGCGGGGCGGGCGCAGCCGCAGGACGGCGGCGCCCGTCGCGCCCGGGTAGAGCGACAGGGTCTCCGGTTCCACGGTGGTCCAGGCGGCACAGGGCCCGACCACCTCGAAGCGGCACTCCTCCACGGTTGTTCCCGAGTTGAGCACCTGTACGGGGAGTTCGGCCTCGCCGCCGGGCTCGACGACGACGGAGGACTCGTCCAGGCTCGCCGAAACACTCATGCCGCGCACCGTATTCTCCGCTCCTCGGCGTCGGCAGCGGCCGCGCAGTCACACTTTCGGGCAATTGCGGTGCCCGGTGAGTCACGCTCATTTCCTTGGAGAACTAGGGGGATTACTGTGGTTGCCCGTTACGGGGAGGTGGGCGTGGATGAAATGTGGAGATGACATGGACACGCCATCCACATTCTTCATCATGTCCCCTCCCTCAGTCGCCCGAGGGGAGAGAGCGACGTGCAACAGACGACGGGAGATCGCGTTACGGTGGCGCTGCGCGCCGGGGACCCGGTGTCGCAGGCCGGAGTCGCCAGCCAGCTGCGCACCCGGCCCGAGGTCAAAGTCATCGACTGGGACGAACCCGACTCACCACAGGTCGTGGTCGTCGTCCTGGACGTTCTCGATGACGGCGCGCTACGCGTGTTGCGCCAAATTCAGCGGACCAGCACCGCGCGGGGGGTTCTGGTCACCACCCACATCGACGAACAGCAATTGGTGAACGCCGCGGAGTGCGGCTTCGTCGGGGTCGTCCGCCGCGCCGAGGCGACCCCGGAACGATTAGTGCGGGTGATCGGCGCGGTGGCGAAGGGCGAGGGGCGGGTCCCGCCGGATCTGCTGGGCAGCCTGCTCGAGCAGGTGGGCCGGCTCCAGGGGCAAGTGCTGGCACCGAACGGGCTCAATTTCACCGGTCTGGCCGCCCGCGAGATCGAAGTGCTGCGGCTGGTCGCCGAGGGCTATGACACCGCGGATATCGCCATGAAACTTTCCTACTCCGAACGCACGATCAAAAACGTGCTGCACGCCGTCATGACGCGGCTGAATCTCCGTAACCGCAGCCATGCCGTGGCATACGCGCTCCGGCAGGGATTGATATGAGCGTTTGCCTCAAGGGGCAGCCGGCCCTTCCCTAAGGGCTGGCTCACGCCCCGGTGCGCCGCTCCCCGGTGAACCGCCATCGTGGAGCCCGGCGCGCCGATCTCGAGTGGGGTGTTCTGTGCGTTCTGTGCGGGGGTTCCAGCGCTTTCGACCGCTTGCCGGGATACGTGACGACGTGCGCGCTCGCGCCTTTCGCGTCGGCACGCTGACCGCCGTTCTGCTACTGGTGATCAGCGTTGTCCCGGGCGCGGCCGCGGGCAAGCGCGCGGCCGCGGCACGGCCGGCGGTCACCCCGGCCGTGGTGGACGAACCGCTGGACCCGGGTGACGCGCTGACCGTGGACAAGAAGGTGCGCACCCCCGTGGTGCCGCCCCGGCCGGATGTGGTGCTGCTGGTCGACGGCACGGGCAGCATGCAGCCCACCATCGACAACGTTCAGGCCAATCTGGAGCAGATCACCAGCAGAGTGCGCGAGCAGCAGCCCGACTCCCGCTTCGCCGTCGCCACCTACGGGGACCAACAGGTCGACGGCGAGCGGGTGTTCACGGTGCTCCAGACGCTGACGGACAACCTGGAGGACGTACAGAAGGGCGTCGACCAGCTCACCGATGACCGCGGCTCGTACAGCCCCGGTCCCGCCGAGGACTGGATCAACGGTCTGTGGCAGATCGCCAACGGGGCGGGCGGCGCCTTCCGGGAGGGCGCGAGCCCCGTCGTCGTCCTCGTCGGCGACGCTTCAAGCCACGACCCCAGCAAGGGGCATTCGCTCACCGATGGCATCAACGCGCTCAAGGACGCGGGCGTCCGCGTCCTCGCCGTGGATGTGGCGACCGAGCTCGGCGACGGCCTGAACGGCAACGGCGACAACGGCAACGGCCCGGGCCAGAATCAGGAGCCGACACACGATCCGGACCAGGCGACCAAGGTCGTCCAGGCCACGGGCGGAAGGCTCTTCCAGGACATCGACTCCGGCGAGGTGGCCGACACGGTGGCGGAGGGGCTGACCAATCTGCCCACCACCGTCAGCTATCAGACCTTCGGCTGCGACCCCGCACTCTCGGTCACGCTGGATCCGGCCACCCGGCAGGTGACCAGCGGTGAGGTGGCAACGTTCACCGAGACCATCACGGTGGCGGACGACGCGCCGCAGGGGGCCACGGTCCACTGCGGTGTGCAGTTCCTGCTCGACGGCAAGCCACCGAGCGGGCAGATGCCCGACGATGTGGTGCCCGCCCGGGAATTCCGTGGTGGTGGGCGGGGGAATGGGAACGACACCGGTGGGAGCGGCACCGACGACCCCGGTTCCGGCCCCGGTTCCGACCCCGGCTCTGACTCCAGCTCCGGGTCCAGCTCCGATGGCGGCGGGGGATCCATCGCGGGGGCCATCGGCGGCGCGGTGGGCGGCACCGACGGCGGCGGGAACGGCGGTCTCATCGGCGGCGCAGCCGGTGGTGTGTCGAGCGGATCCGACAGCTGCGGCGGCGGTTCGATCGCCGGTCTGGCGGTGGGCGGCGCCGGAGGCTGGGACGGCGGAGGCGACGGCGGTGTGATCGCCGGGGTGCTGGGCGGGCTCATCGGAGGCTCCGGCGGCGACTGCGGCGGAACGGCGAACGGCGGCTCCGGAGCCGGGGGCAGCGGCTCGGACGGCGGCTCCGTGGCCGGGGCCATCGGCGGTGTGATCGGCGGGGCCGACGGTGGCCAGAACGCGGGTGCCATCGGCGGACTGCTCGGCGGAGCCACCAGCGGAAGCGGCGGCGAGATCGGCGGCCAGAACGGCGGCGGCCAGCAGAATGGAGGGCAGAACGGGGGCGACCAGAACGGCGGGGATCAAAACGGGGGCCAGCAAAACGGCGGCCAAAACGGCGGAGACCAAAACGGCGGCCAACAGAACGGCGGTCAGAACGGCGGAGACCAAAACGGCGGTCAGCAAAACGGCGGCCAGAACGGCGGCCCCGGCGGCGGAGACGGTGGCGACGAACCCACCCCCGAGGACTACCAGCAGCGCATCAGCATCACCGTCAACGATGTGACCGCCCCCGTCGTCACCGTGGACGACCGCACCATCGAGGCCACCGACGACAACGGCACCGAGGTCGACTTCACCGCCACCGCCCAGGACGCGGTCGACGGCGATCTGCCGGTCAGCTGCGATCCGCCTCCGGGTTCGCGCTTCCCCGTCGGCAGGACCCGGGTCAGCTGCACCGCCACCGACTCCTCCGGCAACACCGGCACCGACACCGCGACCTTCACCGTGCGCCCGGCCCCCGTGCCGGACGAGGCGGATCTCGCCGTCACCACCGCCGTCGGCCCCACGCCCGCCTACACCGGGCAGCGGACCGGGGCCCGCCTCACCCTCACCAACGCAGGCCCGAAGACGGCCAGGAACGTCGTGGTCACCACCACCTGGCCCCGCACCAAGGACACGGGCGACCGCGACCTCTCCGGGCTGTCGCGCTGCACCCGGGCCACCCCGTGCACCATCGCGCCGGGCGGACGGATCACGGTGACCCAGACGGCCGAATACCGCACCGCGATCCGCGGTGAGCTGAAGGTCTCCGTCAGCGGTTCGCCACGCGATCCCCGGCGTGCCGACAACACCGACACGGCCCGCGTCCGGGTGCTCAAGCCCAAGCTGACGGTCACCCCCGAGGTCGCCCGCCCCGGCGATGTGACCATCGCCCGCGGCAAGGACTTCCCGCCCGGCGTCACGGTCGCGCTCAGCTGGGATCCGGGCGTCACCGCGGCCCGGTCGACCGTACGGGTGGGACGCGGCGGCACCTTCGAGGCCCAGATGCTGGTGTTGCCCAAGGACCGGCTCGGCCCCCGTGAGCTCCGCGCCACGGTGACGGGGCTCGAGCGGCTGGATGAGCCCGTGCTCGTCGTACGGCGCAACCTTCAGCCGCCCGACTTCGCCGGCCGGGGGTGAGCATCCGTGATCCACGAGGTCGACGAGGCGCTACGCGCCATCTTCCGGGCCGATGTCGTGGCGGGCGGCCAGGTGGTCGTGGTCTTCGACGCCCCCACCCGTGACTGGGCCGCCAAGGTCAACGCCCCCACCGTCAATCTCTATCTGTACGACATCCGCGAGGACATGCGCCGCCGGGAGCGCGGTCTGCTCAATGAGTACGACGAGCAGGGCGCCATCGTGGCCCGGCGCCGCCCGCCCCGCTACTTCAAGCTCTCGTATCTCATCACCGCGTGGACCAAGCGCCCCGAGGACGAGCACCGGCTGCTGTCCTCGCTGCTGTCCTGTCTGCTGCGGTACGAGGCCCTGCCCGCCGAACGGCTCACCGGCACGCTCGCCGAACTCGGCGTGTCCGTCCCCATGACGGTCGCGCTGCCGCCGCCCGAGGACCGGTCGTTCGCCGATGTGTGGAGCGCGCTCGGGGGCGAGCTCAAGCCCTCGCTCGACCTGGTAGTGAGCGTGCCGGTCACCGAGTCGCCCGTCTATCCGGCCGGTCCGCAGGTGGGCGAGGAGGGGGTGCGCCTGGGCTTCTCCGACTCCTCACGGGAGGCGCCCGCGCCTGCGGCGCCCACGCAGCCGATGCCGGGTGGCGCCAACCTGCCGCTGTACGGGGCCCGCCGCACCGGTATCGCCTCCCAGGTGGCGGAGGAGCGGGCCGAATGACGAGCCCGGCGGACGCGGAGACCGAAGAGCCGGATCCGAGCCTGCGCCATCTTCTCGACCGCGCGACCCTCGTCGAACAGCGGATACGGCGCACCGTCCACACCCGTCAGCTCACCGACCCCAACCCCGACGACGCCTTCCGCGGCCTCTACCTCAGCGACGAGACCATCCACCGGCTTCTCGACTCCGGACGCCCCCACGACTCCACCGTCCCCGACGACGCCGACTCCGCCCTCCTGGCCGAGGCCGAGGCGCGCGCCGACGCCGCGGCCCGCGCGGGCAGTCCGACCCGACTGCGCACCCTCGCCCATGACTTCGGCCTCTCCGCGCTCGATGTGGAGATCCTGCTGATCGCGCTGGTCCCGGATCTGGACGACCGCTTCGAGCGGTTCTACGGCTATCTCAACGACGATGTCACCCGCCGCCGGCCCTCCATCGGTCTCGCCCTCGGCCTGTGCGGACTCTCCGCGGCCGACGCGGCCGCACGGGCCCGGCTGTCGCCGCGGGCTCCGCTGTGCGCGGGCGGTCTGCTGCTGGTCGAGGAGCCGGACCGCCCGTTCCTGGCGCGTGCGCTCCGCGTCCCCGACCGGGTCACGGCGCATCTCCTCGGCGATGACACCCCCGATCCGCGCATCGTCGATCTGCTCGCCCCGTGGCAGGACGTGTCCGGTGTCGGCGATCCGGTCCCGCTCGCCCGTGCCCTCACCGCCGAAGAGCCCCTGGCGTATCTGCGGGAGGACCAGGGCGGTGCGGGCACCGCGCTGGGGGCCTCCGCCCTCTCCCGGGCGGGGCACGGTGTCCTCGGCCTCGATCTGGAGCGCCTCGCCCGGGACCCCCAGCCCGCCGAGGCGGTGCGGATCCTCGCCAGGGAGGCCCGGCTCACCTCCGCCGGTCTGGTGTGCGGTCCGATCGACGCCCTCATCGGCGACAAACCCGAGGTCATCCGGCTGGTGGCGGACACCCCGCTGCCCGTCGTGCTGGCCGGCCGCGCGCCCTGGGACGCCGCGTGGTCCTCGCGTCCGCCGCTGCTGCTGCACGCCCCGCGGGTGGAACCGACCGCACGGGCGGCGCTCTGGTCCGACGCCTATGGCACCACGGTCCCCGCGGGCCTGAACCTCACCCGCCTTCTCTCCCCGTTCCTCCTCACCCCCGATCAGATCACCCGGGCCGCCCGGGGCGCCGCCCAGAGCGCGGCGCTGGACGGCGGCGCCCTCCGCCCGGACCACATCCGCGCCGGGGCCCGCGCCCAGAACGCGGCGGGGCTCGACCGTCTCGCCCGCCGTATCGAACCGGCCGTGGACTGGTCCGACCTCGTACTCCCCCCGGGCCCCCTCGCCCAGCTCCGCGAACTCACCGCCCGCGCCCGCCACCGCGACCGGGTCCTGGGCGAATGGGGCATGCGGCCGGGCGGTGGCCGGGGGCGCGGTGTCACGGCCCTCTTCGCCGGGGACTCCGGTACCGGCAAGACGATGTCGGCCGAGGTGATCGCCGCCGATCTGGGCCTGGATCTCTATACGGTCGATCTGGCCACCGTCATCGACAAGTACGTGGGCGAGACCGAGAAGAACCTGGAGCGCATCTTCACCGAGGCCGCCGGAATCAACGGCGTTCTGCTCTTCGACGAGGCCGACGCCATCTTCGGCAAACGCTCGGAGGTCAAGGACGCGCATGACCGCTACGCCAACGTCGAGAGCGCGTACCTCCTCCAGCGCATGGAGACGTTCGACGGGCTGGCCATCCTCGCCACCAACCTCCGTGCCAACCTGGACGACGCCTTCACCCGCCGGCTCGATCTCGTCGTGGACTTCCCCCTCCCCGACGCGGGCCACCGCCGCCGGCTGTGGGACCGCTCGCTGGGCACCGCACTCCCCCGCGCCACCGATCTGGACCTGGACTTCTGCGCCGAGTCCTTCGAACTGGCCGGCGGCAACATCCGCTCGGTGGCCGTCACCGCCGCCTATCTCGCGGCCGAGTCCGGCAGTCCGGTGACGATGCCCGACCTCATCCACGCATTGCAGCGCGAATACCAGAAGCTGGGCCGGCTGACCCTGGCCTCGGAGTTCGGCCCGTATATGTCCTTGCTGACGGACTGACGGACTGACGGACTGACGGACTGAGGGGGCTGACAGGGCTGACGGGATTGACGGGATTGACGGACCCGGCGGCGGACCGGGAGAACCCCATGACGCGTCCGCGCGCCCAGGCCCGTCGAGGGCTATGGCTTCGACGACCCTCCGGGTGCGGGCTTCGGCGAGGACGACGGCTGGGAGGGGGCCGTGTCGCCACCGGGGGTCGGCCCGTAGGCGTCCAGGAAGCGGTCGCGGAAGGAGCTCATCTTCCACACCGGGGCCTTGTCGCCCGGCATCAGACCGTCCTGCCAGCCCCAGTGGGAGATCCGGTCCAGCACCGCCTTGTCGTGCGCGACGATCGCCACGGGTACGTCCCGGCTGGCGTTGTCGCCGCTGACCCGGGCCAGGGGCTGGTGGTCGCCGAGGAAGACCAGCACCGTGTTCTTGTTTCCGTACTTCAGCACATAGTCGATGAGGCTGTTCACCGAGTACTGGACGGACCTTCCGTACTCGGTCTTCACCTTGTCGGGGTCGGTGAACACGTCCGCGGGCTTCTTGCCGGCCTTCTGGATGGCCTTGTAGACCGAGCCGTCGCCGACCTCGCTCCACGGGATCGTCTTGGGGATGGGCGCCCAGGGCTGGTGGCTGGAGGTCAGGATGATCTCCGACATCAGCGGCTTGTCGCGCTTCTTGCCGTGCTCCAGACGCTCGAACGCCTTCAGGGCGTACTGGTCGGGCATGGTCGACCAGCTGAACTTCGGGCCCTTGTAGCCGAGGTCGCGGGAGTCGTAGACATGGTCGAGGCCGTAGAACTTGCCCTCCGGCCAAGCCTTCTGCACCCCCGGCATGATGCCGACGGTCCGCCAGGCGCCGGTGCGCTGGAAGGCCCGGGTGATGGACATGTGGTCGCCCGCGGTGACGGTGCGGTAGCGGTTCTGGTTGTCGATCCACAGGCCGGTGAGGAAGGTGGAGTGCCCCAGCCAGCTGCTGCCGCCGTACGTGGCCGAGGTGAGCCAGCCGCTCTTGGAGGCGAACCCGGCCTCGTTCAGCCGCTTGGTGGCGTTCTTGAGCGTCTTGTCCACACCGGGTGCGATCGCCGGGTCCTCGATGGCCGCGCGGCCGTAGCTCTCGATGAAGGTGAAGATCATGTCCTTGCCGCGCAACCCGGTCAACAGTTGATCGCCGGGGGTGTCGCCGTAGGTGTCGACGGCGGCCACCTTGGCGAACTCCCGCTCGTCCTTGAGGGTCTTGCGCACCCGCTCCGCCCGGTCCTGGACCAGCGCGGTGGTGCTCCGGGACGCGAACGGCGCCCCGGCCACCTGCACACCGAGCGCCGCGCACATGACCCAGACGGTGCCCAGCACCAGGGTGGTACGGGTCGCCACGGCGCTGTTCCTCGCCATCACGTTGCCGATCCGCAGCACGGCGAGCGCCATCAGGACGAGCACGGCGACGGCGAGGACCACGACACCGATCACGGCGACGGTCGCGGCCGTCCCGCCGAGCGAGTCCTTCACGTACGCCTCGGCGTCGTCCAGGAGTATCCAGTCGAGCACCACGTTGAACCCGCGGCCGAGGAACTCGTTGAAGCCGATGTCGAGGAGGTTCAAGATGGTCAGCGCCCCGAGGACCGCCCCGGCGACCACCGCCACCACCCGCCGCGCCATCGACGGCAGCATGAGCAGCAGCGTGGCCCCGAATATCCCCTCCACCGGGATGCGCAGGAAGGCGCTGGGTTCGAGGAGGGTGAGCTTGGTCGGCAGGCTGAGGGCGAGGAACACGAAGGCGAAGGACAGCCCCGTGACCGTCCATGCCACCGTGCGCGCCGCGACGGGGTACTTGGCCCGCCACCCCTCACGGACGGCGGCCACGCCGGGGACGGTGCCCACCTCCTGTTCGGGGTCCGCGTCCCGCTCCCCGGCGTCCTCCCGCCGCTGGGCCGGGATATCCGGCGTGCGCTGTGGAGGACCCTCCGGCGCCGGGCCCTCCGTCGGGCCCTCCTCCGTGGTTCCCTTGTCCGTTTCCGACCGCTGATGAGAGCTCGATTGGCGCGACAACCCGAAGGTCCTTCCCTGCGAAGCCCGGTGGTGGCACGGCGGGCCCGGCTCGGGTGGTCGGGCCCGCCGTTATCCGTACGGCGTGCCGGGGGCCCGCGTTCAATCACCTGGCACTTTTCCCGGCGCGTTCCGCCCCCTCGCGAGCGCGCCCGCCCCACGATACGCTGCGTCCTTCACATGGATGTGAAGGATGCGAGGGTGGAAGGAAGGGGCACATGCGCATCGGAGAGCTGTCGGAGCGCACCGGCACACCGCGCCGGCTGCTGCGCTACTACGAGGAGCAGGGGCTGATCCTGCCCGACCGCTGCGCGAACGGCTACCGCGCGTACGACGAGCGACTCGTCGACCGGGTGCTCCAGATCAGGGGGCTGCTCGACGCCGGCCTTCCGACCCGGATCATCAAGCAGATCCTGCCGTGCCTGGACAAACCCCGGCTCATCCACTTCTCCGACGCCACACCGGAGATGATCGCCACGCTGGAGGACGAGCGGGACCGCATGACCCGCCGCATCGAGTGTCTGACCCACAACCGGGACGCGATCTCCGAGTATCTTGACGCCGTGCTAGAACACAACGCCACCGCCACCGCCACCAGTTGACTCACGCCCCGGGAGGCTCGCGATGACCGTCCGCCGTGTCGTACCCAACGTCCGGTCCGAAGCGATGCGGGAGAACCGGGAGTTCTACGGTCTCCTCGGCTTCGAGGAGGCGATGAACCAGGGCTGGATCATGACACTCGCCTCCACCACCAACCCCACCGCCCAGATCAGTGTGATGACCCACGACGAGACCGCCCCGGTGGTCCCCGATGTGAGCGTCGAGGTGGACGACGTGGACGCGGCCTACGCGGCGATGCGCGACAGCGGCGCCGAGATCGTGCACTCCCTGCGGGACGAGGCATGGGGCGTCCGCCGCTTCTTCGTCCGCGACCCCAACGGCCGCGTAATCAATGTACTGAGCCACCGCCACTGACCCGGTACGTACCGCCCCCGCACTCGACTGGCGTCGCTGCCATGACGAGACGACGCCACCGCGCATCCGCCCTCCCCGCAACGGCGATGAGCGCACCCAACTGCTGGGCTGGCTCGATACGCAGCGCGCCATCATCGCGTGGAAATGCGATGGCCTGTCCGAGGCGGACGCCCACCGCTCTCTCCTCCCGACCTCACCGCTGATGACCCTGGCCGGGATCGTCTCCCATATGCGCTGGGTGGAGCACCTATGGTTCGAGATCGTCCTGCTTGGTCGCCCTGCCCGGGGATCCCAGTTCGACGTTGACGTCGAGGACGCAGACATGAGGGTCGAGGGCATCCCGCTCGCACAGCTCCTCAAGGACTACGCCCAGCAGTGCGGGGTGTCCGACGAGATCACCGCGACCCACGCCCTGGACGACACCGGCCACCACCCGGACTTCAACGCCAAAGGCAGCCCACGCACCATTGGCAAAGGAAAGCACCGGGCCACTGGGAGCCTTGGAGTCCCGCACTCAGCCGGACCACCCCAGTTGCTTGCAGGCCCGGGGGTGGTCCGGCGTCGTATATGTGGTTGTCGCGAGTGCGGCTCGCCCGGCTGGGGCAGACCTCAGTACCGCTGTCGGCCGCCTGGATAGTGGATCGGCTCTCGACACTCCGGCGCGTCAGCAGGCGCAGGCTCAGCGCCCAGCGCGTAGCACAGGGCCGCATGCAGTTGCTCCGCCTCGGCCACCGTCAGCAGCAGCGAGGCAAGGGCGACGTGCTGCCCGGAGCGGACGACCTGAAGCGGCAGCGCCAGGTGTCCATCCCGCTCACGGCGCAGACCGCGCCCCGGGACAGGCCCGACCTGCCACCCCTCTGACGCACCTGATCGGGCTCGGCTCATTCGTACGCTCCCCGCTCAGACTCCGGAGCGTCGTCCAGGCTCTCGTGCGGCTCGCTGTCGGCACAGACAGGCAGCCGCCCGCCCCGACTCTCGGCGACCCGAAGCGCGTCGCTCAGCGCCTCGCGCAGGCACTTGACGAGGAACCTCAACTCCCCCTTGCTCACCTTATGAGCGCGCAGCATCTCGCCAGCGTGGCCGAGGAGTTCGGCGCCGACTGTCAGCTGCGTGGCCTCCATCTCATCAGCGAGCCTCGACAGACGACTATCGCCGTCGTCCGTCACGAGATAGCAGCGCTTCCCAGCCGAGTCCGGCCACGGCAGCAGACGAGGCCGCGTACTCATGTCGCCACCGCCTTTGCCTGATGTCCGACGGCACCGCCCCGCCACTGGCGCTCATGCGCGACCACATGCGGCCGGACAAGCCCTATACCCGGGACGTCTGCACCACGCGGCAGCCATACGTGACCCAAGGGGACACGCGACAGACGGGCTATCGGCGTATTCAGGCGCCGGACGTCTGGCCGGATTCCAACGGCCCGATGCCGCTCTGGAGCAGGCCGCAGCAGCTGTAACAGCCATTCCGCGAATCGGGCGGTAGTCTTCCGCACTGTTGACGCTCCTTTGCAGCGTTGACCACGCCCCCGGACGCAGCCACGTCGCGGGGGTCTCTTGCGTCTGCCAACTGTCCTGCGGAATGACCGTGCTGACTTCCCGCCCGTGGCTATCCCCATGATGGGTAGGCTGAAGGTCACGACTTTGCGACATACTGTCACCAGCAGGCGCAACGGGGCACACGATGACCGATTACCAACCGCCGACTGCACTACCGCGAGAACTTCTCAACCACGCAGAGATGCGCGCCGCGATCGTGGCCCACGACTTCGGCACCGTCTTCTCCCTTGCCCGAGACTTAGCCAAGATCAGTTACTCGAAGATCGCCGCCGAGTGTGACATCAAGCCCGAACGAGTCGGCTCCCTGGCGCGTGGCCAGGGCCGCATCACGTCGTTCGACAAAATCGCGACGATCGCCGACGCACTACGCATCCCCGGCCATCTACTCGGCCTCGCACGCCGCGACTGGGAATCGGCTACCGCACCCGGTCACACCCCGACCGCTTCAGCACACATCACATCCACGACCCGAGGGGGAAGCGAAACAGTGCTGCGCAGGGAATTCTTCCGAGCCTCGGCCGGGGCGGGTCTGGTCCTCGGCCTACCCGAGCTGGCCCAGATCGAGGCGGGCCGACAGATCGGTCGAGACGTGCCCGAACAGTTGCGACATCGCACGGCGCGGCTGCGGCGGCTCGATGACATCCTGGGCGGAGGAGACACCTATCGCGTCTACCTCGGCGAGTACCAAGCGACCAAGACGATGCTTCGAGAGGGCAGCTACACGGAGGAGACAGCCCGCGGGCTCCTATCCATCCTCTCCGAGCAGGCTCAGCAAGCAGGATGGGCCGCATTCGACGCCGGCAAGCACGCCGACGCCAGCAGCCTCTACGAGGCCAGCCACCAGGCCGCCACCGAAGCGAAAGACACCGCCCTTGCCGGAAACGCCCTCGCGTTCCTCGCCTACCAGAAGGTCAACGCGGACCGTGCTGGCGGAATAGAGACCGCCGCCCAGGCATGCCGAACCGCAGGCCCCGACGCCCCGTCCAGCGTGCGCGCACTGCTGTACGAACGCCTTGCTTGGACTCACGCCGTCGCCGGGCACGCCACCGAGACCGAACGCGCGCTCACTACCGCGGGATCGGCCCTCAGCGAGTGCGACGGAACCCCCCAACCCGACTGGGCGGCGTGGGTCGACCACAACGAACTCCAGATCATGACCGGCCGATGCTGGACCGAACTACGCCGACCGCTCCGCGCCGTCCCCGTTTTGGAGAAAGTACTCACCCGGTATGACGACGCCCACGCACGGGACAAGAGCCTCTACCTCTCGTGGCTCGCTGACTCTTACCTTGCCGCCGGAGAGATCGAGCAGGCTACGACCATCACGGGCCGCGTTCTGGAACTCTCGGCCGGAGTGGCCTCCGTCCGCCCGCGCCAGCGCCTTACCCCGATCCTCCAACAGCTCACCGCCCACCGCGAGCTTCCGACCGTAGCCGAAGTCCTGGAGAAGGCCAGGACCTGAAGCATCAGCTCGCAGGGTCCGGATCAGTGGTCCGATCCACCCACCGCAGGTAGGCACCCGACCCCGCGACGATCGGTACGGCCGACACCTCGGGGTTCTTCCACGGATGATGCTCCAAGAGGTGCGCCTCAAGATCGGCGTAACGGTCGGCACGGGTCTTGAACAAGAGCTGCCACTCTTCCCCCGTACCGAACTCATCCTGATGCCAGAAGACGGAAACCACCGGCCCGACGATCTGCGCACCGGCCGCGAGCCGAGCCGTCACCACCGACCCCGCCAGCTTCTCGGCTTCCTCACGGGTCTCCGTCGCCGTCGCCACCTGAAGGAAATCAGTCATACCGCGAGCCTAGCTTCGAACCGTCGGACGCTTGGGGGTGGAAGTTGTCGAGGCGGAAACGCGAAAGTGCCTTCCTGCCCTGGGACGACGAACGTTGCTGAGAGGTTCTGTCAGTCCAAGCAGAGGGCCCTTTCTACGTGCAGGCTATCTTGCGTGCCCGGGGTCACGTCAGTACTGATTGGTTCGGGTGTGGTCGGTCATGCCGGGACATGGTTGCTGGCGGATCTTGCGGATGCCACCGGGCTGACCGGCGCATATTCCACCGCGTTGCGCTCGCTTCGCCCGCGCGAGACCGGACTTGATCCGGGCAGGATCGCCACCGATCTCGCGGTAATACTCGCCGAGGGCGGCCAGACCATCACAGATCTGGCCGTACTGCATGACTAAGCCGAGGTGTTCGGCCCCGTCGCCTCGACACCGACGGCTTGGCGGCTGCTCGCCGACGTTGGTCAACGGGCGCTAGCCGAGCCTGCGCTCGGCCCGAGCCCAGGCTCGGCTAGTCGCCTGGCCGCAGGCCACGGAAAGAGGCGAGGGCATACCCGCAGACCGGTCCGCGGGACCCATACAGCCCGGCCTTGTCCCGGACCTCGACGCCGCCCTGGTCACCTGCCACTCCGAGAAAGACCAGGCAACACCCACCTACAAGGCCGGCTTCGGCTACCACCCGCCGCTGTGCTTCTTGGCCAACACCGGAGAGGCACTTTATCTGGACGATTTTCCGTGTGCGGGCGCCGGTGAGAACAGTGTCACCAGTCGCAAACGGCGGTGGACTTCCGGCCCTCGGACCGATGACCCATCATGCTCGGCGCCGACCACACCCTCCCGGGCCTGCGCTCCTGCGGCATCGCTTACACCCTGACCACCAAGCTGGACGGCACACACCTCCGCCTCCCCGACGACCCCGCCGCGACCGCGATTGACCAGGTGAGCGAGTCCCCGCCGCGGCCGGGCGAGGTCGCACAGATCCCCGGCGATTGCCCGGACGGTCACGCCTGCAAGGGTGCACCATCCGTCGAAGCTGTGCGTGCCTGCTTCGACAGCATTCCTTCTTCGCGCTCCGGTTGATTAAAGCGGCACCAACGGTCCCGATAAAGGCAAGGCTGCCTGATGCGATGCCGCCTATGACGACGGGGTCCATCGTGTTCTCCCTTCGTTTGCGTGGAAGTGCAATGTTGACACAGCGAAGGAAGGGGGGGGCCGACCACCTCCGCCCCCGTGAACTGCACGTTTTCCGATAGAAGCAGCCCCGTTTCTCAACACGAGGGGTGGCGAAAACCCATAGGAACGAACCCGAATCCTGATAGAAGTGGACGCAGAACCTGACAGAAATTAGGCCTCAGCCCGGATTTCCAGTTGGTGACCTGCAACGACTCGCGAAATACCTCGGGGGCAACTCTGTTTTTTGGAAAGAGTTTCCTGGTGTGTCAAATCTGGTATCGACTCGAGTACATCTCATAGAAAACTCGACACCGACGTTCACTCGTATGGGTGAACCGCAGGGGGTTATGGGGTGCTTGGTGGGGTGTGATGGCGAGCTGGGCGAAGGAATCGCCGACCCGCTCGGGACCCCCGACAGGCCGGCACCCCAGCAAAGCCCTGATCACCCACGACCCGAAAGACCTTGGAGGACACAACCCCGCGCCGGGACTCCGCCATGCCCAAACAACGAAACCACCCCGCCCATCCAGCCGATGGCGATCAGCGACGCCTCATCGCAGCAAGCGAAAAGGCGGCGCTAGTCAATCCACCGGGCGGCGCGAAATATATTCAAGGCCCTGTTCGCGCCAGCTTCTCCCGCATAGGGAGACCATTCCCTCATAATTTCTTCTGCTGATTCAATCTGATCAGCCGCGAAACGCCCTAAAACACTCCCCGGAAAACGGTGAACGACGAACGGATCAATTGGCAAAAGCGAGCCATCCCGGACATGTGAGATAAAATCTGACCAAGATGTGGTTGCGAGATGCCGAGCAGCACTGACACACAGGCTGGTATTTACTTCAGAATCCCCGATCACCATCTCGTGCATTGGTTCGCGTAACTGCCCTGGCAGCAGGTTACCGTCATCACTCACTTCCCAGCACACCGAAGTGATTGCTCCTGCAGTGAGTTCGCTGAGCTTGGCAGCAAAGAAACTCTCCTGGTTGTCGCATTGCATGGCGATGAACGGTGGTGCATGACCGGGGCGGGCGCCCTGATTCCATTCGGAAAGGTGCCTGCTGACTCGCGATGCGGCAGTCGCAGCAAGCCATTGCCGCACTTGCATGAAATCGCGAATCGGGGCTTCCAAGATAACTTCCAGGCAAACCCGCAGCGTCCCTTTCAGGGGGTCGAATTTTGTCGACATGGCGGAATTTCTGTAGGTGATCAGGGTGTTACTCTCTCCTGCGCGCGTCACTCCTTGGAAGTAAAGGATGTCAAAAGTCTGGTCCGTACCGTTCGGGAGTTGTTCGGTAGACCAGCCTTCAGCCACAATAATAAGAGCAAGCACATCAGGTGCGACCGTCAAGTCCAGTAGTTGAAGCTCCATATGTACATCACCCCCCAGCTCCTGGAGCTTCTCCAAAAGGTAAGTACCACCCTCTGTCTCTACTACGATCGGGTAGCTCTCGCTTTTGATTTTCCTAGCGTGATTCACTGCATAGACTACTGGCTGTCGACCCCACTCTCCGGTTTCGAAAAATCGAGGTAGAGCGCTGAGCAGTTGTGTCAACATGGCACCTCACACGGACCACGCGGATAAATACGAGCTACTGTTCCCTCAAGTTATTCCAAGCTCTTTCTTTACCAAATCGATTGATTCACTCAGCGGAGTATTCCACTGTTTTTTGTATTTTTCTTCATATTCTGATGTGGTCACTTTTCCGTCTGGCATGGTTGATTTATGTAGAATCCAGTCCCGGACATCCTCCATCGAAGGATCACTCATGTCCAGCACCTCGACCGACACACCTCTTCCCATCAGGATGCGCAAACCGTTCTCACCGGTCTCCCTCCCTCGCAACTCGTCGAAATCCCCCATATAGAGACGCGTCGCGAGCACGGAAACGATCGGCGTCCAGCCTTCTTCTCTCGCCTTGTCCAGTAACTGTGCGACCTGATGCGCACAGCCGGGGCAGCAGCTTCGATTAACACGTAAATCGACCCTCAGGTTGGGCTTCTGCCCTGCTATCCCACTCTTTTGCGGTGGGGGTATGTTGGAACCCCAGTTGTTTTGCAGTTCTCGCGTCAGCAATTCCTCTGCGTGAACACTGCGTTCCTTTGAGGTTTCTTCCAGCGTGACCGTTGGGATATTTCCTTGGCCGGTTGGTGACGGCACCTGCGTGCCGTAGCGAACCTTCGTTTTGACCCTGTCTTTCTTTCCGACGTAGCCACTGCGCATCTTGTCGTACTGTTCCTGCCCCTGTATTGTTTCATCCAAATGATGAAAAGTGATAGTAGCCTTCGCGTGTGTTGGGATCTGGTTCTGTAGCTCCATTTCTTTTGGCGTAAATCGCGGAATTTTTGCCGAGGTGATTCTCCTGAGAGGATTTACCTTGGCAATCAGGGCAAAAGCCCCTGACTGCCCGGACGGCTTGAATACTAGATCTTTGAGTCCGATGCTGCGGTTCTTGGCCAGTACCTGATCGACTACCTGTCTTAGTTCTGTCGCCGCAATTGGCTTACCGAACCGCGAATTTATATCTTTCTTTGTCTGGTTGAAGATGTCCTCATGCCTGGATTGTGCGCTTTTCGATCCACCTCCCTCGATTTTTCCTTCATTCTCTTTATTCCTATTCTTAACCTTGGACCAGAGCTTCTTCGCGGCCTGGGCAATTTTGGTGACGATTTTGTCTATGGCTCGGTTGACCGGGCGGGACACTTTTTGGAAGACCTGCTTGATTTTGTTGGCCAAGCCGCCGATGCCGAGCAGGGACGCGAGGAGGCCGATGAGGAGGGGGATGCTGGCGGCCAGGGCGGTTTCGATTGTTTTGGGGACGCCGGCTGCGCCGCCGTTGGCTATGGCTATGACCGCGTCCAGGACCGCGTTGACGAAGTCGACGATCTGGGCGCCCTGGTTCACGACGAAGGAGACGATGTCGATGATGGCCTTGGCCGCGCGGACGAAGGCGGAGGCGGGGTTGAGGAGGGAGAGGATCCAGGTGATGCCCGCGATGATGACCGTGGGGATCAGGTAGGACTTGAGCTCTTCGAGGATGGTGGACTTCAGGTCGCCGGTTTCGGCGGTGATTTCCTTGGCGGCGCCTGCCGGGCCCTCCGTCGCCAGCGCCTTCGCGACCGGGACGGATTGTTCGGCCTTGCTCATGGCCTGGTCGGGGACGCCCTTGCGGGTGATGCGGGCGCGGATGTTCGCCCAGGTCAGGCCCAGCAAGGAGGCGATCAGCTGGATTATGCCTTTTAGGTCGAACTTTGCGGGGATCTCGATTCCGGCTTTGACGCTCGTGCCCAACAGCCACGACACCAGGCCCGTTTGGAGGTGGGTGCCGATGTTGGACATGAACTGCTGGAGGCCGGCGCCGACGGAGCGGACCAGGTTGCCCAGGAAGCCGATGGGGTCCTTGATGATCTTCATGATGGCGCTGGCCGCCTTGGCCAGGATGCCCATCAGGAGGTTCTTGAGATCGTTGATCGTCTTGATGACACCGACGACCGCGTCCACGGCCTTCTGGACCAGGCCCTTGTTCGCCTCCTGGAGTTTCTTGATCTCCTCGTCGACCGCGTTGAGGGCCTGGGTGTACTTCTGGGCCAGGGTCTGGACCAGTTCCTTTGATTTGTCGTTGACCTCCGATTCGAGGTCGTCGAACTTGCCAGCGAAGTCCTTTGCCGCGTCCTGGCCGTACTTCTTCAGGTCGGCGGGGAGCTTGTCCACCTCCGCCTTCAGTTCGGCGCGCCCCTTGGCGATACGGGTTTTCGCCTTGCCCAGTTCGGTGCCGATCGTGTCGGCGATGGAGGAGATGACGCCCTGCATCTGGTTGACGTAGAGCTTGCGGGACTCCTGGAAAAGGCGGTTGGCCTCCTCCGGCATGCCGGCGATTTTATCTTTGGCCCATTTGGCCGGGCCCCAGAAGCCGCCGTAGCGCTTGTCCTTGTACTCCTTCATCCGGCGCTTCTGGTCCTTGTTGAAGGCGTCCCGGGCCTTCTTCTCGCCCTCCTCGAACTGTTTGTCGACCTTGCCGTCGAGACCCTCGAGGATGCCCTCGACGTCCTTCTTCGCGGCGTCGAAGACCTTTTGGAGCTTTGCGGTGACCTCCTCCCGCTTCTGCTCATCCTTCGACTTGGTCTCGCCCTTGCCGCCGTCGACCTGCTTGCCCGCGCCCGCGCGGGCGGCGGTCAGGGCGGACATGGCCTGGGTGCCGGCCCCGGCAGCGTGGGACTTCGCGGTGGCGAGCTGCTGTTTCTCGGCCGCGCGGGCCTGCCCGGGGGCCGTCTCGGAGTGCTGTTCGGCCTTCTTCTTCTCGCCGAGGGCGGCCGTGAACTCCGGTTCGTTGCTCTTGGCCAGCTGCTCCTCGGTGACCTCCGCGTCCGCCATCTGCTTGTCGGTCTTCTTCGGGCCCTCGGAGAAGTCCGTGACCTCGGGCGGCTGTTGCTGCGGGGTCGCGTCCGCCGCGTTCGGCGCGCCCGGGTTGGCCGGAGGCTGGTCCGGCTTCATCGGGGTGACTTCTTTTTCCTTGGCCTGCGAGGTGTCCGGGGCGGCTTTGGTGGTGGTCTCGATGTCCTTCGACGACGCGTTCTTGCCGTCGGTGACCTTGCCGTCGACCTCGCCCTTGATCTTGTCGGCCTTGCCGGAGTCGGCGAACTTGTCGGCCTCGTCAAGGTTCTTGGGCGCCTGCGCGGCGATCGCCTCGTTCACCGCCGCGATAAAGCCCGCCTTGTCGAACTCCCCCGGTTTGGCGGCGTTCATCTTCTCCGCGTTGGCCGCCTTGCCCTGTGCCTCCTTGTCGTCCGGCGGGGCCACCGCCGCGTCCTGGGCGGACCGGGACTCCGCGGCCGCGGGGTTGTGCTGGGCCAGCTTCCGCTTCTTCGCCGCGACGTCCGACTGGACCTTGCGGAAGCCGGGGGCCTGGGACGGTGGGGGCTTCACCGGCGCCGCGTAGCGCTGGGCGACCAGACGCGAGACCGCCGAGTTCCCGGCCGCGGCCTGTAGGCGCTGGAGGTGACGCGAGGCCAGACCGGGAACGGTGGATGGAGAAACCGGGGCGGGGGTGGGCGCGGGGGCAGCCGTCTGCTCCAAGGACAAGGCCGAGGCCAAGGTCGAGGACGAAGCCGAGGCCGGGTCCGCCACCGGGGCCACGCCCGGAGGCGGCGCCGAGCGCTCCTTCGGCCCGGCCCTCGCGGCCGCGGCCGGCTTCCCTGACCTCTCCTGGGCAGACTTCATCGCATCATCCGGCACCGGCCGTCCGGCGATACGTCCGCGACATGTCTGTCAGGGTGCTGGGTCGGCCCGCTCCGGGCCCGGGGAAACCCGGGTAGTGATGGGGGCAAGAAGGTCTGCCCGATAGGGAAAGGAAATCCGCTGCCTCTCGGGCAGGGCGCTCTGTACGCGGGGGCGGCCGAAAGCCCGTTCCCGTTGATCCTTTTCCCGGGAACAATCGATCTCGTTTCCCCGGTCGAGGAGAGTGGCATGCCGTCGTACTTGTCCCCGGGTGTCTACGTCGAAGAGGTGGAATCCGGGTCGCGGCCGATCGAAGGGGTCGGGACCTCGGTCGCCGCCTTCATCGGGTTCGCGCAGAAGGGACCGTTCCACGAGCCGACGCTCATCACCAACTGGACGCAGTTCACCACCGTTTTCGGGGACTTCGTCGAGGGCACCTACCTCGCCTCCTCCGTCTATGGCTTCTTCGCCAACGGTGGTGGCATCTGCTACGTCGTGCGCATCGGCGACGCGGAGGAGGCGGAGCCGGGCGAGGGGCGCGCGGGCACGGCGAAGGAGGTCGCCGCGGGGCCTTCGGCCCAGCTCGGGCCGTATGTCGTACGCACCCTGCCGGGTGTCACCGGGGAGATCACCGTCGAGGTGGCCGACCCCGAGGGCGACGACCCGCCGCAGGACGTCTTCGCGCTGGTGGTCAAGCGGGACGGAGTGGTCGCGGAGACCTACCCGGCCGTGACCACCAAGCGCAGCAAGGAGAACGTGGCCACGCAGGTCAGGGCCCGCTCCCAGCTGATCAGGCTGGAGGAGCCGGGTAAGGGCGCGGCGCCCGCGCGGCCCGAGGCTCAGGTGGTGACGCTCGCCGCCTCACCCGGGGCCGGCCCGGGGGCCGCGGTGGTGCCGGACACGCTGTCTGCCGATTCCTACGTGGGAGATCCCGACCGGCGGACCGGATTCGGCGGTCTGGAGGCGGTCGAGGAGGTCACCATGGTGGCCGCGCCGGACCTGATGAGCGCCTACCAGCGGGGTGCGGTGGACCTCGAGACGGTGATCACGGTGCAACGCGGGCTGATCACCCACTGCGAGGCGATGGGCGACCGGATCGCCATCCTCGATCCGCCGCCCGCCCTGAGCCCGCGCCAGGTCAAGACCTGGCGGGAGGAGACGACCGGATTCGACTCCAAGTACGCCACCCTCTACTACCCGTGGATCAAGGTGTTCGACCCGGCCGTGGGCCGGGACGCCTTTATGCCTCCGAGCGGGCATATCGCGGGGGTGTGGGCGCGGAACGACGAGACCCGCGGGGTGCACAAGGCCCCGGCGAACGAGGTGGTACGGGGCGCCGTCGCGCTCCAGACGCAGATCACCAAGGGTGAGCACGACCTCCTCAACCCCATCGGGCTCAACTGCATCCGTGCCTTCCCCGGCCGCGGCATCCGGGTATGGGGCGCACGTACGCTTGCCGATGACACGTCCTGGCGCTATCTCAATGTGCGGCGGCTCTTCAACTATCTGGAGGAGTCGATCCTTGCGGGCACCCAGTGGGTGGTCTTCGAGCCCAACGACGACGCCCTGTGGGCCCGTATCCGGCGCACCATCTCGGCGTTCCTGGTCAATGAATGGCGCAAGGGCGCACTCTTCGGGCTGACCCCCGACGAAGCCTTCTATGTGAAATGCGACCGCGAGACCAATCCACCGGAGTCCATCGACGCCGGGCAGGTCATCTGTGAGGTCGGGGTGGCTCCGGTGAAGCCCGCGGAGTTCGTGGTGTTCCGGCTCGCCCAGCTCTCCGCGGGCACGGGAGCGGTTGACGAGTGATGACCACCACGACGGACCGATCCTAGGAGGCTGGTATGCCGCTCCCCGAACTCGACAGTTCCGTAGGGCATTCCTTCGGGCTGGAATTCGACAGTGTGCTCATCAGGCAGATCACCGAGGTCAGTGGTCTGAAGATGGAGCAGGACGTGATCGAGCTGAAGCAGAACACCGCCGATGGAAAGTATGCGATCAAGAAGCTGCCGGGCCGTCCCAAGGCCGGTGAGGTCACCGTCTCCCGCGGTCTGACCGAGGACAACAGCTTCGAGCAGTGGATCAAGGATTCCCGGTTCGGGAAGATGACCAACGCCCGGCGCAACGGCTCCATCATCGTCTACGACTACGAGGGCATTCCGATCAAGCGGTACAAGCTCATCAACGCCTGGCCCAAATCCCTGGAGATCAGCACGCTCAAGGCCGGTGACACCTCCGTGCTCACCGAGAAGCTGGCCATCACCTACGAGAGCGTGGAAGTCGACTGATGCGGCGCACCATCGCGGCATCCCCCGAGCGGGCGGACCCGGACCGGCAGACCGAGGCCCTGCGGACCGAATTCCCCTTCGAGCTGCCGCGCGGGTACGTGGACGAATCCGGAACGGTGCACCGCGACGGCGTCATGCGGCTGGCCACCGCCCGCGACGAGCTGGTCCCGCTGCGGGACGACCGGGTGCGGGAGAACTCCGCCTATCTGTCGGTGGTGCTGATCTCCCGGGTGATCACCCGGCTCGGCTCGATCGAGGACATCCATCCGGGCGTCGTCGAGGACCTGTTCGCCTCCGACCTCGCCTTTCTCCAGGACTTCTACCGCAGGATCAACGCCGAGGGGCACACCCGGGCCGCGGTCACCTGCCCCTCGTGCCAGGAGAGCTTCGCGGTGGATCTGTCCGGTGGTGGTCGCCTGGGGGAATCGTGACGTACGCGGCCGACCGGATCCATCAGGAGGTCGCGTACCTCGCCTACCACTTCCACTGGTCCCTCGACGAGATCCTCGACCTCGAGCACACCGACCGGTTGCGATACGTGGATCACATCGCCCGGCTGAACGAGCGGTGATGTGAGATGGGATTGCTGTCCTGGCTGACCGGACGACGGCGGAGCGGTACGGGGAACACGGCACACACCGGAACGGAGACGATCGCGAGCCCTCAGGCGCCGCCCACCACACCGGGGTGGCGGGAGGTGCCGCCGTTGCAGCGGACGGTGGCGGCGCCCGAGCTGGTGACCGATCCCGCCGGTTTCCGCGCGGGGCTGGGGACATGGCAGAACGCGTCGTTCCTCGGGACGCTCGGCCATCTGGTGAGCCCGGAGGCCCCGTCGGGCGTGGGACACGGTCTGGCCACGCCGCCCACACCGCCGCCTGCCGATACGCCGGTCCCGACCCGCGGCACACCGCCGACGGTGAGCCGTGCGGCCGGTCCCGTCGCGGCGCGGGAGTTCGGCACGCCCCGGAGCGCGCCCGTACAGCGGGCGGCGGAAGGTGCCGTCACCCCGGAAACACGGGAGGTGGAGGGTGCCATCGCCCCGAACACGCCGGAGGTGGTCGAGCCACTGATCTCCGCCCGCCCTCCGGACGAACAGATCCGTCAGCTGACCGCGCTCCCCCTCACGGCGCCACGGGCCCGTACGGAGGCGAGCGACACACCGGCCACAACGTCTCCCTCCCCGCCCTCGCCACCGGTCCAGCGGTCCGCCGCCTTCGGACTGGGCGAGCCACTGAGCGAGTTGCCGCCGACCGCCCAGCGCAAGCCCGCGGCGAGCACGGGAGCCCTGACGCCCGAGGAACCGGGAGCCGCGCCGCCGGAACCGCCGCGCGGCGACGCCCCGTCCAGGCCGCTGCTCCCCGACGACCCGCTGGTGGTACGTACGGCGGACACCGCTGCGGCACCCGGGCCGACGGCCGCGCCCGCATCCGCGGCCATGCCCGTCCCGCTGCAACGGGCCACCGCCACCGGGACACCCATCGGGGCCGAACCCGCCCCGGCGGCGGGGCCCGTGGTGCCGCTGGTGGCACAGCGGTCGGTGCCGCTGTTCTCGGGTGCGCACGAGGTGCCGCCCACACCCGGCGGCTCCGCACCCGAGCCGCCGGTCGTGCCGCTGCGGTGGTCGGCCGCCGACGGCCCGTCCCCCGAGAGGCCGGAGGTGGCCGCCACCGGCGCGGCACCGGCCGCGCATCGCCCGGCGACGCCCACCGCCCAGCGCTCAGTGGTGCCGGGGGCCACCACTCCCCCATCCCCGGCCGCCAGGCCCCTGGCATCGGCACCGGCCACCGCGCCACCGCGCCCGGCCCGTCCGCTGGTCGACGCCGGTTCGGTGGCGGTGGCCTCGGGGGTGGCCCAGCGCATGGCAGACGGCTCCGTGGTGTTCCAGCCACCAGGCGTTCCGCCCGCCCCTTCCCCGCGGGGGATACAGCGGGCGCGGTTCCTCCCACCCGTACAGCGCGATGCCGAGACCCCGGAGATCCCCGACATCCCTGATCCGCCCGAGCCCCCTCAGCCGCCCGATCCACCCGAGCCACCCGAGCCGCCGCCGTCCGGCCCGTCCTCCGGGCCCGCTTCCGGCCCGTCCCCCGGGGGCGCGCCCCATGACGGCGGCCCCGGAGGGCCGGGGGGACACGGGGAGGGGGGCAAGGGCGGGGCGCCCAAGGTGGACGACGAGCTGGTCCGTGCGCTGTACGGCCCCTTGAGCCGGCTGCTGAAGGCGGAGCTGCGGCTGGAGCGCGAACGGGCCGGACACCTGATCAACACCAGGCACTGACAAGTGCGGAGAGAAGGGACACGGCATGCCCGTTACCGATGACCCGGCGGTCAGCGTCTGTTTCGTCGTCACGGTCGACGGCATCGAACTCGGCTCGTTCAACACCTGTGAGGGCCTCGGCTGCGAGGTGGTGCTCGAACAGCGGGAGGAGGGCGGCAACAACGGCCATCTGTGGCAGCTGCCCACCCGGCTGAAGTACCCCAACATCAAGCTGTCCCGGCCACTGACCCGTGACACCGAGAAGGTGGCCAAGTGGTTCGCGAGCATGACCACCGGGATCGCCCGCCGCACCGCGCATATCGAGGCGCGGACGGGCGACGGCCACAAGGTGGCCCAGTGGGGTCTGCTGGAGGTGGTGCCGGTGCGCTGGACCGGGCCGTCGTTCAATCCGGAGTCGCCCAAGGTGGCCATGGAGACCATCGAGATCGCCCACCACGGCTATGTGATGGAGGGCTGACCCATGAGCTCACCCGTGGCGTTCAGCGCGGCGGGCGGCGGTGCCGCCGCGGGCAGGGGAGGCGGCGGGGCCCGGCCCAAGCTGGAGCACGCCTATCTGGAGCTGCGCACCCCTCCGCCCGGGGGCGGTCTGACGCCGGGCGGGCCGTGCGGGCGGATCGACTTCCAGTTCAACCCCAAGGAGCTGAGCCTGACCAAGGCGGCGGCCTGGAAGCGCACCCCGGCCAAGGGGGCGAAGAGCGCGGGGCCGCCCGAGTACCAGGGGCCGCAGCCCAGCAAGCTGACCGTCGAGATGTTCTTCGACGCCAGCGACACCCACGACACCAGCGTGGTGACCTCGGTGGAGCGGCTGTTCACCTGCTGTGTGCCGACCAGCGAGACCCGGCAGCAGCAGCGGGCCTCGCCGCCATGGGTGGTGTTCCACTGGGGCGGGCTCACCGGGTTCCCCGGCTATGTCAGCCAAGTACAGGCGAAGTACACCCTGTTCACCACCTCCGGTGTGCCGATCCGGGCGGTGTGCCAGGTGACGATGGAGGAGATCACCGGGGAGACTCCGGGGCAGAATCCGACGTCGGGCACGCTGCACGCACGCCGGGTGCACCGGGTGCGCACCGGCGACACGCTGCCGCTGCTGGCCTGGCGCGAGTACGGCGATCCGGCCGCGTGGCGGGTCATCGCGGAGGCCAACGGGATCGACGATCCGATGCGGCTGCCGGGCGGCCTGGAGCTGCTGCTTCCGGCGCCGGACGAACTGGACCGCGACGAGGGGGCCGCGGCCCACGGCGACGGCGGGGGGCGGTGAGCGATGGCCGGGCAGAGTGTCGCCAAGGCGCTGGTGGTGGAGTTCGGCGGCCGTCCGCTGTCCCCCACACTGGCGAACACGCTGGTCGAGGGGTATGTGGACGACAGCCGTACGCTGCCCGATCTGTTTGTGCTGCGCTTTCGTGACCCCAGCCGGGTGCTGCTGGAGAAAGCGGGGGTGGAGATCGGTACCGAGGTGCGGCTGCTGGCCGGTGCGGGCGGGCCCTCACCGCGTCCGCTGCTGACCGGGAGCGTCACCGCGCTGGAGGTGGAGATCGACGACACCGGCACCTTCACGGTGGTGCGCGGTCTGGACGAGTCGCACCGGCTCTTCCGGGGCCGCCAGGTGGCCAGCTACCAGAACATGACCCTCGCCGACATCTGTGTCCGGGTGGCGCGGCGGGCGGGGCTGAAGCCGGGGAAGGTCGATGTGGCGGGCCCGGTGCTGGAGCATGTGGCGCAGCCGAACATCAGCGACTGGGAGTTCCTCCGCGGGCTCGCCGAGGAGGCGGGCGCCCAGGTGTATGTGACGGATGGAAAGCTGCATGTCGCCAGGCCCACCGAGGCGGGTGGCGCCCCGGACACCTCGGCGCGCGCCGCCCGCGATCCCCTGGTGCTGGAGATGGGGGACAATCTGCTGCGCTGCCGGGCCGGGGTGTCGGCGGCCGAGCAGGTGTCCACAGTCGAGGTGCGGGGCTGGGACGTCAAGACCAAGCAGCCGCTGGTGGGCCGCGCGGACGCGGGCAAGGCCACGACGCTGGACCTGGGAGTGACGGCGGCGGAGGTGGCGCGGACGTTCGGCGAGGCCAGCTTTGTGGTGTCCGACGCGCCGTACGGGCAGCAGGCGCAGGTGGACCAGGCCGCGAAGGCCCTCGCGGCGCGGATCGCGGGGTCGTTCGCCGAGCTGGAGGCGGTGATCCGGGGCAATCCGGAGGTGCGGGCGGGTGGCGCGGTCACCCTGGCCGGGGTCGGCAAACCCTTCGAGGGGCGCTACACCGTCACCTCCTCGCGGCATGTGTTCGACCCGGTGCGTGGCTATGAGACGTGGGTGACGGTGTCCGGGCAGCAGGAGCGTTCGCTGTTCGGGCTGACCGGCGGCGGGTCCGGTGGCGGCGCGGAGACCCCCTCCCGGTGTTCGGGGCTGGCCAACGGCACGGTCACCGACACCAAGGACCCCGACGGGCTCGGCCGGGTCAAGGTGCGGTTCCCCTGGCTGTCCGACGAGTACGCAAGTGACTGGGCGCGCACCGCCCAGGCGAGCGGGACCGGTGGCGGGGAGGCGTTCATCCCCGAGGTGGGCGACGAGGTGCTGATCGGTTTCGAGCAGGGCCATCTGGACCGCCCGTATGTGCTCGCCGGTCTCTACAACGGCAAGGACAAACCGGGGCAGGGGCAGGCCACTTCGGGGCAGGGACAGGGTCTCGGTCCCCAGCAGGGCCAGGGCGACGGCCAGGAGGCGCAGGCGGTCGACCCCACCAGCGGTGCGGTCAACAAGCGCGCGTTCGGCTCCCGTGGCGGCAACAAGCTGGAGCTGCTCGACGCGGCCAACGGCCCACAGGGCGTACGGCTGGTGACCGGCGACGGAAAGCTCAGGATCAACCTCGACCGCAAGGGCACGGCCATCGTGGTGCACAGCGACGGCACGGTGGAGATCGAGGCCAAGGAGCAGGTGTCCATCAAGGCGGGCAGCGGCGTGTCCCTGGACGCCGGCGACGGCACGCTGGAGCTGGGCGGCGCCACGGTGAAGCTGACCGCCCGCGGCGGGGTGGAGGTGGACGGCGGCAACGGCCAGGTGAAGCTGTCCACCGGCGGCTCCGTGGAGGTGCGCGGCAACCAGGTGGCGGTCGGCAGCACCACCCGCACCGAGCTCAAGGGCGGGGACTCGCTCTCCGTCAACGCGCCCATGGTGCGCATCAACTGACACGGCACGAGGCACCGCACACGACACCGCACACGACAGCACATACGACAGCGAAGAGACAGCCGAAGAGATCGGCGAAGAGAGAAGCGACCGGGCAGGGGGCACAGCACATGCCAGCAGCCGCACGCGTCGGCGATCCCACCGGCCACCCCGGGGTGATCGGCCCGCCCGGGGAGCCCACCGTGCTGATCGGCGGGCGCCCCGCGGCCACCGTGGGCACCGCCCACCAGTGCGGTTCACCCGCCGCGCACGGCCCGTCGGCCATCGGCCCGCCGGGCAGCTCCACGGTGCTCATCGGCGGCCGGCCGGCGGCGCGGGTCGGTGACACCGCGGGGTGCGGCGCGCCGATCACGTCAGGGTGCCCGAGCGTGTGGATCGGAGGGTAGCGATGGGACGGCAGTTCATCGGCGCGGGCTGGGCCTTTCCGCCGCGTACGGACGCCACCGGATCGATCGCCCTGGTCCGGGAGGAGCGGGAGATCGAGGAGTCGATCCGGCTGATCCTGGCCACCTCGCCCGGTGAGCGTCCGATGCGCCCCGAGTTCGGCTGCGCCCTCGGCGACTATGTGTTCGCGCCCGCGGACGCCGGTACAGCCGGGCAGCTGGCCTACGAGGTGCGGCTGGCCCTGGAGCGGTGGGAGCCGCGGATCGAGGTGGCCGACGTCACCGTCCGCTTCGACGAGGCGGACAACGGGGTGCTCTACATCGACATCAGCTACGCGGTGCGCGGCTCCAACGACCCGCGCAACCTCGTGTTCCCGTTCTATGTGATCCCGCACAGCGAGGAGGGCGGATGACGCTCCCCAGCCCGAACCTGGACGACCGGAGGTTCCAGGGTTTGGTGGACGAGGCCAAGCGGCTGGTGCAGCAGCGCTGTCCGGAGTGGACCGACCACAATGTCTCCGATCCGGGCGTCACGCTCATCGAGGCGTTCGCCACCATGGTCGACCAGCTCGTCTACCGCCTCAACCGGGTGCCGGACAAGAACTATCTGGCCTTCCTCGATCTGATCGGGGTGCGGCTGTATCCACCGACGGCGGCGCGCACCGAGGCCACGTTCTGGCTGTCGGCACCGCAGCCGGAGCCGGTGCGGATCCAGGCGGGCACGGAAGTGGCCACGGTGCGCACCGAGACCGAGGAGGCGGTGGTCTTCACCACCGGCCGGGATCTGTCGGTGGTGCCGTGCGAGCTGAACCACCTGGCCACCTGGCCCGCCACCGGCGATGCCGCCAACCGCTCGGAGGAGTTGGGGCTGGGCCGCGATGTGCCGTGTTTCGGCCGTACGCCCACCCCCGGGGACTGTCTCTACCTGGGCCTCTCCCAGCCGGTGCCGGGCTGTGCGGTGGTGCTGCGGCTGGACTGCCGGGTGGACGGCGTGGGTGTGGATCCGCGCCGCCCGCCGCTGCTGTGGGAGGCGTGGGACGGCGGCGCCTGGGTCTCCTGCGAGGTGGAGAAGGACGACACGGGCGGGTTCAACAAGGCCGGCGAGGTCATCCTGCATGTGCCGGCCACCCACACCGCCTCGGTGCTGGTGCGCGAGTCCGGGGGGTGGCTGCGCTGCCGGCTGCTGGAGGCGGCGGCGGACCAGCCCACCTATGTGGCTTCCCCGACGGTGCGTCAGGCCAGTGCGTTCACCATCGGCGGCACGGTGGAGGCCGCACACGCCGAGAACGTGGTCGAGGAGGTCCTGGGCCTGTCGGAGGGGGTGCCGGGGCAGGGTTTCCGGGTGGCGCGGCCGCCGGTGGTGGCGGGCGAGGAGCCGTTCGTGGTGGAGGTGGCCGAGGGCCACGGCTGGGTGGAGTGGACGCGGGTGGACAACTTCGCGCACTCCACACCGTACGACCGGCACATCACACTGGATCCCAACTCCGGACAGGTGGACTTCGGCCCGGCGGTACGGGAACCCGACGGCACCCTGCGGCTGTTCGGGGCGGTGCCCCCGAAGGGCTCCCCGGCGCGGGTGCGCTCCTACCGTACGGGCGGCGGGCACCGGGGCAATGTGGCGCGGGGTGCGCTGCGGGTGCTGCGCAGCTCGCTGCCGTACGTGGCACGGGTGGAGAACCGGCGCCCGGCGCTGGGCGGGGTGGACGGCGAGACCGTGGAGAACGCCCGGGTGCGGGGCCCGCTGACGCTGCGCACCCTGCACCGGGCGGTGGTGCCGCACGACTTCGAACAGCTGGCCCGCGAGGTGGCGCCCGACGCGGCCCGGGTGGCGTGCGTCCCGGCGGGCGAGGCCGACGGCGGTGGCACTGCCGGTGGTGGCGGCGAGGCGGAGGATCCGGCGGGCGGGGTGCGGCTGCTGGTCGTCCCGGCCGGTCGCGACGACGAGCGGGGGCGGATCCGGTTCGAGGAGCTGATCCCGCCACCGGACACCCTCGCCATGATCTCGGCCTATCTGGACGAGCGGCGCCCGATCGGCACCCGGCTGTCGGTGGGGCCCCCGTACTACCAGGGCGTCACCGTGGTCGCCTCGGTGCAGGCGGGGCGCGGGGTGGCCGTCGAACGGCTGCGGGAGGCCGCGCTGACCGCGCTGTACGGCTACTTCAACCCGCTGACCGGCGGGCCGGAGGGGCAGGGCTGGCCGTTCGGGCGGCCGGTGCACTCCGGTGAGGTGTTCGCGGTGCTCCAGCGGGTGCCGGGGGTGGATCTCGTCGAGGACGTACGGCTGTTTCCGGCGGACCCGGTGACGGGGCAGCGGGCGGAGGCCACCACGAAGATCGAACTGGACCGCCATGCGCTGGTGTTCAGCTATGAGCACCAGCTGCGGGTACGGGAGGCATGACGTGCGCGGAACACTTCCCGGGCTGCCCACGGCCCATCCCCTGCTCCATCAGCTGCCCGCCGTCTACCTCGACCACCCGTTCCTGGAGCGGTTTCTGAGCGCGCTGGACGAGCTGCTGGCACCGGTGCTGCTCACCCTGGACAATCTGCCCGCGCATCTGCATCCGCGCACCGCGCCCGAGGATCTGCTCGCATGGCTGGCCGGATGGGTGGCGGTGGAGGTGGACGCGGAGCGCCCGGTCACCCAGCGGCGCGCGGTGGTGGCGAGCGCCGTCATCCGCCACCGGCAGCGGGGCACCCGGCAGGGGCTGGCGGCGGCCGTGCGCGTGGAGACCGGGCTCGAACCGGAGATCACCGAGAGCGGAGCCACGGACTGGTCCACCGAACCGGGCTCACCGCTGCCCGGCTCGCCACGGCCATGGGTGATGGTGCGGCTCACGGTGCCGGACGCCGACGCGGTGGCGCCGACCCGGCTGCGGCTGGAGAGGCTGCTCGCCGAGGAGGTGCCGGCGCATGTCGTCTACCGGGTGGAGGTCACGGCAGAGGGGACAGGGACGTCATGATCTGCCCCGAATGCGGACACCGCAATGCGGCGGGGGCGCACTTCTGCGCTTCCTGCGAGGCGTTCCTGGCCTGGGACGAGGAGCCGGACCGGCGGCCGGGCCCCTCGGCGCCGCCCGCCACTCCACAGCCCGCTGCCCCTCCGCAGCCCGCTACCCCTCCACAACCCGCTCCTCCACAGCCCACCGCTCCACCACCCGTCACTCCGCCGGTCTCCGGTACGGGCGAGGGCCCGCGCCCCGCGCCGTCCACCCCGGCCGCCGCCCCGCCCGCCGCTCCGGCCCCCGTGCCCCCGCCCGCCGCGCGGCCGGAGGAGCCCGCGGCGGCGCCCCGGCGGCCCGGAGACCCGCTGGACGACACCGGCACCGGTCCCGACCACCGGCCGGACGCGCCGGACGCGCCCCCGGCCGCGCCCCCGAGGCCGGACGCCCCGCCGCACCGCCCCGGCCGCCCATGTCCCCGGTGCCGCGCCGACAATCCCGCGGGCCGCAGGCTCTGTACGCGCTGCGGCACCCTGCTCGACTCGGGGCCGCCGCTGCCCGGTCCGCCGCGTCCGCTGCCCTGGTGGCGCCGGATCTTCCGGCGCGACGCCCAGCGCCCGCTGGCCGCGGGCAGCAGGCCCAGGCGCCGGACCTGGCCGCGGCCCCGGCTGACCCTTCCGATCCTGGTGCTGGTGCTGGCCGCGGCCGCGTGGTTCGCCCGGTCCCAGCTGTCGGAGGTCTTCACCTTCACCCAGGACCGGGCCGGCGATCCGAAGGCGCTGCATCCCACGGCGGTGCGCGGCTCCAGCCAGGCGCCGGGCCACCGGGCCCAGGCCGCCTTCGACGGCTACAACAACCGGTACTGGGCGCCGGCCGCCGCGGGCCCCGGCACGGACCAGTATCTGGAGGCCGACTTCGACCGGCCGGTACGGCTGCGGAAGCTGCTGATCACCTCGGGGCGCTCGGCGAAGGCGGATGAGTTCCTGACCCAGGCACGCCCCTCCGAACTCACCCTCACACTCGTCGACTCGGAGGGCGAGCGCACCACGAAGGGCGTCAACCTCCAGGACCAGCCAGGTCAGCAGAGCTTCGATGTGCGCGGCTCGGACGTGGTGCGGATCCGGCTGACGGTCGACGCGGCGTACGGCGCCCGGTCGGACCGGCGGACGGCCATCGCCGAGGTGGAGTTCTTCGGCCGTCAGTGACGCGGGGCGCGTCACCGACGGCCGGTCGAGGGCGCGCGGCAAGGCCGCGACGATCGAGCGCGCGGCCCAGCGGGGCCGCCCCGGTCGAGGGCACGGCCGCGCGCGAGACGGCCGGGTCAGCCGTCGCCCCGCGAGGCGGTGCGGCGGGTGCTGTCGCGGCGGGGCTTGAGGGGGGTGTCCTCGTCGCTGAAGAGCTCCGGGTGCTTGGCGCGGATCTTCTCCACATCGCTGAAGACCAGCCGCAGATGGGAGCGGAGCGACGCGTCGGCCCGGTCCAGATCGCCCTGTTCCAGCAGGTCGACCACCTCGCGGTGCTGGCCGATGAGCAGGGACATCTGCTGGGTGAGCGGCAGTGACAGCCTGCGGGCCCGGTCCAGCTGGGCCTTGGCCTGGCTGACGACCGGCCAGGCCGAGGCGTGTCCGCTGGCGGCCATCAGCCGGGCGTGGAACTCCTCGTCCAGCTGGAAGAAGCCCTCCATGTCGGACTGGCGGTCGGCCTCCTCCTGCGCGGTGAGCAGCACCCGCAGCTCCGCCACATCGCGCGCGGTGGCCTTGCCGACGGCCTCCCGCAGCGCGGCGCACTCCAGCGCCTCCCGGATGAACTGGGCGGAGGCCACATCGCGCTCCCGGATGCGCGAGACGAACGTGCCCATCTGGGGGTAGATGTCGACCAGGCCCTCGTCGGCGAGCAGGATCAGCGACTCGCGGACGGGGGTGCGACTCACCCCGAGCTCGGCCGCCAGATCGTTCTCCGAGACGGCGGAGCCGGGCTCCAGCTCCAGGCCGACGATGCGCGAACGCAGCACTTCATGGACCAGTTGCCGGGTGTTGCGCCCCCGGGAGCGTGCCGCGTGCAGTCCCTCCGCCGATGCCATCCGACCCCTTCCGAACCCTTGACTCGACTTGCTGACGTACTTGTATGGTAGCCGACCGACAGCCCGGACTCCACCCCGGGAGCCCGCTCAGTGAGGAGCCCACGCACATGGCCACGATCACGGAGGCCAAGGTCATCGTCACCTCGCCGGGTCGCAATTTCGTGACCCTGAAGGTGACCACCTCCGACGGCGTGACCGGTCTCGGTGACGCGACCCTCAACGGCCGCGAGCTCGCGGTCGCCTCGTATCTGGAGGAGCACCTCGTACCGCTGCTGATCGGCCGCGACCCCGCCCGTATCGAGGACACCTGGCACTACCTCTACAAGGGGGCCTACTGGCGCCGCGGCCCGGTGACCATGACCGCCATCTCCGCCGTGGACACCGCGCTGTGGGACATCAAGGGCAAGGTCGCGGGCCTTCCGGTGTACGACCTGCTGGGCGGCAAGGCCCGCGAGGGCGCCATGGTCTACGGCCACGCGAGCGGCGGCGACATCCCCGAACTCCTGGACGACGTGGCCCGCTTCCAGGAGATGGGCTACCGCGCGATCCGCGCCCAGGCCGCCGTCCCCGGCTCACCCGGCACCTACGGCATCCGCCACGGCACGGTCGCCACCGTCTACGAGCCCGCCACCGGCGCCCTGCCCGAGGAGCAGCCCTGGTCGACCGAGGCGTACCTGGACTTCGCACCCCGCTATCTGGAGGCGGTCCGCGAGCGGTTCGGCTTCGGCTTCCATCTGCTGCACGACGTCCACCACCGGCTCACCCCCACCGAGGCCGGACGCCTCGGCCGCGTCCTGGAGGAGGTCCGGCTGTTCTGGATGGAGGACCCCACCCCCGCCGAACTCCAGGAGTCCTTCCGCCAGATCCGCCGTGCCACCGACACCCCGATCGCGGTCGGCGAGGTCTTCAACTCCATCTGGGACTGCCAGCAGCTCATCACCGAACGGCTCATCGACTACATCCGCGCCTCGGTCGTACACGCCGGTGGCATCACCCATCTGCGGCGGATCTTCCACCTCGCCGAGCTGTACCAGGTGCGCACCGGCTCGCACGGCGCCACCGACCTGTCGCCGGTGAGCATGTCCGCCGCCGTCCACCTCGATGTCACCGTGCCCAACTTCGGCGTCCAGGAGTACATGGCACACGATCCGCTCACCCACGAGGTGTTCCGGCCGACCTACCAACTGCGCGACGGCGCCCTGCACCCCTCGGCGGAGCCCGGCCTCGGCATCGAACTCGACGAGGAGGCAGCCGCCCGCTTCCCGTACGACCCGAAGTACCTTCCGGTGAGCCGCCGCACCGACGGCACGGTGCACGACTGGTGAGCGCCGCCTCCCCGCCGCGCCTGTCCCTGGCCACCCTGCCCCGCGTCCCCGCCGAGAGCCGCCCGCCGATCGACCCGCGGGCCCTGCGCCCCCGGATCGTGCATCTGGGCATCGGCGCCTTCCACCGCGCCCACCAGGCCCTCTGCACACAAACCGCCGAAGCGGCGCACGGCGGCGGCTGGGGCATCGCCGGTGTCACCCAGCGCAGCCGGTCCGTCGTGGACGCGCTGCGCCCGCAGGACGGGCTGTACTCGTTCACCGAGCGGCGCCCCGACGGCCCCGCCACCCGTGTGGTCGGCAGCGTGACCGAAGTGCTGCACGCCACCGACGACGGCGCCCGGCTCGGCACGCTCCTCGCCTCCCCCGAGGTCACCGTCGTCACCCTCACCGTCACCGAGAAGGGCTACCGGCGCCACGCCACCACCGGCGGACTCGCCCTGGACGACCCCCTCGTCCGCGGCGACCTGGCCGGACGGCCCGCCCCCGCGAGCGTGGCCGGGCAGCTCGCGGCGGGGCTGCGCGCCCGGCTGCGGGCCGGCGGCGCCCCCGTATCGCTGGTCTCCTGCGACAACATGGCAGACAACGGGACCGTACTGCGCCGCCTGGTACGGGAGTTCATCGCCGCCACCGCATGGGACGACCGTGACCGCCTGCTGGACTGGATCACCGGCTCGGTCGCCTTCCCCGCCACCGTCGTCGACCGCATCGTCCCCGCCACCACCGACGCCGACCGGCGGACGGCCGCCCGCGCGCTGACCGTGGCCGACGAGGGCGCGGTGACCGGCGAACCGTTCACCCAGTGGGTGCTCCAGGACATCTTCGCCGCCGACCGCCCGCACTGGGAGGAGGCCGGAGTGCGCTTCGTCGCCGATGTCGCCCCCTACCAGCTCGCCAAACTCCGGCTGCTCAACGGCTCCCACTCGCTCATCGCCTGCCTCGGGCTCGCGAACGGCTGCCGGACCGTCGCCGACGTCCTGGCCACCGGATGGGGCGAGGAGACCGTACGCGCCTACTGCGCCGAGGCCGCACAGAGCCTGCCGCCCACCGAAGGGCTGGACCTGCCCGCCTACATCGACAGCCTGGTGGACCGCTTCGCCAAC
Source organism: Streptomyces malaysiensis subsp. malaysiensis (assembly GCF_040653035.1). Taxonomy (NCBI): domain Bacteria; kingdom Bacillati; phylum Actinomycetota; class Actinomycetes; order Kitasatosporales; family Streptomycetaceae; genus Streptomyces; species Streptomyces malaysiensis. The sequence goes on from NZ_JBEZNG010000007.1 coordinate 416,251, forward strand.
CCCGCGATGGAACACCGCGTCCAGCAGATCGCCATGGACGGATCCCAGAAGATCCCCGAACGGTGGCTGGCCCCGCTGCGCGAACTGCGCGCCGCCGGACGGGACACCCCCCTCCTGGCCACCGCCCTCGCCGCCTGGGCCCGCCTCACCCGCGACCACCCCCTGGACGATCCACGGGCCGAGGAGTTGCGCCGCGCCTGGGACGGCCCGCACACCGAGGCCCCGCGCCGGCTGCTGCGGCTGCTGGGCGCCGAGGACCTCGCGGACGACACCGCCCTCGTCGCGTCCGTACGGGCGGAGCTGGACTCCGGCGCCCGGCCCCCGCGCTGACCTCACGCACCGCCCCCGCAAAGGAGAGCCGCCTTGCAGACCCCCAGAGCCGTCCCCGCCACCGGCACACCACCCCAGGACGACACCACGACCGGGCCACCGCGCCCGCGCGGCCTGCGGCACAACACCCGCTGGCTGATGGTCTTCCTCTGCTTCCTGGGCATGACCGTCAACTACGTGGACCGCGCCACCATCTCCATCTCCCTGCCCTATATGACCGATGACCTGCACATCGGCCCCGAATGGCAGGGCGTCATCCTCAGCATGTTCTTCGTGACCTACGCACTGGGCCAACTGCCCGCCGGAGCGCTGATCGACCGCTACGGCGAGAAGCGCATGTTCGCCATCGGCGGGCTGATCTGGTCCGTGGTCACCGTGGGCACCGGATTCGTCCGGGGCATCGGCAGCCTGCTCTTCGCCCGCCTCGCCCTCGGCGCGGGCGAGGCCCCGGCATACCCCTCGTGCGCCAAGTCCGTCTCCCGCTGGTTCCCGGTCCGCGAACGGGCGCTGGCCAACAGCGTCTGGGACAACGGCGCCCGCGCCGGCACCGCGGTCGCCGCCCCCGTCGTGACCGCGCTGATCGCCTGGCAGGGCTGGCGGATGGCGTTCTGGGTCACCGGCGCCGTGGCCCTGCTATGGGTCGCGCTGTGGCTCAAGGCGTACCGCGAACCCTCCGCCCGCGGCGGGCTCAGCGCCGAGGAGCGCGCCTACGTCACGGCGGGCGGCGCCCGGCTCGAGGCGCACCCCGCCGAGCAGAGCCCCGCCGGAGACACGGCACCGCAGGAGCCCGCCGTCCGCTGGCGCGACCTGTTCCGCCACCGCACCGTCTGGGGCATGATGATCGGCTTCTTCTGCCTCAACTACGTCATCTACTTCTTCATCACCTGGTTCCCCAGCTACCTCGTCGACGCCCGCGGCTTCGACCTGCTCAAACTGGGCTTCTACGGCGCCCTGCCCGGCATCGTCGCCATCGGCGGCAGCCTGCTCGGCGGCTGGACCAGCGACACCCTGCTGCGCCGCGGCTGGTCGGTGAGCCGGGCCCGCAAGACCTGTCTGGTCTGCGGGATGCTCTTCTCCTCGGTCATCGCCTTCGCCGTACTCGTCCCCAGCGCCATGTGGGCCCTGGCCCTGCTGTCCGTCAGCTACGCGAGCCTGGCCTTCTCCGCCGCCTCGGTGGCCAGCCTGCCCGCCGACGTGGCGCCCACCCCGCGCCATGTCGCCTCGCTCGGCGGCATCCAGAACTTCGCCTCCAACCTGGCCGGAGTGCTCGGCTCGACCACCACCGGCCTGCTGCTGGGCTTCTTCAACCACTCCTTCGTCGCACCCCTGATGCTCTCCGGCGCGCTGTGCATCGTCGGCGCCCTCACCTACGGCCTGGTCATCAAGCGCGTCGAACCGCTGCGGCTGACCACCGCCTGAGCCCCCCTTCACCTCTTCGCGCACCAGGAGAACCACCCGATGAACGACGCCACCGCCGCGATCCTGCACGGCCCGAAGGATGTGCGCATCGAACGGCACCCGATTCCCCGACCCGCCCCCGGCGAGGTCCTCGTGGAGACCGGCGCGGTCGGGCTGTGCGGCTCCGATCTGCACTACTACGCCCACGGCGAGAACGGCCCCAATGTGCTCCGCTCCCCCACCGCACTCGGCCACGAGGCGGCCGGAACGGTCCTGGGGGACGGCGGCCCGCTGCCCGCGGGCACCCGGGTCGCGATCGAGCCCGCCATCCCGTGCGGACGCTGCCACGCCTGCCGCGCGGGCCGCTACAACCAATGCCCCCACGGCCACTGCTTCGGCTCCCCGCCCACCGACGGCGCCCTGACCGGACACCTCACCGTGCCCGCGGAGTTCGCCCATCCGCTCCCCGGCGACCTCCCCCTCGGCTCCGGAGCGCTCATCGAACCCCTCGCGGTCGCCCTGCACGCCGTACGCCGCGGCAATGTCGCCGCCGGGGACCGGGTGCTGGTCACCGGCGCAGGCCCGATCGGCCTGCTGGTCCTCCAGGCCGCCCGCGCGGTGGGCGCGGGCGAGACCGTGGTGACCGACATCAACCCCGGCCGGCTGGCCCACGCCCACCGCCTGGGCGCCGACCGGACCCTGGACACCTCCCGCGAACCCCTCCCCCAGGAGCCGCTGTTCGACATCGCACTCGACTGCTCAGGCATCGAGGCCGCCCTGACCGCCGCCGCCCACGCGGTACGCCCCGGCGGCACCCTGGTCGCCGTCGGCAACCCGCCCCGGCCCCGGACCACCCTGCCGCTGGCCTGGATGCAACGCCAGGAGCTCAGCCTGGTCACCGCCTTCCGCTACGCCGGGGAGTTCCCCGCGGCGGTCTCCCTGGCCGCCGCCGGGCGGGTCGACCTGGAGTCACTGATCACCGCCCGCTTCCCCCTGGAACGTTCCGCGGACGCCTTCCGGACGGCGCTCTGCGACCCCGCACAGCTCAAGGTCGTCATCGAGCCCTGAGCGGTCGCGGGACGGAGCAGGCCGGTCGTGGGCCCCGGCGGCAGAGCGGTCGCCGCTCGGGCGGTACGGCGGCCGCGGCCTGACGGCGCCCCATCCGTCCCACCCGCCACAATGGGGATCATGTCCCGACGTACCCGACGCCCGCGGCCGACCAGCCCCACCCCGGCATCCTGCCCCTGCGGGCTGCCCGCGGCCTATGCCGACTGCTGCGGACGGCTGCACCGCGGCCAGACCCGAGCGACCACCGCCGAGCAGCTGATGCGCTCGCGCTACAGCGCCTTCGCCGTCGGGGACGAGGCGTATCTGCTGCGCACCTGGCACCCCACCACCCGGCCGCCAGGTGCCGGACTCGACCCTGCGCCGCGCTGGGTGCGCCTGGAGATCCTGGGCACCACCGAGGGCAGCGCGTTCCACACCACCGGCACCGTCGAGTTCCGCGCCCACTACACCCAGGGCGGGCGCGCGGGCTCGCTCCACGAGAACAGCCGCTTCGTACGCCACGAGGGCGACTGGGTCTATCTCGACGGTGTGACCGCCGACTGAACCCGGCCCACGGCGGCCGACCCGGCCACGGCCCACGCCGACTTGGTCATTTATTTCCCGTGTCGTCGCCGACGCCTTCTGGTGCCCGGTCAACTCCGGGACGATGCTGGGGCGCTGTGCGTGTGAACCACGCGAGTCCCCTGGCCCCATGGAGTTGCCGTGCCTCCTGTCGCGTTCGCCAGACCCCTGGCGGCCCTGGCCGCGGTGTCCGCCCTCGTACTGGGCGCCGCCGGCCAGGCCACCGCCGACAACCCTCCAGCCCCGGCGCCCGAACCCGCGCCCAGGTCGTCCTCGGAAATGCTGCGGCCCGTCGCGCCCCCGCCCGCCAGCGGCGCGACGGGCACCCGCTCCGTGGCCGACGGCGACGGGCTCCAGACCGCCCGCTCCACCCGACCGGTCGCCCCGGGCGTGCGGCTGACCTCGTACGACCGGCTCGAGTCCGACAAATGGCTGCGGGCCGACGCACTGTCGGTGGACCTGGCCGGCGGCACCAGGGTCGACTATCTCCACCCCGACAAGGTCGCCGAGCGCCGGATCGTCTCCCAACTGGCCGCCGAGCACAACCCCGGGCCGGGGCGGCGCACGGTCGCGGCGATCAACGGTGACTTCTTCGACATCAACCAGACCGGCGCCCCCGAGGGCAACGGCATCGGCGACAGCCGCCTCGTCAACTCCGCCTCCGCGGCCGGGCCCGCCCGCGCCGTCGGCATCGGCCCGGCCGACGCGGGCCGCGTACTCCAGCTCTACTTCGACGGCACCCTGACCCTCCCCGACGGCCCCCATCCGCTCGCGGCGCTCAACGCCGCCAACGTCCCGGCCGCCGGGATCGGGGCGTACACCGCCCAGTGGGGCGAGGCGGACCGCGCCCAGACCGTGGACGGCGCACGGCGCACCGCCGAGGTCACGGTCGTGGACGGCAAGGTCGCCAAGGCCGCCGCCGAGCCCGGTAAGGGCCCGATCCCGGCCGGTGCGACCGTGCTGGTCGGCCGGGACGCCGGGGCCGACGCGCTGTCCGAACTGGCCGCCGGCGACCCGGTGTCGATGGAGTACCGGCCGCGCACCGACGGCGGCGACGTGCCGCGCACGGCCGTCGGCGGCCGGGAGCTGCTGGTCGTGGACGGCAAGGCGGTCGGCCACGAGGGCGAGGGCAACAACGCCACCGCGCCGCGCACCGCGGTCGGCTTCTCCCGCGACGGCCACACCATGCAGATCCTCACCGTGGACGGGCGGCAGGCCGACAGCGGCGGGGTCACCCTCACCGAGCTGGGCCTGATGATGAAGGACGCGGGCGCCTTCAGCGCCCTCAACCTCGACGGCGGCGGCTCCTCCACGCTCGTCGCCCGTGAGCCCGGCAGCGACACCCCCCGGGTCGAGAACAGCCCGTCCGACGGCGCCGAGCGCACCGTCCCCAACGGTCTGGCCCTCACCGCCCCCGAGGGCAGCGGCCGGCTCAAGGGCTTCTGGGTGGACACCGCGATGGACCGCGCGTCCGCGCCCACCGCCGATCAGATCCGGGGCGGCCACCCCGAGCGGGTCTTCCCCGGGCTCACCCGCCGCCTCACCGCCGCCGGTTACGACGAGACGTACGGCCCCGCCGAAGGCGAGCCGCAGTGGCGGACGGACGATGAGCACATCGGCCGGGTCGGCGCCGACGGCACCTTCACCGCCCGGCACGGCGGCGACACCACCGTCACCGCCCGGCGCGGCGCCGCACACGGCGAGACCGGCCTCACCGTCCTGGACCGGCTGGACCGGATCCAGCCCACCACCCAGCTGGTCGGCCTGGCCGACGCCGGGGCCACGGGCCGGTTCGGCATCGTCGGCCTGGACGCGCACGGCACCAGCGCCCCCGTCGAACCGTCCGATGTGCGCCTCTCCTACGACCACGCGCTGTTCGACATCGCCCCGGACCCCCGGACCGGCACCTTCACCGTCAAGGCGCGCCACGACCAGGCCGCAGGGCAGGTCAGGGTCGGCGTCGGCGGCACCACCACGGTGCTCGCCGTCACCGTCGGCCTGACCGAGCGGCAGGAGGCGTCCTTCGACGACGCCGATCGCTGGACCTTCAGCCAGGCCCGCGCCTCCGGTTCCGCGGCGGCCACACCCGAAGGCCACACCGGCACCGGGCTGAAGCTGGACTACGACTTCACCCAGTCCACGGCCACCCGCGCCGCCTATGTCACCCCGCCCCAGCAGATCGAGGTGGCCGGGCAGCCGCAGTCCTTCGGCCTGTGGATCAAGGGCGATGGCAACGGGGCCTGGCCCACCCTGCACCTCAAGGACGCGGCGGGCTCCGACCAGTTGCTCCGCGGGCCCTATGTGACCTGGACCGGATGGCGACATGTCGACTTCGCCGTCCCGGCCGGGGTCGCCTATCCGCTGAAGGTCAACCGCTTCTACCTCGCCGAGACCTCCGCCACCCGCCAGTACACCGGCAGTGTGGTCATCGACGACCTCACGGCGCGGGTACCGCCCTCCGTCGATCTGCCCACGGAGAGCGTGCGCCCCGATCCGCTGATCTCCACCGCCGCCCGGACGCAGGGACGCGACTGGCGGTTCGCGGTGATGTCCGACGCACAGTTCGTCGCCCGCGACCCGGGCAGCCCGATCGTCGCCCAGGCCCGCCGCACCCTGCGGGAGATCAAGGCGGCCAAGCCCGACTTCCTGGTGATCAACGGGGACTTGGTGGACGAGGGCTCCCCCGCCGATCTGGCCTTCGCCCGCACCGTGCTGAAGGAGGAGCTGGGCGATGCGCTGCCCTGGTACTACGTGCCCGGCAACCATGAGGTGATGGGCGGCTCCATCGACAACTTCACCACCGAATTCGGCCCCGCCCACCGCACCTTCGACCACCGCGGCACCCGCTTCCTCACCCTGGACACCTCACGTCTGGGGCTGCGCGCCGGTGGCTTCGACCAGGTCAAGGAGTTGCGCGCCCAGCTGGACGCGGCCGCGAAGGACCCGGACATCGGCTCCGTCATGGTGATCGAGCATGTGCCGCCGCGCGACCCCACCCCGCAGCAGGGCAGCCGGCTGAGCGACCGCAAGGAGGCGGCGCTGCTGGAGAACTGGCTGGCCGACTTCCGCCGTACGACCGGCAAGGGCGCGGGGTTCATCGGCAGCCACGTCGGCACCTTCCACGCCTCACGGGTGGACGGCGTCCCGTATCTGATCAACGGCAACTCGGGCAAGAACCCCGCCACCCCGCCCGGCCAGGGCGGCTTCACCGGCTGGTCGATGGTCGGCGTGGACCACGTCTCGGCCGGGGAACAGGCGGCCGCGCGCCACGCCCCGTGGAAGGGCGGCCCGGACTGGGTGTCCGTACAGACCCGCGCCCATGTGGACGGGCTGACCGCCACCGCCCCGGCCGAACTGCGCACCGGGCAGACCGCCGACGTCACGGCGACCGTCTTCCAGGGCGAGGGGACCGACGCCCGCCGGGTGCCGGTCGGCTTCCCGCTGAGCGCGGACTGGAGCGGCTCGCCCAACGTCCACATCGGCGATCCGGCCGACGCCGGGCGCCGCGATGTGGCGGCGTACGACCCGGCGACCGGCAGGCTGACCGCGCTGCGCCCGGGTACGGCCATCCTCGCGGTGAGCGTGAACGGCGCCACCGCACAGGCGCGGTTCGCCGTCACGGCGGCGGCCGCGGCGCCCGCGGCCTAACCGGGCCGGTGGGGGCGGGGCGCACGAGCCGCCCCGCCCCCACCGGGCTCTGGTCGTCCGCCCCCCCCACCATGCTCGGGTCACTCGCCCCTGCCCGGCTCGGATCGCCCGCCCCCGCCCGGCTCACGCGTCCCAGACGCGGCGGACCTGTTCGAAACGGGTGGGCAGCGGAGGGCGGCGAGCGGCGTGCCGGGCGTTCGTACGGTGGACGAACCGGCGCCAGGAGAGCACAAGACCCTGCCGGGTGATGGGCAGCCCGGCGGCCACGGTCACGCCGTTGTCATGGGTGTGGTGCACCGTCAGCAGCAGCGCGTCCGGCACCGATCCCTCCAGCTCGGCGCAGAGCTCCTGGCGCACCCGCAGCCAGCGGCGCAGCACCAGCACGGTGCCGCGGTCCAGGCCGTGCCGGCGCGGGACGCGGTGCTTGCCGTGCTCGATGGTCACCCAACCCGAGTCCAGGTCGAGCGCCGACAGGGTGCAGCGCAGCAGACCGCCGTACCGCGCCCCGCTGGCCCGCGCCAGGCCCACCACCACGGCGAGCCGTACGGTCTCCGGCTTCGCGCCGTCCTCCATGGCCTGCACCGACAGCTGCCGCCAGATCCACTCCGCCTCCGCCGTCGACACCACCGGCCGCGGATAGCGGTCCCGCGCCGCTTCCTCCGCCGTCCGCGCCTGTGCCCGCGCTGCCATGTCCACCCCCTGGGAGCCTCCCGGTCAACAGTGCCGCTTGGCACACTATTTCTTCCGTCGATGCCCGCGTCAAGGGATCGGCGGCGGTACGGTCGGCCATGTGCGTCTTCTGCTGATGTCCGACACCCATCTCCCCCGGCGCGCCAAGCGGCTCCCCGATGAGCTGCTGGAGCGGCTGCCGGACGCCGACGTCGTGGTCCACGCGGGCGACTGGGTCGACCTCGCCACCCTCGATCTGCTCCAGGAGCGCTCACGGCGGCTGATCGGGGTGTACGGCAACAACGACGGGCCCGAGCTGCGGGCGCGGCTGCCGGAGGTGGCCCAGACCGAGCTGGCGGGGGTGCGGCTGGGCGTGGTGCACGAGACCGGACCGGCGCGGGGCCGGGAGGGGCGCTGCGCCGAGCGGTTCCCCGGCCTCGATGTGCTGGTGTTCGGCCACAGCCATATCCCGTGGGACTCCATGGCCGAGGGACGGCTGCGGCTGCTCAACCCCGGCTCCCCCACCGATCGGCGCCGGCAGCCGTACTGTACGTTCATGACGGCCGCGATCGAGGCCGGGCGGCTGACCGCCGTGGAGCTGCACCGGCTGCCGCCCCGCCGCTGACCGATCGCCGTTCCCCCGGGTGTGATGGCCGCGCCCGTTTCCTTCCGTATCGCTCGTCTCTCTTTTCAGCCCCGCTCTGCGACCTGTCCTTATCGGGTGCCGAGGAGTGGGTGATGACGGTGGAAAGTGGTGGACCGGCGTGGCGATGGGCGCTGGCGGCGGTGTCGGCGACCGTGTTCTGTGTCCAGTTGGACGCCTTCGCGCTGAATCTGGCCCTGCCCGGGATCGGGCGGGATCTGGGCGCGGCGGGAGGCGGCCTCCAGTGGGTGGTGAGCGGGTATCTGCTCGCGGCCGGCACGCTGATGGCGGGCGCGGGGCGGCTGGGCGATCTGTACGGCCGCCGCCGGTTGCTGACGGCGGGACTGGCGGTGTTCGGCGGTGCGTCGCTGGTGTGTGCGCTGGCCCCGTCGCTTCCGGTGCTGGTGGGCGCGCGGGTGGCGCAGGGCGCGGGCGGGGCGGTGGCCATGCCGGTCGGCCTGGCCCTGCTGACGAACGCCTGCCCGCCCGGGACGCGTGCGCGGATCATGGGGCGGGCGCTGGGCATCGGGGGCGTGGCCACCGTATGCGGGCCGTACGCCGGTGGGGTGCTCACCGAGGCCGTGTCCTGGCGGGCGGTGTTCTGGCTGAATGTGCCGGTCGCGCTGGTCGCCGTGGGGTGTGCGGCACGGGCCGGGGAGTCGCGCGACACCACCGCGCCGCCGTCCGTGGACATGACGGGGCTGGTCACGGCCACCGGCGCACTCGCGGCGCTCGCGGTCCTGGTCGACCGGGGGCAGCTGTGGGGCTGGGCCTCCGGCCGTTCTGCGACGGCCCTGGCGCTGGCCGTCGCGCTCGGGTACGTCTTCGTACGGCATGAGCGGGCGGTGGCGAATCCGCTGGTGGACCTGGCCCTGTTCGGCAACCGGCCCTTTGTGGCGCTTACGGCTGCCGGGGCCGCGGCCAATGCCGCGACCGTGGTGCTCCTGTTCGTGGTGCCCCTGGCGCTCCAGGGGCCGTGGCGGCTGTCGGCGACGGGCGCGGGTGCGGCCTTCCTGGCCCCGGCGGCGGCGATGGCGCTGGCCGGGCCGGTGGCGGGGCGGATCCGCACGGCGGACGCGGTGCGGGTGATGGCCGCGGCCCTGGTGCTGGGGGCGGCCGCGCTCGGCGCCGCCGCCATGGCGACGAGCCTGCCGGCCTTCCTCGTCGCGGTCACGGGGTGCGGGGCCGCGCTCGGGATCGCGGGCGCCCTGACGCTCATCGCGACCCAGGCGGTGGTGCGGCCCGAGCGCGCCGGGGAGGCGTCGGGAGTGACCAAGACGGTCATCACCACCGCGGCGGGGCTGGGTGTGGCCCTGTCCGGGCCCGCCGCCGAGGCACGGAGTACCGCTGCGGTCGCCGCGGCCCTGATGGCGGCCGGAGGCTGCTGTCTGGCCGGGGCCGTGCTCCTGGTTCTGACCCGGAGACGACCCGGCGGCTCCTGCGGAGGCCGCTCCCGCACTGATGGGTGTCCGGGTTGAACCTCCCATCCCGGTGGAATAAAAATTACTTAAGGTGCATTTCGGATATCGGCTCGGCGATCCGCGCCGAGCCCGGCAAGACGAGGGCGCCATGTCTTACTCCCACCACGAGAACGCCTCCGCACCGGCCCCGGCCCCGGCCTCGCCCAGATCCGCGGCACATGTGCTCCTCGCTCATGACGTCGGTCTGCTGGTCATCCGCATCGGCGTCGGGCTGGCCGTCGCCGGACGCGGCGCACAGCACCTCTTCGGCTGGTGGGGCGGTCTGGGCATCGACAAGACGGCGGTGCTGTTCGCGCAATTCGGCTATCCGGCGCCCAAGGCCATGGCCGTGATCGCCGGGCTCGTCGAGACCTTCGGCGGTCTCGCCCTCGTCGTGGGGCTGCTCACCCCGCTCGCGGGTGCGGCCGTCGCGGCCACCATGGCCAACGCCATCGCCTCCTCCACGCCGCTCGGCTACTTCGGCGGCGTGGAGTTCCCGGTGCTCATCGGCCTCGGCGCCGCAGGGCTCGCGCTGTCCGGAGCCGGCCGGATCTCCCTCGACGCGTTTCTCCCCGTGCTGCGGTCGCAGCGGCTGGTCTACGGCGTCGCCCTCCTGGTGCTGGGGGCGATCCTGGCGACGATCATGATCCTGCTCAGCAACACCTGACGGCCGTCGGGCAAGCCTTGACGGCCGTGGGCAAGCCTTGACAGCCGTGGACATGACCTGACGGCCATCGGGCAAGCCCTAACAGCCGTGGGCAAAACTGACGGCCGTGGGCATGACCCGACGGCCGTGGGCAAGACCTGACGGCCGTCCGGCGGTCAGCTGAACATGAGGGGCGTGTTCTCCGTATGACTCTGTGCGCGTCCTGTCCCGGGACGCGCGGCGCCCGCACAGGCCGCTACCGAGACCGGAGGCCCCGTCCATGAATGACCGGTTCAACCCGCCCATCCAGGCATTGCCGGATGGCGACGCCGAAGTCCGCCTGGTGCTCCAGCTGCCCTGGGAAGTGGTCGCCGCCCTGGGCCAGGAGGCCGGCCGGCTGGCGGCCCAGGCGCAGCGGCCGGTGAGCCTCGACGAGGCGGTCAGCCACCGGCTGCGCCATGGGACCCACCCCATCGGCGTCCACGCCAAGCCCGAGCGGGAACGGCACCAGCCCGCGGCCACCGCGCCCGCTACCCCACCCCCGTTGGCGGCCCGCTCCCCCGGTGAGCAGGCCCGGCAGGCGATCGAGAAGATCAACGGATCGTCGCAACCGCAGACCGGCACCGCGAACGGCGGCTCCACCGAGTCCACGGGCTCCCAGCACACCACCGGCACGCCGGAACCGACCCCGCCCGACACCCGGGGTATCCTGGAGCGCCCCACGAGGGCCACCGGAACGGTGAACGGCACGGCGACGGATACGCCGAGATAACACCACCCCGGCATGGGGAAACGGCCGGAAGGGCCGCGGATACGAGGGCGCCGTCCGGATGAGGACGGCACCCTCGTATCCGCGGCGCCCTGCACGGACACGTACGAACGAGCCATTCGCCGGGGTTGTACGCGTCTCTCGCCGAATCCGCTACGTGACCGGCTTCTCCTCGACCACGTCCTCCACACGAACGACGGCTTCATCGAACACCTCGGGCGTAACGGCCTGGACCGCCGGACTCGGCGTTCTCCTGGACGAGCCGGCCCACGCAAACACCACTCCCGACACCCCGCCTGGCGTATTACACCTGCTCAGCGATCAGGCCGACCACCGCCGCGGGAGTCGGATAGTCGTAGACGAGCGTCGATGGCAGATCAATCTCCATCGCCGCGTTCAGCCGGTTACGGAACTCGACGGCCGTGAGGGACCCGAAACCCATCTCCAGGAAATCGGCGTCCGGACCAACGTCGCCGTGCGACGTATGTCCGAGCACAACGGCCGCCTGCCTGGTGACCAGGTCCAGTAACGCCTCCCTGCGGTCTTCGACCGGGAGTCCGTCCAGCCGCTCACGGACGGAAACGACCTCATCGGCGACCGTGTCATCACCGTTCCGAGTCGTCTTCGACTCCGTATCCCGGCGCTCCCACCAGGACGCCAGTCCGGGCAACACCATGGCGAGGGCTTCTTGGTCCACGTCCAGCATGTCGGCCAACGACGCTACGTCCTCGCTCCGCACGGCCTCCCAGAAGGGCGAGTCGGCCCCACTGAGGTGGCTGGGCACTCCGGCGTCCAGCCAGTACCGCTGATGCTGAAAGGCATAGGTGGGCAGATCGACGTGCTGGCGGCGGCCAGGGAGCAGGGCCCGCCAGTCGACCTCTCCGCCGGACGCGTACAGGTGGCCGAGGGCCAGGACGGCGGACTCCGATTCCGGACGGTCCTTGCGCAGCATCGGCACGACCATGGCAGCGGTCTCGTCGCCGTCCAGGCATTCATGCACCAGGGGCGTCAGCGCCCCGTCCGGTCCCAGTTCGACGAACCGTGTCACACCCCGCTCGCGAAGGCACTTCACCCCATCGGCGAACCGCACCGTCTCCCGCACATGCGTCACCCAGTACGCAGGTGAACACAGCTCCTGCGACGCGATGTCCCCGGTCACATTGGAGACCACCGGAATCCGCGGAAGCGAGTACGCGATGCTCTCGGCAACCTGCCGGAACTCCTCCAGCATCGGCTCCATCCGCGACGAATGAAACGCATGACTCACCGGCAACCGCCGCGTCTTACGCCCCCGGCCCGCCCACTGCCCGGCAACCTCCAGAGCCGCGTCCTCATCCCCCGACACCACCGCCGAAGAGGGGCTGTTGACTGCTGCAATACTCACTCCTTCGTAGCCCTCGAGTGACTTGGCAACCTCCGCCTCCGCGGCGGCGATCGCCACCATCGCCCCACCCTCAGGCAACGCCTGCATCAAACGACCCCGCGCCGCCACCAACCGACACGCATCCGCCAGAGAAAACACCCCCGCCACATGCGCCGCGGCAACCTCACCAATCGAATGCCCCAGCAGCGCATCCGCCCGCACACCCCACGACTCCACCAACCGGAACAACGCCACCTCCACCGCAAACAACCCCGCCTGCGTAAACACCGTCCGATCCAACACCCCCTCCCCAGCGGCCAGCACCTCCCGCAACGACACCCCCAAAAGCGGATCGATCTCCGCACACACCTCATCCAACGCCTCCGCGAACACCGGATACGCATCAGCCAGCTCCAACCCCATCCCCACCCGCTGCGACCCCTGCCCCGAAAACACCAACCCCACCTTCCCCGACCCCACCCCACCAACCACCACACGCCCATCCGGATCACCCAACGCAACCGACTCAAGCCCCGCCAACAACCCCGCCCGATCCCCCGCCACCACCACCGCACGGTGCTCCAAACCCGAACGCCCCGCCATCAAGGCATGAGCCGCGTCGACCAACGACAACTCAGAACGCTCTGCCACATAGGCAGCAAGCCGGGCCGCCTGCGCCCGCAAGACCGACGCCGAACGACCCGACACCACCCACGGCACCACCGGCACATCCGCCATCGGCACGCTCACCGTTGAATCGGCCGACTCCGGCTCGGGAGCCTGCTCAAGAATCACATGCGCATTCGTCCCACTGATCCCGAACGACGACACACCCGCCCGACGCGGCCGACTCACACCCGACCAGTCACGCGCCTCGGTCAACAACCGCACATCCCCCGACGCCCAGTCCACCTGACTGGACGGCTCATCGACGTGCAACGTCCGCG